>DASXOS010000055.1:0-48412 GCA_036494115.1 Solirubrobacteraceae bacterium | reverse complement strand
AACTGGGGGCGATCGAGGTACCGGTGGCGGTCGTCGCCAGCGCCGACGAGGCCGACCCCGAGCACCCGCAGGCGATCGGAGAGGCATACGCCGCCGCGATCCCGGGCGCGCGCCTGGTGCTCGACGAATCCGGGCGCTCGCCCGTGGCCTGGCAGGGGAGCCAGCTCTCCAAGGTCCTCGCCGAGGTGGCAGCCGAAACCGGGCTGTCGTGAGGTCGCGGTGAGGGCCGCAGCCGGGTATTCGAGCACGCCGCTCCCCATGAAGCTCGGAATCAAGCCGGGGTCGCGGCTTGGGCTGCTCGGGGCGCCATCGGGGTTCGAGGCAACACTGGGAGAGCTGCCCTCGGGTGTGACGGTGATTGGTCAGGCGCGGGCGCCCCTCGACGTGATCGTCGCGTTCTTCACGTCGCGTGCTTCGCTGGCGCGGCGGCTGCCGACGCTTCAGCGGGCGATGACCCCAAGCGCGGGCCTGTGGATCGCGTGGCCGAAACGGGCCTCGGGGGTCGCCACGGACGTCGGCGAGGGGGTGGTCCGCGAACTGGGGCTGGCCGCCGGGCTCGTCGACAACAAGGTGTGCGCGATCGACGAGGTGTGGTCCGGGCTGCGGCTGGTGTACCGGCTGCGCGACCGCCCGTAGACGGCCGCGCAGCTGGCGATACCTGTCAGCCCTCCGTGACGTTGCCGGCCTTGGCGCTGTGCTCGGCCAGGTAGCCGTTCCCGAGGAACGTCGCCACGACCTTGAGGTGCACGGGCCGGCTCTTGGCGTGCTTGGGGAGCCGCTTGAAGCTCGCCGTGGCCGAGAACGTGCAGTTCGGCTGGACCGGCGTCGTCTTCTGGCCGACGCGCCGGCCGCCCATGAAGTACCGCACGCGCACCGACTGGCTGCACGCGTAGGTGCTGGCGATGAACGCCGGGTGGTGGACGGTGCCCGTGGTGGTGAACGTGTACGGGCGCTTGCCATCGTGGCCCGGCCGCGTCTTCACGCTGATCCGGGGCACGCGAGCGGGGTTTGGGTAGGTCATGAACTGGGCGTCGTTGCCGACCTGCGTGATCCCGCGGTTGACGGCAACGAAGCGGTAGTGGAAAACCGCGCCCGACTGCAGTCCGGGGAGCGTTGCCGTCACGGCCACGGGCGCGGCGCCGGCGGGCAGCGTCTGGGCATTGGTCCTGGCCGAGTAGGCCGTCGTCGGTCCGTACTGCACGTACCAGTTTGTCTGCTCGTTGTTGGGATTGATGAGCCCCTGGACGGTGGCGCTGTTGCTGCTGATCGAGCTGACGCCGCCGGTCGTCGGGACGGCCGGCGGGTTGCCCTTGGTCTTGAACGTGCGGTCCGGCCCCTCGGCGATGCCGAGATGGCTGAGCACGCCGATCCGGTAGTGGTAGGTCGTGCCGGGGTGCAGGCCGTGCAGCCCGAGCTGGACCGGCACGGCGTTGGTGCCAGAGCCGGCGGAGCGCGCCTTGCTGGTCGATCCGTAGGCGGTCGTGGGGCCCCACTGGAAGTTGTAGTAGGTCTTGGCGCCACCAGGATGGACCGTGCCGTGGATCACCGCACTGGTGGTGGTGATCGATGTGGCGGGACCGGTGGCGGCCGACGGCGTAGAGGCAGCGACCGCGGCAGTCGCGGCCAGCGCGAGCAGTCCGAGTACTGCCAGCGCAAGCTTCACCCTGCGATTCATTAGGAGACTCCTCTCGTTTTCTCGGCCCTTACATACCCACTACCGTCAGGAAGTTGCGGGACCGCTCGCCGCGCTCGCCAGGGTTCAGGTAGAGCAGGTGACCTGGATGTGGGTTTTCAGCTTCGGCAGGATCACGATCGTGCTGACGGGCGGCGACTGGCCCGTCGGCCCGAAGCGGGTGCCGACCAGCGTCACCGGACAACTCGATCGGTGGCAAGCGCCAGCGCCCGTCGTATCGCAGACCGCGTAGTGGCCGGCCGGCAACTGCAGGGAGAACCGGCCCGCGTGGCCCACCGCGATCTGCCGCTTGTGACCTGAGCCGCTGGTGAGCACGAGATGCAGCGTCTGCGGCCGCTGCTGGCTGCGTGCGTGCGCTTTGGCCTGTCCGCGGCCCTGGCTCGTCGGTCGGACGAGAAAGCCGACCAGCCGGCCGACCTGCGCACCCGCAGCCGCCGGCACCGCCAACACGGCTGCCAGCATCAGCACGGTCACACCGAGAGCAGCCCCCTTGAGTCGCATGGCCACGCAACCCTAACCGCCGTAGCCACAGGTCCGCAACCGCGCCGGGCTGGCGCGTTTAGGATCGCCGTAGTCATGGCGCGTCGAATCCTGATTACTGTCGGGCTCGTTGGCGCCTCGACGCTCGCGCTTGCTTTGTCATCCGTGGCGCGCATGAGCGTGCGCTCGCCGGTCTCAGCGCCGACGTGCGCGGCCAGGGAAGCCGTGGGAATCCCACACACGTCGTGGCCGCCCGCGCGCCGGCACGTCGCTCCTCCAGGAGCCTCGGCGCTTCGGCTCTGCCGCTACCTCGGGGGCAATACGCGCGACCCCGGGGCACTGGCGCGGACGGTTTTGGTCATCCAGCAGCAGCAGATACGCCAGATCGCTCACGAACTGAACTCCCTGCGCCGGCTGCCGGCGCACGCCCTGTGCCCGAAAGATGACGGCTCGATGATCACGATCCTCGCGCGCTATCCACAGCATCGGCGACTCGCCATCGCCGTCATCCTCACCGGCTGCACGCAGGTCACCAACGGAAATCGAGACTACGTCGCCTCAGAGCACCTCCTGAACCAGTTGGAAACCCTCACGGGCTACCACCGCAGCTGAGCTCGCGCGAACGTCGGGTCGGGCATAGGATCGACTCCATGACGCTCCGCGCGGCGCTTATCAGTGCTTTGGCGACCGTCTCACTGTTAGCGATCGCGACTGGCGCAACCGCTACGGGGGTGCACTCGCCTCGCTGCGCCAAGCAGTCGCGAGACCCACCGCTGCACACGTCGTGGCCAGCCGCCAGGCGCCACGTTCTGCCTCCGGGAGCGTTAGCGCTTCGCATCTGCCGCTACCTAGGGCTGAACACCCGATCGCCTGAAGGTCTTGGCCGGTCCGTCCTGATTGTCCGTCGAGGGGAGATAGAACGGTTCGCCCGTGAGCTGAATCACCTGCGCCTCGGGTCGCTCACAGCGAAGTGCCCCAAAGACGACGGCTCCGTGATCGTCATCCTCGCCAGTTATCCACGCACGACGCTGACGATCGCGGTGGATCTACGAGGTTGCAACGACGTCAGCAACGGCAGCGGCGCGCCGGGCGGCTTTCGACGCTACATCGCCTCGATGCGCCTCCTGAAGCATCTCGCCAAGCTCACCGGGTATCGCGGCTACTTCTGACGGCGCCACGGTTGCCAGCGGGCGAGGCGCAGGCGGGGCCTGGCGGGACATCCCGTGTCCCTGAAGTTCTCGTAGCTGCGTGTCGATCATCCAGCTTTATGCAGCGATCGACGGCAGCGACCTTCGCTCTGACGGTGATTCTCGCCCTGATCTCAGGGGCGACCTGGTTCTTGTGGTCACTGCACGACTTCGGGAGCCAATGTGGAATCAACGGCAGCGGCCCGACCAAAACGGCGACTGTCCTGCTGATCGTGATGCCCGCTCTGATCGTGGCGATCTTCGAGACGGTTCAGACGCGCTCGAGGGGCCGCGCGATCGTCTTCGGAGTCATTGCGGCACTGCTTACTGGAGCCGCCGTGTTCCTCGCGGCCGGAATCTGGCTCGCGAGCTACTGCCACGACTAAGGGCGTGAGGCCCGGCCTGAGCTTGGTTTTAATGCTCGATAATCGCGCTTATGTCTACCTGTATGTAGAGCGACAGCTCGTCAGCCGCACGTGCCTCTTGAGCTGCCCAGCCTGGGACTCGGCTCGCCACAATGCCGGTCGTGAGGATCTCCCTGCCTGAACGTCTCGAGGATGGTGTCGTCGCGCTTCGCCCGATGAGAACTGATGACGCGGCCGCCTACGCCTCTGCGTTCCTTGACGATCCCGCTCTCGGTGGACTACTCGGCCTCGAGAAGGATCCCGACGAGGCGTCTGTCCGCGAAAGAATCGAACGGCAGTCCGAGCGCACCGAAGAGGACATCAAGTTTGTCCGGCTCGCGATCGTCGACGCGCCGACCGATGTGTTCTGGGGCGAAGTGATCGTCCACTCACTCCACGATCACCACCGGCGCGGCGAACTCGGCTTTTGGGTGGCGCCCGGCCAGCGTCGTCGTGGGGTCGGATCGCGTGCGGTCGCGCTGACGGTCTCCTGGCTGTTCGAGGCGCTCGATCTGTCGCGCGTTGAGATGACCACCATCCCCGAGAACCAGATCGTGCCCGCACTCGCACGGCGGCTTGGATTCAGGCAGGAGGGCATCTTGCGCCGTCGCAACGTCGAGCGTGGACGTCGGGTTGACATTGTCTGGTTTGGCTTATTGCGCGAGGAATGGCAGGGCAGCTGAAATAGGGGCCGCAGCCGCTTACCGCGACGTTCTCAGGTCGCGCGGGGCCCTGAGGCTCGCCGGATCGTTCTTGGCGCTGGGCATCGCGACAACGATGACTCCGGTGGCATTCGTACTGTTTGCCCGGTCGGTCACCCACTCGTTCGCGAGCGCCAGCCTCGTGCTCGCCGCATCTACCGCCGGTGGATTGCTGTTCGGTCCGGCCCGAGGCCGGCTCGTGGATCGCTTCGGCCCTCGCGACGCCGTTCTCTTTCTCGCGGTCCCCGACATCGCCACCGACGGTGGCGGTCCGCTAACCCAGTTCAAACTTCGCCGGGTTAGCGTCACTGACGGGTGAGTCGATGGTTGCGCGGATCAACGTGTGCGTGGCAATTGCCTTCGTGGCCCTCGGGGTCGCCGGGTGCGGAGGCTCCTCGAAGGACGTCCGCGGCAGGAAGCAGTTGATCCAGCTACTCGCGGTGCTGCGACGTCCTCAGACGAAGGCCGACCGTAACCCGGCGATGCTGCGGACGATCGAGCGACAGCCGCAGTGGAGCCCCTACGTCGCGAACGGCTCGCGGCCGGATCTGGCGCTCGTCCGCCTCGGCACGATCGGGCCGTGGGGCGCGAGGATCCTCCTGGTCCCGTTCACCCCGCCGACGTCCGTGCCGCACTGCACCGGCACCGAGCGGGCGTGCGCTCGTCCTCCTCCACGCGAGGAGACGCTCGCGGTCTTTCCGTCTTCGGGTGCGCGCAAGTGGACTGCGGCGCAGATCGCGGCCGGAGTTGCGTTCACCCAGACTCCATCCGATGGACGATGGATCATCGTCGTGCCTGACGCTGTGACTCGCGTGGCCTTCGTCCTGAGCGATCGCAGGCCGACGGTCGTCGTGCGCGGCAACGTGGCGGCGGTTCAGGGTCACGCCGGCGAGCGCATCGACGCCGCGCTCTGGTACGGCGCACACGGACGACTGCTGCGCCGGATACGCGCTGGCTTCAACTTATAGGCGTACCTTGTGAGGGTGACTCCGAGGACGATGGCCGTCGTTGCCGTTGCGGTAATGCTCGGCGGGCTCACGTCCACGGTGGCGCTCGCCCGCCGGTTCCCGCGGCCGCCGGGCGGCCAGGGCAGGGCGCTAGCGAGTTACCACATCATCGTGCACGGGCGTCATGCGCGAGGCAGGGCGGGAATTTGGCTGTTTCCCCATCCCCCCGGTATCGGATCGCCACCCGAGTTGTGCGTCAAGGTGCGCCCGGTGCGCGGCTTCCAGCTCCGGTCGACGTCACCGTTGTCGTCGTTCGCCATCGCCCACCGCCGGCGCAAGCTGTTCATCCTCAATTTGGCGCGCAACGGAGCCTGTGTCGGGGGCCGCAACATCAAGCTCGGCGCGATCGCCAAGCATCCGCGCGCGTACACGCTCGAGATCTGGCCACACGGCGGGAGTGGCCGGCCGGCGGTGCGGGGCCGGCTGTAAGCAGCGCGACTCCCCCGCTCCCCGGTTGTTATGTGAAGCGGGTAGTCCACCCCAGAGGTACGTGCTTCGACGACGGGAGGAACGATGCGAAGGACCGGCGTCTGCATGCTGGCGCTCGTGGCTGGCGCGACGATCGCCTGCGGGCCGCTGGCCGGCACATCGATGGCGTGGAGGATCACCGGCAAACCCGGTAAGGGCTGCCCGTACGGGGCGTTCTGCATCTACCCCAAGCGCCTGACCTGGCGCACCGGGCCCGAGAAGCACGGGATCTACTACTCCTACGGCGCGCATAATCTGCGCCATCAACTCGGCGAGCACTTGGTCTACAACAACCAGTACCCGGTCAACGGGCGCAACGCCGGGGTCAGCTTCTGCTTCGGTTACAACGGCCGTGGTGGGCGGGACACGATGCTCATGAACGAGCATTGGGCAGCGATGGTCGACCTCACGCCGGTCAACTCGATCACGCTCTGGGTCTACGAGAGCACGTTCACGAAGCCCTGGGCATGCCACACGTGAGACCGCGCCGCCGGTTATCGGCCGGTGCGTAGCTCGCCGGAGCGTCACCAAGCCGTCGCTCAGCGCGAGGATCGGGAGCGGATCCTCGGAGCCTGGTCGCAAAACCGACCCCATGATGCGGTTATTCGACCAGACCGGGCGGCGGGGCGACGGGGCGACGGATCGCGGGTTTGTGGCTTCCGAGCAGAGCGCAACGTGCCGCCCAGAGGGTCGAGGCATGCAGGTGCGCTGCCGATACACGTCCAGATGCAGCGGGATCGCAGCGTTTACTCTTCCGCGCGTGGGTCGGAGAGCTCGGCGGGCGCGCAAAGCGCAGCGATGACGCGCGCAGTGCGACTCCGGGCCGGTCGCTGGCTGATCGTGCTCGCACTCGCCGCCGCGTCGTCCGCGCTGGTGGCGCCGGTGGCGAGCGCCGCCGGCGGTGGGAGCGGCGCCGGCAACCCGTCGCCGCTGCCGAGCGGCGGCGGTTCACCGACAGGTCCTGCGCCCACGCCGAAGCGCAAGGCGGCCCGCGGCCCGACGAAGCCGGCGAAGGGCAAGGGTCGGTGGCTGACCGGGGTCACGATCACCGAGTACTGGCCGGCTCCCGAGAGCTGGTTCAGCGGGGCGCTGGTCACCGCTCCGGGGCTCCCGGGCAAGCACCGGATCGACTGGCTGTACTCCGCCACCGGCGTCTCGATGGAGGGCGAGGGGATCGGCTTGGACGGGCGCATGTACCACATCGACGCGCTCGGCAACGGCGGCTGGGTGACTGCCGCCGGCCGTCCTACCTCGGCGGCCAGGGGCTTCGCGGCGGGCGCGCCGTATTGGCGGGCCGGCGCGTTCTGGCGCAACTCCCACGGCGCGGTCACGTTCCCACTCGCCGCGGGTGGCTGGTCGGCCGGGGTCGGGCACACGTACGTGCCGTTGAAGGGCGTGACGTTCGCGCCGGGCGCGTCGCTGCCGCTGCACTACTACCAGTCGATCGCCGTCGACCCCAGGGTGATCCCGATGGGCAGCCGGGTGTATGTGCCGGCTTACGCCCACGACGGCCACGGCGGCTGGTTCACCGCCCAGGACACCGGTGGGGCGATCAACGGCCACCACATCGACGTCTATCGCTCGCCGCCGGCCACCCCGAACACGTCCGGCCAGTACCTGACCAGCCAGCGCATCTTGGTGGTCAAGCCGAGCAAGTGATTCCCCCAGCCCGCTCGGCCGCACGGCACTAGGTCCGCCCGGCGCGCCGGCGTTCGGCCGCACTAGACTCCACAGCACATGCCCAAGCAGCAACGGACGATGCGCGTTGAGCAGCGCAGCCAGCTCGCCGCGATGCAGCAGCTCGAGAGCCGCACCGACGAGGAGCTCGAGTCAGAGACCCGGTTCAAGGCTGCCGCGCAGGCGATCCTCGGCGCGCGGGCGGCGGAGCGCTACGACGCCAAGGCCGCGCGGGCGCACTTTCAGCGCGCCATCGCCGCGGCCCGACCGCAGGAGCGGCTTCAGCTGCGACGGATGGCCGACGCGTCGCTGGCGCTGGCCGAGCGCCGGGCGGATGACCTGAAGAAGGCCACCGAGCGGCTCGGGGTCGAGTCCCCGACCAACCGCCAGCTGCGTGGCTTGAAGCTGATGGGGCTGGTCGCCCCGCCGAAGAGTGCCGGGATCGTGGCCCGGATTCGCGGGATCCTGATCATCATCGCCCTGGTCATTCTGGTCCTCGCGGTCGCGTTCGGAATCGTCAGCCTGGTGGCGCTCCCGTTCGGAGGAATCTCGACCGACCTGGCGATCTTCTACGGCCTCGCGCTCGTCGTGGTCGCCATCGGCGCGCTGGCGTTCTTCGGCAGACGCCGCCAGCGGCGAAGCCAGGCGGAACGCGCGGAGCAGGCCGCGGCGCGCTCCCGCTGAACGGCGCACGGCGCCGTGTGCGGTCGCTACTCGCTTGCCACGCCTGACCCGACGGCCGTACGGTCCCGGTTTCCACTCGGTGAGTCGGTGGAGATCCGACAGCGGTTCAACGTGGCCCCCGGGGACGAGGTACTCGCGGTCACCACCGACAAGGAGGGGGCACCCCGCGGCGAGCTGCTGCGCTGGGGGCTCGTGCCGTCATGGGCCAAGCGCGCCGACACCGGCCTGAAGATGATCAACGCGCGCGTCGAGACAGTGTCCGAACGGCCCGCGTACCGCCGTTCGTTCGAGCGCTACCGCTGCCTGATCATCGCCGACGGCTTCTACGAATGGCGGCGCGAGCCGGGCGGGCCGAAGCAGCCGTTCCACATCACTCGCGACGACGGCGGCCTGTTCGCGTTCGCCGGACTGTGGTCGATTTGGTACGCGCCCGAAGGAGACACGAAGCTGCGCACGTGCACGATCCTGACCACGGCGGCCAACTCGGCCATCTCGGCGCTGCACGACCGAATGCCGATCATCCTCGCGCCCGAACACGAGCGCGCATGGCTTGACCACGCCGCCCGGCCGGGCGAGCTCGCGTCCCTGCTCGACGGGATCTCCCCCGAGCGCACGGCCCTGCGGCCGGTCAGCCCGGCGGTCAACGACGCCCGCTATGACGGCCCCGAGTGTCTGCGTGATCCCGTTCAGGCGCAGGCGTCGCTGTTCTGAGCACTCGCGCGATGTCCCTCTCCCGTCTGCTCAACCACTACGACCAGGTCGTGCTCGACCTTGACGGATGTGTCTGGGTCGGAAGCAGGCCGATCCCCGGCTCCGCCGAGGCGGTCGGCGCGCTCCGGGCCGCCGGAAAGTCGATCATGTTCCTCACCAACGACAGTCGCCTGTCGCCCGAGGAGTACGTGCGCAAGCTGTGGTCGATGGGGCTCCAGGCCTCGCTCGAGGAGGTCGTGACCGCGGGCGCGGCGATCCAGCACATGCTCGCGGAGCGCGGCCGCGCCACCCCGACCTTCGTGATCGGCTCACCCGCGGTGTTCCGGCACGTGGCCGACTCCGGGCAGCGGATCGTGAACGGCACCGACCGTGCCAGCGAGGCCGAGCTCGTGGTCGTCGCGGGCCACGACGAGTTCGACTTTGCCGAGTTGACCGTGGCCACCCGCGCCGTGCTCGCCGGCGCGGAGATGCTCGCCGCCGACCGCGACCGCACCTACCCCACCGACGATGGGTTGACGCCGGGGACGGGCGCGATCGTCACCGGGCTCGAGTTTGCGACCGAACGCGCAGCGACCATCGTCGGCAAGCCGAACCCCCAGATCTTCCGGACCGCGCTGGACCGGCTGGGTCCGGGACGGACGCTGGTCGTGGGCGACCGGCTCGACGCAGACCTCGCCGGAGCGGCGTCCGTCGGCCTCGATGGCGCTGTCGTACTCACCGGCGTCACCACCCGGCAGCAGGCCGAGGCGGCCGCCGAGCCGGCGCCCGTGGCCATCGCCGAGGACCTGCGTGAGCTGGTGATGGGATGAAGCTCCGTGTGATCGCCAACCCCGCCGCGGGTGGCGGACGCACGGCCCGCCACCTGGAGGGAGTGCGCCGAGCGCTGCGCGACCTCCGCCTCGAGCACGAGCTCGACCTGACCCGCAGCCTCGACCACGCCCGGGAGCTGGCGCGCACGGCGACCAGCCGGGGAGAGATCGCCGTCGCGTTCGGGGGCGACGGACTGATCGGGGCCGTCGCCGACGCCCTCAAACGGACCGACGGGACGCTGGGGGTGCTGCCAGGTGGCCGGGGCAACGATTTCGCGCGCGTGCTGGGGATCCCCTCGGAGCCCCGCGCCGCCTGTCAGGTGTTGGCAACGGGGAAGATCCGCCCGATCGATCTCGGCACCGCCGGCGATGCGACCTTCATCGGCATCGCGAGTTGCGGGTTCGACTCCGACGCCAACCGCGTCGCGAACGAGTCGAAGTTGATCCGCGGGAACCTTGTCTACGCCTACGGCGCGCTGCGCACCCTGGCCAGCTGGCGGCCGGCCAGGTTCGAGGTCACCGTCGACGGCGAATCGCGGAGCGTGTCCGCGTACACGATCGCCGCGGCCAACTCCAAGGCCTACGGTGGCGGGATGATGCTGGCCCCGGACGCCGAGCTCGACGACGGTCTCCTCGACGTGGTGATCGTCGAGGACATCCCGAAGCTCCGCTTCCTGCGGCTGCTTCCGAGCGTGTTCAAGGGCGAGCACGTCCACCAGCCGACCGTGCATGTGCTGCGGGGCGCGCGGATCGAGATCCGCGCCGATCGGCCGTTCACCGTGTACGCCGACGGAGATCCGGTGGCGGAGCTCCCGGTGACGCTCGGAACCGTTCCGCGCGCCGTCCGGGTGCTGGTCCCCTGATGGCCGGGCTGGAGATCAAGATCGCGGCGGCGCGGGCCGTGGGCGAGCTGGCCAGACGAGCCGGCCGCGGCGGCGGGACCTCGCTGCCGGGGAAGGTGCTGATGCGGCTCGAGCCACACGCGATCGACGAGCTGGCGACGCGTCTGGCGCGCGGCTCGGCCGTCCTCTCGGCCACGAACGGGAAGACGACGACTGCGGCGATGACCGCCTCGGTGCTCGAGCGTGCCGGATTGAAGCTGGTACACAACCGGGCCGGCGCCAACATGGCGGGCGGGGTGGCATCGACGCTCCTCGCCGCGGCCCGGAGCAAGGGACGGATCGACGGGGAGCTCGGGCTGTTCGAGGTGGACGAGTTCTGGCTCGACCGGGTCGTGCGCGAACTCCGCCCGCGCGCGATCCTCCTCTCCAACCTGTTTCGCGATCAGCTCGACCGCTACGGCGAGCTGGAGACGATCGCCGACCGCTGGGCCGCTGTCGTCGCCGCCGAGACCGATTCCCGGCTGGCGCTCAATGCCGACGATCCGCTGATCGCAGATCTCGGCCGCAACGCCGAGCACGTCAGCTACTTCGGAGTCGAGGACCCGGCGATGGCGCTGCCGGAGATGCAGCATGCCTCGGACTCCAAGCACTGCCGCCGGTGCGGGACGGCGTATGTGTACGACGCGGTGTATCTCGGCCACCTCGGTGTCTACCGATGCCCGAACTGCGGCCAGGAGCGTCCCCAGCCGACCGTTGCCGCGGAGTCGATCACACTCGACGGCACCCGCGGGGCGCGCTTTCGCCTGCGGACCCCGGACGGCGCCGCCGACGTCGCGTTGCCCCTCCCCGGCCTCTACAACGTCTACAACGCACTCGGGGCGGCCACCCTGTGCCTTGAGCTCGGCGCCACGTTCGAGCAGGTCGTGCACGGCCTCGAGGCCGTCACCGCGGCGTTCGGGCGCGCCGAGCGCGTCCAGATCGGCGAGCGTGAGCTGTCGATCCTGCTCGTCAAGAACCCGGCCGGCGCGAACGAAATCCTGCGCACCCTCGCGCTCGAAGGTGCCGAGCTCGACGTACTCGCGGTCCTCAACGACCGGACTGCCGACGGCCGCGATGTCTCCTGGGTGTGGGACGCCGACTTCGAGGTGCTGGCAGCGGCGGTGCGGCGGGCGACGTGCGCCGGGACGCGGGCGGCCGAGATGGCGCTGCGGCTCAAATACGCCGGGGTGCCGGAGGACCGGCTCCGCGTCGTCCCTCCGCTGGCGCAGGCGCTCGACGTTGCGCTCGAGTCAGCCGGCCAGCACCTCTACGCGCTGCCCACCTACACCGCGCTGCTCGAGCTGCGCGATGAGCTGGCGGATCGCGGCTACACCGGGCAGTTCTGGGAGCGACAGGCGATGGTCCCGCGATGAGCGCCGTGGTCTGGCACGACCTCGAGTGCGGAAGCTATGCCCGGGACCTGGACGTGTGGCGCGAGCTTGCCGCCGAACATGGCGAGCCCATCCTCGACGTCGGCGCCGGGACCGGCCGGGTCACGCTCGACCTGGCGCGCCGGGGACACGCCGTGACCGCGCTGGATTGCGATCCAGCGCTCTTGGCGGCGCTCGCCGAGCGTGCCGGTGGGGTGCCGGTCGAGACCGTGCTGGGCGATGCCCGTGAGTTCGAGCTCGGTCGACGGTTCGCATTGATCATCGTGCCGATGCAGACGATCCAGCTCCTCGGTGGCGCCGAGGGCCGTCGGCGGTTCCTGCGCCGCGCGCGCCAGCACCTCGCATCGGGTGGGGCGGTGGCGGTGGCGATCACCGACACGCTCGAGCTGTTCGAGGTCAGCGAGGGAATCGGTGCTCCGCTGCCCGACATCTGCGAGATCGCCGGGGTCGTCTACTCGAGCCAACCGACCGCCGTGCGGACCGACGGCGATGGGTTCGTGCTCGAGCGCCGCCGGGAGACCGTTTCCACGGATGGCTCGCGGCTCGTCGCCGAGGATCGCATCCGTCTCGACGCGGTGACCGCATCCGAGCTGCAGCGCGAGGCCGGCGAGGCAGGGCTCGGGGCCGCCGGCGTGGTCACGGTGCCGGCGACGGCCGATTACGTGGGCAGCGAGGTGGTGGTCTTTCGTGGCTGAGGCGACGCTCCGGGTGTGCGCGCTCTACCCGGACCTGATGAACATCTACGCCGACCGGGGGAACCTGCTGCTGCTACAGCGGCGCTGCGAGTGGCGCGGGATCGACTTCACGGTCACCGCCAGCGGCCTGGGCGATCAGCTCGACCCCACGGCCGCCGATCTCTACTACATCGGCGGCGGCCAGGACCGCGATCAGCGGCTGTGCGCGCTCGATCTCGCGAGCATCAAGCGGGCCGCGCTCCACGAGGTCGCCGCCCGCGGCGGGGTGATCCTGGCGGTGTGCGGCGGTTATCAGCTGCTCGGCCGCCGATACCAGCTCGGGGATGAGTCGCTGCCGGGCGTCGGCCTGGTCGATCTGCAGACGGTGCGCTCGGACGGCCCGCGGCTGATCGGCAACGTGGCGATCGAGGTCGAGCTCCGGCCGGGCCGGCCGCGGGTGCTCGCCGGTTTCGAGAATCACGGCGGCCGCACCCACCTTGGCCCGGGAGCCCAGCCGCTCGGCCGGGTGCTGAAGGGGCACGGGAACAACGGCGGCGATGCTTATGAGGGGGTCCGAGCGGGCAACGTGATCGGGACCTACCTGCACGGTCCGCTGCTGCCCAAGAACGCCTGGTTCGCCGATTGGCTGATCGCGACGGCGCTGGGCCGCGAGGAGCCGCTGGCTCCGCTCGATGACTCGCTCGAGCAGGCCGCCCACGCGGACGCAAGGCGAGCCGCCGGCGTGTAACGATGGCAGCGGGTCTGGGGTCGACCCTCTGCTCGATGCCCCCCATGCCGCCTCCCGCGCACTCACACAACGTTCGCGCCGCCACGCTCGCGCTGGCGACGCTGCTGCTGGCCGCGATCCCGCTCGCCGGCTGCGGGACCGGCAAGCCGGTCGCCACCGCCAAGGCCCCGACCACCGCCGCTCCCGGCGCCAAGGCACTCCCCGGGACGGGCAAGCCGCTGGTCGTGATCGGGGACAAGAACTACACGGAGCAGTTCCTGCTCGGTGAGCTGTATTCGCAAGCCCTCACCGCCCGGGGGTTCACCGTGCAGCTCAACCGTGACATCGGGCCCACCGAGGTCACGTTGCCGGCGCTCTACAGCGGGCGCCTGGGGATGTATCCCGAGTACCTGAGCACGTGGAACTCAACCGTCGCCGGCTACAAGCACCGCTTTCACAGCACCCCTGCCGCACTCGCCGCGGCCCGCCGGTTCGCCACCCGCCGAAATCTGGCGCTGCTGAACCCGACGCCGTTCAGCGACACGAGCAGTCTGGCCACGACCGTGTCGTACGCCTCCGCCCAGGGCCTGCGGGGAATCGGCGACCTGCGCAAGGTCGCCCAAAACCTGACCCTGGGCGCCCCGCCGCAGTTTCAGCAGGATACGCCGGGTCTCGGGGCGCTCGAGATCGCATACGGGTTCGTGCCGGCGTCGTTCAAGCCCTTGGCCCTCGGGGATCAGTACCACGCCCTCGACCAGGGGACCGTGCAGGCGGCGTACGTCAACACCACCGACGGTGAGCTCGCCAGCGGCAACTACACGCTGCTCCGCGACCCCAAGCGGGTGTTCGGCATCGGTCAGGCGGTGCCGGTCGTCTCCGAGAAGGTGCTCCAGCAGGAAGGGCCGGCATTCGCGGCGACGATCAACCGCGTGACCCGGCTGCTCACGACGAGCCAGATGCGGCAGATGAACGCAGCCGTCGACGTCTACAACCGCGACCCGGCAGTCGTGGCCAGGGAGTTCCTGCAGGCGCACGGGCTCGTGCCCCCGACGAAACCGAGCTGACCCCGGATCATCTGCACCTCACACAGGGTCAGCCGGCCAAACCGGCGCCACCGGCTGCGCCGAAGCCGCCGCTCGAGCCGAATCCCCCGACGCCACGGTCGGAGTCGGCCAGCTCCTCGACCTCGATCGCCGCCGGCGTTCGGACGTCGACGATCACGAGCTGCGCGATCCGGTCCCCATGGACGAGCTCGACCGGTTGGTGCCGGTCGGTGTTGAGCAGGAGCACCTGCAGCTCCCCGCGGTACCCCGCGTCGATCAGGCCTGGCGCGTTGACGAGCGCGATCCCGTGACGGGCGGCCAGGCCCGAGCGCGGTAGCACCATTCCCGCCTGCCCGTCGGGAATCTCCACCGCAATCCCGGTCCGCACCCGCGCCCGCTCCCCGGGTCCGAGGACCACCCCTTCGAGCGCGTGCAGGTCGAGGCCGGCATCACCGGGGTGGGCGCGCGTGGGAAGCACTGCGCGCTCGTCCAGACGCAGGACGCGCAGACCGCTCATGCAGGGCGGCGGGCCAGCGCGAACGGCGCGTAGCGTGCGGCCACAACCGCCGGCAGGCGAGCTGTGACGCGCACCCCCTCCGGGGTCTCCTCCCGGTCAAGATCGCCGGCGATCTCGTGCAGCTCGGCGACCCGGGCGCCCTCCTCGAACGGGATCAGCAGCTCCACCTCCTGCAGCGCGCGCGCGAACTCGTCCTCGATCCGCTCGGTCAGCGTCTCGAGTCCCTCGCCGGTGACCGAGGACACGAGGACCGCGCCGGGATGGCGGTTCGCCAGCTCCGTGCGCCGGGTCTCGTCGATCCGGTCGGCCTTGCCGAGCACGAGCACGCGCGGGGCCTCATCGGCCCCTATTTCACACAAGACGTCCTCCACGGCACGGGTCATCTCGAGCAGCTCCTCCTCGGGGACCGAGGCGTCAACCACGTGGAGGATCAGGTCGGCCCGGCGGGTTTCCTCGAGCGTCGCCCCGAACGCCTCCACAAGCTGGTGCGGGAGCTTGCGGATGAAGCCCACCGTGTCGGTCAGCAGATAGTCGCGCCCGCCGGCGCGGAGCACACGGGTGGTCGGGTCGAGGGTGTGGAACAGGCGGTCGCCGACGCCAGCCGAGGATCCCGTGAGCGCGTTCAGCAGCGTCGACTTGCCGGCGTTGGTGTAGCCGGCGAGCGCGACCCGCGGGAGATGGGCGCGCTCGCGCTCGGCCCGCATCACCGACCGGGTCGAGTGGACATGGTCGAGCTTGCGCTTCAGCGCGGCGATCCGGTCGCGGGCCAGGCGGCGGTCGGTTTCGATCTGCGTTTCGCCCGGTCCTCGCGTGCCGATCCCGCCTCCGAGGCGCTCCAGATGGGACCATAGGCCGCGCATCCGGGCGAGGTTGTATTCGAGCTGTGCCAGCTCGACCTGGAGCTTGCCCTCGGCGCTGTGCGCGTGGGCGGCGAAGATATCAAGGATGATCGCGGTGCGATCGATCACCGGTAGCCCGAGCTGGGATTCCAGATTGCGCTCCTGGCGCGGTGAGAGCTCGTCGTCGACGGCGACGAGGTTCGCGTCGGCGCCGCGGAGCTCCTCCTTGAGTTCATCGATCTTGCCGGGGCCGAGATAGGTGTTCGGGTGGGGGTGGTCGCGGCGCTGGACCATCTCCCCCACGTCGGCGACACCGGCGGTGCGCAGCAGCTCGCGCAGCTCGGCGAGCTCGTCGGACTCGCCGTCTGCGAGTGCCGCGATCACGTAGGCGCGCTGCCGGGCGCGGCCCCCTTGACGCTGCCCGTTGCCGTTCTGCGAGGACGCCCGCGGGCGTCCGTTGCGGGTGCGTGGCACGTCCCTGATGGTAGCTGTGCTACCACCAGCATCCCGAACCACCGGCAACACAGGAGATCGAAAATGCTTCATCGACGAGGACGTCGGCTCGGGGCTACCCTGGCGATCGCGCTGATCGGGCTGTTCGTCGTGGGCGCGTCGGCCATCGCAGCGGGCAGCGCCTCGCCCTCCCTGGTCAAGCCGAATGGCAACGTCCGGCGCGGGAAGGTGCGCCTCGTGGTCAAGGACACGAGCGCCCTGGCCCGGAAGTACGGCGTGTTCGTGACGATCAACCGTCACAAGCAGTTCGACAGGTACCACCATCTCAAGAACTGCCACAACCTCAGGGGCGGCTGCCAGCTCATCCAGCTCAAGAATTACAAGGGCCATCCGGGCGAGTGGACCGACACGGGCCACTACAACTTCACGGGCTACTGGGCAAGTACGCCGGGCAAGTACTACTGGCAGGCCCAGACCGTCGGCAATGGCCGCGGCGGCCTGAACGTCAGCAAGATCGGGTCCTTCCGGGTCATCTGAGCCTCGGCGCTACAGCTGCCGGATCCGCTCGACCGCCTCGAGCAGACGCTCGTCGGGCGTGGTCAGCGAGATCCGGAAGAACCCCTCGCCGCTCGGGCCATAGGCGCCGCCGGGCGAGATCACCACGGCCGCCTCTTCGAGCACGTGCTCGCAGTAGGCTGCGGCCGACTCGAACCCGGGTGGCACCGGAGCCCATACGTAGATCGTCCCCTTCGGCTTCGTGACCTCCACTCCGGCCTGCGCCAGCGCGTCGCAGACGAGGTCGCGGCGGCGGGCGTAGACCTCGTTCATCGCCCGGACCTCGGAATCGATCTCCGGCGCCAGGGCGGCGGCGCCGGCGAGCTGGATCGCCTCGAACAGCCCCGAGTCGATGTTCGACTTCAGGCGCCAGTAGAGCGAGATGGCCTCGGCGTTGCCGACGATTGCCGCGCACCGCCAGCCGGTCATGTTGTAGCCCTTCGAGAGCGAGAACACCTCGACCCCCACATCCTTGGCGCCGGGGGTCTGGAGGAACGACGGTGCCACGTAACCGTCGTAGGTGGTCTCGCTGTAGGCGCTGTCGGAGACGGCGAGGAACCGGGCTCGGCCGGCCAGGTCGACGACCTCCTCGAAGAACCCGTCGGGGACAATTGCGCCCGTGGGGTTGTTGGGGTAGTTGAAGAACATCAGCCGTGCGCGTTCGAGCTGCTCGGGGGTGATCGCGGCCAGGTCGGGCGAGAAGCCACGCTCCGGCAGCAGCGGCATCAGCACAGGCTCGGCGCCCGCCAGGAGCGGCCCACCGGTATAGACCGGATAGCCGGGATCGGATGCCAGCGCCACGTCCCCCGGGTCGAGGAACGCGAGGTTGAGGTTGAAGATGCACTCCTTGGCGCCGATCGCGGGCATCACCTCGGTCTCGGGGTCGAGCTCGACGCCGAATCGGCGCTCATAGAAGGCGGCGACCGCCTCCCGGAACTCGGCCCGGCCCCGGTTCGTCGGGTACGTGTGGGTGCTCGGATCCGCGACCGCGCGCTGGGCGGCGGCCACGATCGGCGCGTACGTGGGCGTGTCGGGGTCGCCGATGCCCAGGCTGATCACGTCGATGCCGGCGGCCTTCTTGGCAGCGACCTTGCGCTCCAGCTCCGCGAACAGGTACGGGGGGATCTGCTCCAGTCGCCTACTCGGTTGCATCCAGCTCCTTTACGAAGTCCGCGGACAGCGTCCCGGCGTACACCGGTACCGCCCAGCCGGTCAGGTTGATTTGCATGTCCTCGCCCACCTCGACCTCGAGCTCACCGCCGTCGAGAACGACCGTGACCGGCGAATCGCCGCCATCGAGCACGTAGGCGACCGCTGCGCCGGTGGCGCCGGTCCCGCTCGCGGTCGTCTCCCCCGCCCCCCGCTCGAAGATCCTGGCCCGGATCCGGCCCGGCCCGAGCTCGGCGAACCACGACACGTTGGTGCGGTTCGGGAACAGGTGATGATGCTCGATGTCGGGTCCCAGGTCGCGGAGATCGAGCTCGTCGAGCTCCGTCGCGTCGCCCACCCGGATCGCGCACTGCGGGTTGCCGACCTGGACGTGCTGAAAGCGCCACGCGCGCCCGCCGGCCATCAGCTCACCGCGGCCGTCGCTCGACCCTGAGGGGAAGTCGGCGCTGCGCGTCCGCGCCCGGCCCATGTCGACCGTGCACGTCGTCGGCGAGGTGATCGTCGGCCGGATCTCGCCGGCGATCGTCTGGATCGAGAACGTGTCGCTCTGCGCCTGGCCACGGCGGCGCAGATACAGGATCGCCTCCCGGGCGCCATTGCCCGACACCTCGGCCTCGGAGCCGTCCGGGTTGAAGATGCGCAGGCGGGCGACGTATCCCGGCTCGTCGGGCTCTGAGAGGAGCAGGACCCCGTCAGCGCAAACGCCCGTGTTGGATGCGCAGATGGCCCGGATCCGGGCCGGGGTCAGCTCGAACGGGAGCGCTCCCGCCTCGACGATCACGTAGTCGTTCCCGAGCGCGTGCCACTTCTCGAAGTCCACGCGCCCGGAGTCTATGTACCGTCGCTGCGCGATGGCCGCGCGCATGCGAGAGCCGATCGTTGTGCTGGCAATCCTGACCGTGCTGTCACTGGCGGCTCGGGTGGCGTGGCTCGACGCGCCGTGCCGGACACCCTGCCGGGGAGCCGCTGCCCACGTGCTCGTGTTCGACGAGGTTTTCTACGTCAACGCCGCGCGAGCGATCGCCGGGGTCCCGCTGTCGGCGGGCGGTCACTACGTGGGCACCCCGGCGGGCGACGATCCAAACTCGGAGCACCCTCAGCTGGCGAAGCTCGTGATCGCCGGTGCGATCGAAGTGTTCGGAGACGGACCGTTCGCGTGGCGGATCGGGAGCGTCGTGTTCGGATCGCTGGCCATCCTCGGCCTGTACGTCCTCGTCCGCGCCGTCGGCGGGGATCCCCGGCTGGCGGTGCTGGCGTGCGCCCTGATGGCGGCCGACAACCTGCTGCTCGTTCACGGACGGATCGGGACGCTCGACATCTACGCGGTGGCGGCGATGATCTGGGGAGCGGCGCTGTACGCGCGGGGCTCGCCGCTGGGCGCCGGGCTCGTAGTCGGGATCGGCGCGTGCTTCAAGCTCGTCGTGCCCTACGTCCTATTCGCGCTCATCGCATCGGAGGCGCTGCGGTCGTGGTCGGGTCGTCAGCGAGCAGGGGCCCGGCCGTGGCTCGCCCTGCTGACGTGTGTCGTGACCGCCGCGGGCGTGTTCATCGGAGCGCTGGCGGTGCTCGACAAGATCGCACCCCCATATGACCCGATCACGAGGCGGCTCGTCGGTGGCGGGGTGTTCGGCCACCTTCACCACATGATCTCCTACGCCGCGGGCCGATCGAGCCCCTCCGGACCGCACGGGATCGCCTCCTATCCGTGGCAGTGGCTCGGCGACTTCAAGCCGATCCTGTACCTCAATATCGACGATTCCCACCCCGCCCCGGGGCTGTACGGCATCCATCCGGAGGTCCATTTCCTGGGGATGATCAGCCCGCCGATCCTGCTGGCGGCCGTGGCAGCGCTGCTCATGGCGGCGCTCGGGCTGGTGCCCCGGCGACATGCGGGGGTGCGGCGGACGCCAGCGGCGATCCGTCGGCTCGCGCCACCTCCGAGCCCGGCGACCGTGTTCGGCCTGGCCTGGTTCCTAGGCACCTGGATCCCGTTCGAGGTGCTGAGCGCGATCTGGAGCCGCACCAGCTACCTCTACTACATGGCGATCGTGATGCCGGGCCTGTACATCCTGGCGGCGGACCTGGTGCGGCGCATCGTGCGGGGCCGATGGACGGCGGTGGCGTGGGCGGGGGCGGTGATCGTGGCGGCCGTGCTGATGTATCCGCTCACGCCGCTGCCCTGACGCTTCAGCCGATCAGGGTTGGGCGGCCCCCCGCCACAGCGATTCGATCTTGCCCGCCACGGCATCCGGCGCCCGCGCCGTGACGTCGATCACGTGGACGGCGGCGAGCTTTCGCATCCAGGTGAGCTGGCGGCGGGCGTAGTTGCGGGTTCGCCGCTTCATGGCCTCGATGTCGCCGGTGAGCAGCTCGTCGAATCCGAGCGCCTTGCGCGCGGTCAGCGATGCCCCGGCGGCGCTGGCTCTGCGGACCTCGTCCTCGGCGCCGGCGGCGACGATCTCATCGACGCGGGCGTCGATACGGGCGTAGAGCGCGTCGCGGTCCATCGTCAGCCCGATCAGCAGCGTCGGGCGTCGGACGGCGTCCGTCCAGAGCTCGGACGGCCCTTCCGCCGGTTCGAGCTCGCCGGCCTCGAACAGTTCGAGAGCGCGGACGATCCGCTGGCGGTCGCTGGGTTCGATCTCGGCTGCGGCCCACGGGGCCCGGGTGGCGAGCTCGCCGTGGAGCGCCCGGGGCCCGCGTCGCTCGAGCTCGACCAGCCAGCGCTCCCGGACGCCCTCGGGCGGCGGCGGGCGCAGCTTCAGCTCGGTCAGCGCGGCCCGCAGGTAGAGGCCCGTTCCGCCGACGACGATCGGGCGGTCCCCGGCGGCGATCAGCCCGTCGATCTCGGCGTGGGCGAGCTCGGCGTACTGCCCGGCGCTGAACGTGGCGTCGAGTGGGAGGAACGAGAGCAGGCGGTGCTCGAGGCGGGCCCGGTCGGCCGTACCGGCGGCGCCGGTGAGCACCTCGAGTCCGGCGTACACCTGAAGCGCATCCGCGGAAACGGCGACGGGATGCTCGCCGTGTGCGCGGAGCCGCTCGGCGAGCGCGATCGCCACCGCCGTCTTGCCGACGCCGGTCGGGCCGAACACCGCGATCACCTCGGGAGCAGGCATTTGCAGCAGTATCTACACTGCCGGGCCGTGAGCCTCCTTTCCGGGAACGTGCTGATCACCGGCGCCACGGGCGGGATCGGGCAAGCGATCGCGCGGGCGTTCGCCCAGCGCGGGGCGACGCTGGCGCTGACCGGCCGCCGCGCGGACGTGCTCGAGCCGCTCGCGGCCGAGGTCGACGGCCGCGCGCTCACCTGCGACCTGTCCGACCGGCAGCAGGTGGCCCGCCTCATTCAGGACCTCGCCGACACTGAGTTCGACGTCGTCGTCGCGAACGCCGCACATCCCGGCAGCGGGCTGGTCGAGGAGTACAGCCAGGAGCAGATCGACCAGATCCTCGAGGTCAACCTGCGCGCCCCGATCGCGATCACGCGCGCCCTCGCGCCGGGGATGATGGAGCGCGGGCGCGGCCACTTCGTGTTCATCTCGTCGCTGTCGGGCAAGGCCGCCTCGCCGGCGTCGTCACTGTACTCGGC
Organism: Solirubrobacteraceae bacterium; assembly: GCA_036494115.1. Classification (GTDB taxonomy): domain Bacteria; phylum Actinomycetota; class Thermoleophilia; order Solirubrobacterales; family Solirubrobacteraceae; genus Palsa-465. The sequence continues at coordinate 26,752 of DASXOS010000055.1, read as the reverse complement.
GACCAAGTTCGGCCTGCGTGGCTTCTCGCTGGCCCTGCGCGCGGATCTCGGCGCCCATGGCGTCGGCGCCTCGGTGGTGCTCCCCGGCTTCATCCGCGACGCCGGCATGTTCGCCGACGCCAAGATCAAGCTGCCGCTCGGGGTCGGGACCCGCAGCCCGGACGATGTCGCCGCCGGCGTGATCCGGGCCATCGAGCATGATCGCGCCGAGGTCGAGGTCGCGCCCGCGGGCCTGCGGCTCGGGAGCAGCTTCGCCTCCGTGCTGCCCCAGACGGCGGCGCGGGTCAGCCGGGTGCTCGGCAGCGAGAAGATCGCACGCGAGCTGGCGCGCGGTCAGGTCGACAAACGCTAGCTCGGCTGGCTCGAGCTCAGGCTCGCGGCGCGCTGGTCAGGCTCGAGGCGCGTTAGTTGTCGCGGCTGGAGCGGCTCGGATCGAGCTGCCCTGCCGCCGGGCCGAGGAAGCCGCCGGCCGCATCGAGCTCCTCGCGGGAGGGCCGGGCTCCGCGATCGCGGGATTCGCCATCGCCACCGCCGTTGCCGCGATCGGCCGCTGCGTGTGGCCGCGACGAGCGACCGTCGTCGCGCGATGGGCCGCGCTGCCCGTCGCGGGCGAGCGCGGCGTGCTCGTCGGTGACCCCGGCGAGCGTGGCGATGATCTCATCGGCGAGCTGGGCGCCATCGCGAGCGCGTTCAGGAGTGGCCTGGATTCGCACGACCACGTCCGCACCGTCGATCTCCTCGAGCAGCACGGTGGCTGACGTCCTGGTTGGAATTGAGATCTCATCGTCGAGCAGCGCCTGCACCTGGCTCGGGCGCACGCCCGAGCGCAGCCGCACCCGCACGTCGACCGAGTCGGGCTCCTTGAGCGGGACCACGACCGAGGACAGGACTCCGTTGTTGGGGATCATGAGCCGGTCCTCGCCGCGGGCGAATGTCGTGTACATCAGGCCAAGCGAGCTGACCACTCCCTCGAGGATTCCGCCGAGCGGCCCGGACTGCAGGCGGACACGCTCACCCACGCGGAACGGCCGCGCGGTGATCAGCACGAGGCCGGCGAACAGGTTGCCGAGCGTCTGCTGCGCCGCGAGACCGAGAATCACGGCGGTGAACGCCGTCCCCGCAACCAGCGCGCTCGGGTCGACCGAGGCAACCCGCAAAGCCACGATAAGCACGATCCCGATCGTGAGCAGCCGGATCAGGAACCCGACCGTGCCGGCGGTCGCCGGGTCCATGCGCCGGAAGAACGTCGGGCCGGCGGCACGCCCGACGTCACGCGCGATCGTCCAGCCAAGCGCCAGCAGCACCACCACGGTCGCGAGACGGATCCACGTGTTCCAGGGGCTGTGCGGCCCGATCCCGAAGATCCCGTGCCGGTGGTCGTAGACCACGAGCACCGCGATCAACAGCGGCAGCAACACCACCGCTTCGCGGCGGGCACGGCGAACCGCGCGTTGACTGACGTCAACCGCCAGCCCGACGCGCTCCCACGCTTCGCTGCGCGTCTCGAACATCCGGTCGAAATGCAGGTCTCTTTTGCCTTTGAAACGCTCTTTCATCATCAGTTCGTGTTCTCCCCGGTTCGGGGTCTTAGATACCTACCACCGCCGCCGTTGTCGGGTTTCACCAACTTTCAGAACAGGCTTTCCTGTCGACACGGCGCGGTCACATCCTCGGGCTCGGGGGCCCGCTCCTGGCGCCGCATTCCCCTCCGGAATATCGATTCAGAGCCCGGAGAAGATCGTTTTACCAGCGCCGACAGACGTTCGCGCTCCTCCTGCGGGGCGTAGGCGCCACGACGATAGAGCTGTCGGTATCGAGGCACGAGATCTGGCCGGTTCTCCGCGAGCCAGTCGAAGAACAGCGGCTTCACCTCTCCCCTCAGGTGTAGCGCAATCGGGGTCGCGGATGCGGCGCCGGCGGCCAGCGCCAGCTCCACGAGCTCCTCGACCTGATCGGGCGAATCGTTGACCCCGGGCATCAGCGGCGCGATCAGGACCCCGGTGCGGATCCCCGCGCGGCTCAGCTCCGCCACCGCCTCGAGCCGCGCGCGGGGGTTCGGGGTCCGGGGCTCGGTGGCGCGCCAGGCCTTCTCCTCGAGCGTCGGGATCGACAGGGCCGCGCTGAAGTCCGTTCGCTCGTTGATCTCCTTCATTAGATCCAGGTCGCGCAGCAGCAAAGGCGACTTCGTGAGGATCGAGCATGGGTTGGCGAAGTCCCGCATCGCCTCCCAGATCCCGCGCATCAGCTTGTAGCGGCCCTCGACCCACTGATACGGATCAGTGTTCGTGCCGAGCGCCACGTGCTCGCCCTTCCACGACCTGCGGGCGAGTTCGATCCGGGCCAGCTCGGGCGCGTTCACCTTGACCACGATCTCCCGCTCGAAGTCGCGCCCCGGATCGAGGTCGAGGTACTTGTGCGTGGGCCGGGCAAAGCAGTTGTGGCTGATCACCCCGTTGGCGACGAAGTCGCCGGTGCCGGTGGTGATGTCGTACATGCGCTCCACCATTCCGAGCGCGCGGATCCGGTGCACGCGCAACGGGGCCGGGTTCTTGACTGCGAACCCAGCGATCTGGCGCTTCCGCGTGATCGCCGGATCGGTGCCGAGCATGAAGCGCATCCGCTCTGGCAAGCCTCCTTTGAGCCGCACCGTGGACGCTTTGCCCGGGCGCCGCTCTACGCACGCATCGAAGCGAAACCGCTCGAAGCTCCTGATGACCCAGTCGATGATCTCGTCGTCGGTGTTCGAAATTCGTAGAACGCCGTCCGAGCATGAGCCCTCGGCATCGAAGATCCCTGCCAGGAAGCCGCGGGTCCACGAGGCACTGGGGCTGATGGGCCAGGTGATCAGCTCGTTGATCCGCTCGAAGCTCGACTTTCGCTGGCTTCTGATCGCGGCGATCGGTCGGCGTGCAGCAGTTCCGGCTGCGAACGCGAACCCTTGAGTTTCGACCGATTCCGTGGCGAGGAACTCCTTCGTTCGGGCCAGTGCCTCCTCGTCCGCCAGTGCAAGGCGGAACCGGTAGAGCGTTTGCCCGGCTCGCTCGAGGCGACCGTCCGTGTAGAAGCGAAGGTTGCCGTCGCCGCGCACCATGCCGCAGAGATAGCCTCGGCGGTAATCCGCATCGTGAGCCGGGGCGGGAACCGATCCGCCGGTGCCGAGCATATGGGCGCCCTCCGTCAGGTGCGGACGCCGCCACGTCCCCTGGTCCCGCCCGGTGACGTACTTCCAGCCGCGCCTGCTGAGAAAGCGGTGGTCGCCGCTGGCGATCAGCTCCGTTCCGTCGTCGAGCTCGATCAGGAATGCGGGCTTGATGCTGGACCACTTGTCGAGCACCTGGGTCTCGACAAAACGCCGGTATCGCCCGTCCCGATGGGTTCCAATGATCCGCGTCCCGACTTCAAGGTCGCGGATGCCCCGCTCCCGGCCGTCGGCACAGAGCACCCGCGTGTCCCCCGCTAGGCAATAAGTGCACGCATGGGTGCATCCCCTGTACGGGTTGATGGTCCAGCGAAAGGGCATCTGCGAGGCCTTGGGGACGTGATTGAGAATCGACTTGGCCCGGACCTCGTAGAAGCGCGTGTCGAGGGCCTCGGGGGCTTCGAAGTGGCGGATGACGGCCTCCTCGCGGTAGCCGGGGAGGTGCGCGCGCTCCTCGGCCTCGAGGCTGAGGTTGCTCCAGCGGTGAGCCGGCTGGTGGTGCGTGGCGCTGCTCATACGAACAGATGTTCGCATACGGCCCGGACGGGCCGAGACGACTACGCCACCGCTCTTGGCACGAGCGACTGCAGACCGCGCAGGGTCTGGCTGGTGGCGCCGGTGATCTCCACGTCGACGAGCTCGCCGGGCGCGGCGGCGCCGGTGAAATTGACGACCTTGTTGTGCCGGGTGCGGCCGCGCAGACGGGTCGGGTCAGTTCGTGAGGGACCCTCGACGAGAACCTCGAGCGTCCGCCCCAGGAACCGCCGTGCGCGCTCGGCGGCGCGGCGCTGCACGACCTCGACGAGCCGCTCCATGCGCGCGACCTTGACCTCATGTGGCACCTGGTCGGGCAGCGCGGCCGCATCGGTCCCCCGGCGCGGCGAGTACATGAAGGTGAACGCGCCGTCGTAGCCGACCTGCTCGGCGACCTCGAGAGTGTGCTCGAAATCGTCATCGGTCTCGCCCGGGAAGCCGACGATGATGTCCGTGGTCAGCGCGCAGTCGGGCACGTGCTCGCGGATCAGCGCCACGCGGTCCAGGTACCGCTCGCGGGTGTAGGTGCGCCGCATCCGCTTGAGCACCGGCGAGGAGCCGGACTGGAGCGGGAGATGGATGTGCTCGCACAGCGAACCGAGTTCGGCATGGGCGCGGATGACGTCCTCGCGCATGTCCTTCGGGTGCGGGCTGGTGTAGCGGATCCGCTCGATCCCCGGGATCGCGTCCAGCTGCCCCAGCAGCTCGGCGAACGACACGCGATGCTCGCGCGGGAGGTCGCGGCCGTAGGAGTTGACGTTCTGCCCGAGCAGGGTGACCTCGATCACTCCGTCCTCGGCGAGCCGGCGAACCTCGTCGACGAGCTCGGACGCCGCCCGGCTGACCTCGCGGCCCCGGGTCGAGGGCACGATGCAGTACGAGCAGACGCAGTTGCAGCCGACGCTGATCTGCACCCAGCCCTGGTACTCGCGGGCGCGCTTGGCCGGCAGGTGGCCCGTGAAGCCCTCGAACTCGAAGTACCCCTGGGCGGTCAGCGAGTCGCTGGTGAGGAACTCAGCGAGCTTGTGGACCTGGCCCGGCCCGAAGGCCACGTCGACGAACGGGAACCGCGCGAACACCTCTTCCTTGACCGATTGGGCCCAGCACCCCCCCACCCCGACGATCCGCTCGGGCTGGTCGGCCTTCAGGCGCTTGGCCTCACCAAGATGGGCGATGAAGCGATCGTCGGCCTTCTCGCGGATCGAGCACGTGTTGAACAGGATCAGATCCGCCTCGGCGCGCGTGGCCGCCTCGGCATAGCCGAGCGAGTCGAGCATCCCCTTCATCCGCTCGGAGTCGTGCTCGTTCATCTGACACCCGAACGTGGTCACGTGATACCGCTTCATGCGCCGTCCAAGCGTAGCGACGCCCCGGCGCGCGACGATGAGAGCGCGCGCGCCGGGGCAGGGAGTGACCGGAGCTCAGCTAGCGATGCACGTGCTCGCCCACGTGCAAGCGCTGAATCCGCTGCCGGTCGAGTCCGGCGCAGAAGGAGTTCCGATCACGTTCCCGTTCGAGTCGATCAGCTGCATCTGCTCGGATGTCGTCAGATGCACCGCCGAACCGTTGGTGGTGCCCGACGTGAACTTCGGGTCGGTCAGATTCGGCAGCGAGGCAAACCCCGCGTTCGTGCCGATCTCGAGCGGCGTCTCCTCGATCCACTCCGCCGTGGCATGGGTGGACGAGTAGGGCACCGTGGTCGAGAACGACTCACCGCGCGTGACGTCCTGGATCGTGATGTTCCAGACGTTCGAGTTGGCCACGGTCTCGGCCACGGATGCGTGCATGTGGTCGCCCGGTGAGACGGTCATGTTCGAGATCGAGACCGACGGTGCGGGCACGAGCTCCCACCATGCCGAGTACGAGGCGGCGCCGGACGCGTCGACGTCCTGCTCGGTCCCGGTCTGAATCAGGGTCGAGTCGGTTGCGGTGCAGCCGGCGTCGACACAGCCGCCGCCGATGCCGATCCAGTCCGAGGACGCCTCGGCCTGCCCGGCGGTGTGCTGGGTGACGGTCGGAACCGTCCAATCGCCGGTGATCGAGTTGAACAGCTTCGAGCCCTGCTCGAGTGTGCCCTGGTTGTAGCCGAACCAGTTGCTGCTCTGGTTCGTGTTGCCCTTGAGGTGCGGCACCAACCGCAGGAGCTGCCCATGCGATTTAAGCGTCGCCGCCGACGCGCTTGCGGCCATGGCGGCGAGCAGTCCGATACATGCAAAAAGGATGCCGGTCGCTCGCAGAGCTGAGCGCCGCGTCCTCGAGACGAAGTGCTTCACGTGAGGTAGTCCCTTTCACGACAGCCGGCGGGCCAAAGCTGCCGATCTCTCCCGCTGGTAGACCCGCTGCGCGAAACGTACCCTCGATCGCCTGGATCCAATCGCTTACGGGAGCCTGAGCAACAGGGGTTTCAGCGGGCGTATTCGATCGCGCGCGACTCCCGGATCACCGTGACCTTGATCTGTCCGGGGTACTCCAGCTCCTTCTCGATCTCGCGTGCGATCTCGTGGGAGAGCAGCGTCGCCGCATCGTCGTCGATCGAGGACGGCGCGACCATCACTCTGATCTCACGGCCCGCCTGCATCGCGTACACCTTGTCGACGCCCTTGTGACGGGTAGCGATGTCCTCGAGGTCGCGGAGCCGCTTGACGTACTGCTCGAGCGACTCGCCCCGGGCGCCGGGACGCGCGCCGGAGAGAGCGTCCGCGGCCTGCACGATCACCGCTTCGATCGTCTGCGGCTCAACCTCGTTGTGATGAGCCTCCATCGCGTGCGCGACCGCTTCGGACTCGCCGTACTTGCGCGCGAGATCGCCCCCGACGAGTGCGTGGGGGCCCTCGATCTCGTGGGTCACGGCCTTGCCGATGTCGTGCAGCAACGCCGCGCGACGCGCGGTCTTGGCACCGGCGCCCAGCTCGTCGGCCATCATCGCCGCGAGGTGGGAGACCTCGATCGAGTGCGCGAGCACGTTCTGGCCGTAGCTGGTGCGGAACTTCAGGCGACCGAGCAGCTTGATGAGTTCCGGGTGCACCCCCTGGACGCCCGCCTCGAACACTCCCTGCTCGCCGAGCTCGACGATGTGATCCTCGAGCTCGGACTTGGCCTGGTAGTACATCTCCTCGATCCGCGCCGGATGGATCCGGCCGTCCTGGAGCAGTTTCTCGAGGGTCTGGCGGGCCACCTCGCGCCGTACGCCGTCGAAGCCGGACAGCACGACCGCGCCCGGTGTGTCGTCGATGATGAAGTCGACGCCGGTGAGGTTCTCGAGCGCGCGGATGTTGCGGCCCTCGCGCCCGATGATGCGGCCCTTCATGTCGTCGGCCTGGAGATGGACTACTGACACGGTCGTCTCCGCGGCGTGGCCGGCGGCAAGCCGCTGCATGCAGACCGAGAGGATGTTGCGCACCCGGCGGTCGGCGTCCCGCTTGGTCTCCTCCTCAACCTGACGGAGGATTCGGGCGGAGTCATGGCGGGCCTGCTCCTCGACCCCCTTGAGCAGCAGCTGCTTGGCCCGCGAAGCGGACATGCCGGCGACCTGCTCGAGCGAGCGCTCGAGCTGCTGACGGATCTCCACCAGCGCTTCGCGCTCGTGCTCGAGCTCGGTCTCTCGGCGGGCGAGGTGCGCCTCGCGACGCGCCAGCGCGGCGGTGCGCTCAGGCAGCTCAGGGTCTGGCGCGGGGGCGGGCACGACCTGGGGGACAGCCGCCGCCGGCGCCTCGGCGGCGACCGCAGGCGCAGGATGTGCACGACCAGTGATCCGGGCATACACCCCCGCGGCGAGCACGATTCCCACCGCGATCAGCGCTGCTGCACCGATGACTTCCATGGTCGTTCCTCTCCCGACGGTCCCAGGCGATGCCCCAGGGCCGAACGTGCTGCTGTGGTTTTTGGAGCGACCGAGCGGCTCGTGCGGAGCGCACGACCCGGATGCCGGATCAGGCGGTCATGTCGCCAGTCAGGCGGCTAGGTGGCAGGTGGCAGTTGGGGTTCGGGATGGGCGGGCATCCGGCCGGAGTGGTCGGACGGCCCCCGTTGAGATCGCCATCAAGTCTGGGTCCGGGAGTTCCAAAGATCTAATGATTTTGCTGGTGTTTTGCGGCCCGCGGGCCGTTCGTTCGCTACCCGGAATCGTAATACCGAGGGCAACTGGGCGCAATCCGCAGCCTCGGCGCGCAAGAGCGCGCCCGGCTCGTCCTACCCCCGGGGTCGCGTCCGGCTCGTCCGAACGCGTGGTCGCCGCCCGGCTAGCCCGAAGCCGCGTCGCCGCCAGCCCGGGCGTAGGCCGCCAGCGCATCGAGCGCCAGCTCGGGCTCATAACCCTTGCGCAGCAGGATGCCGAGTGCTCGGTCGCGTTCGCGGCGGTCGCGCGGAGGCTGTTGCAGGCGCTGGTCGAGCAGAGCCAGCGCGCGCGGCAGATCGCCTCCATCCTCGTTGTCGCCGATCGCCTCGGCGATGAGGCCGCGGTCAATTCCGCGCTGGAGCAGCGCCCGCTCGATTCGCTCGGTGCCCCACTGCTCGAGTGTGCGCTTGTCCTCGGCGAACATCCGGGCATAGCGGGCGTCGTTGAGAAAACCATCGGCCTGGATCTGCTCGATCGCGGCCTCGATGTCGTCTGCCCGGCAGCCCCGGGCCTCGAGGTGCCTCCGCATCTCAGCGACGGTCCGTTCGCGCCGGTTGAGATAGCGGTAGGCGAGCTCGAGCGCCCGCTGCTCGGTCATGCAGCCTTGTTTGTGACCGCCTCGATGCCCTCCTCCGGCCAGTCGCCGTTCTCCGAGGCGGGCTCGCGCGGCTCGATCGGCTTCACCAGATCCTGGCCGATCCCGAGCACGGCGTAGATCTTGGCCTCGATCTCGGCGGCCTTGTCCGGATGCTCTTCCAGGAACAACTTGGCGTTGGCGCGTCCCTGGCCAATGCGCTCCTCGCCGTAGGAGAAGAACGAGCCCGACTTGGTGATGATCTTGTGCTCGACGCCGTAGTCGAGGATCGAGCCGGAGGTGGAGATCCCCTTGCCGAACTCGATGTCGAACTCGGCCTGCTTGAACGGGGCCGCGACCTTGTTCTTGACCACCTTGACCTTGACCCGGTTGCCGATCGCCTCGGCGCCATCCTTGAACGTCTCGATCCGCCGGATGTCGAGCCGCTGCGAGGCGTAGAACTTAAGCGCGCGGCCGCCGGGCTGGGTCTCGGGCGAACCGAACATCACGCCGACCTTCTCGCGGATCTGGTTCGTGAACAGGCACAGAGTCTGCGTCCGGTTGAGGTTGCCAGCCAGCTTTCGCATCGCCTGGGACATCATCCGGGCCTGAGCGCCGACCGACTGGTCGCCCATCTGACCCTCGAGCTCGGCACGCGGTGTCAGCGCCGCGACTGAGTCCACCGCGACCACGTCGACCGCCCCGGAGCGGATCAGCATGTCGACGATCTCGAGCGCCTGCTCGCCGTAGTCTGGTTGCGAGACGAGCAGCTCGTCGATGTCCACCCCGATCTGCCGGGCGTAGATCGGGTCCATCGCGTGCTCGGCGTCGACGAACGCGCACACGCCGCCCAGCTTCTGCGCCTCGGCCAGGATGTGGTAGACGAGCGTCGTCTTACCCGAGGACTCTGGACCGAAGATCTCGACGATCCGCCCGCGCGGGACGCCGCCGATCCCGAGCGCGATATCGAGCGCCAGGGCACCGGTGGGAATCGCGTCCACTGCCACGCGCGCGCCGGGATCGCCCATCCGCATCACGGTCCCCTTGCCGAACTGCCGCTCGATCTGGGAGAGCGCTCCGTGGAGGGCGGCTTGGCGCTTGCTATCGGCCTTCGCATCCGGCATGACGCCGGCACGCGCGCCAGACTTTGCTTCGGCCTTCTGCTGCTCGCTCATCTCCGCTGCACTCCTTGTCTCATGCTCGTGAACTCCCCACGGTAGGGCCGGTGGCGGACGGAACCGAACCGTAGGGCCGGGGCCTGTAACGGAACAAGACGCAGTCGTGACGAGGCGGCCACAAATGTGTGCCGAGTTCGAACGGCGAAGCGGCGCGGGCCGCGACGGCGGTGGCGCGCGGGCGGCTACCGGGGCTCGAGGATGACGATCGGAATCGTCCGGCCGGCCGCGTGGCGCCGGTAGAACTCGTAGCCGGGATAGAAGGCGACGAACCGCGGCCACAGGCGGTCGCGCTCGGCAGGGCTCGCCACCCGGGCGTGCACCCGCCGCACGACCGGGCCGATCTGGATGGTCGTGTCGGGATGCGCCATCAGGTTGTGAAACCAGGCGGGATGCGAGGGCTGACCGGCCTTCGAGGCCGCCACGGCGACGAAGTCGCCTTCGAGCAAGTACATGAGTGGCGAGGTACGGCGCACGCCGCTCCGGGCGCCGACGTGGTCGAGGAGCAGGACCCGCGCGTCCGGCCAGCCGGGCAGGTGGCCGCCGAGACGCCCACGCGACCATCGGTACAGCGCGACATGCACGGGGGTCGAGCGTCGCCCGAGGTAGATGCCGTGCGCATTCAGAAACTGCGAGACCGAGGCGACGAACCGCGCGTACGGGGACATCGGAGCCGCCGACCCTATATGGCCACGGTCGCCAGCGGCTCGTACTGTGCCCCACCTCGCCCCGGGCGCGACCGGAACAGCGTCACCCGCGATCCGTCGAACGGCAGACCAGGAGTCTCGGGGAGCTCATCGGGGCGTATCCGCTCGCGCGCGCGGACACGCGCCACCGTGACGTGCGGCAGGAACGGCCGCTCCTCGGGCTCATACCAGCCTCCCTCCTCCAGACCCCGAGACAGCGCGGACTGGACCCTCGCCAGCCCGTCGCCCTCGTCGACCAGCGTCACCCCCAGCACGCGAGGCCGTCGCCGCGGCAACCAGATGCCCTCCCCGACACGCAGGCGAACCGGATCCTCGCCAGAGACCCGCCCAACCAGCGCCGCTATCGGCGAGACCTCATCTTCTGAGCGCGTGCCCAGGAAGCACAGCGTCACGTGCAGCGAGTCGGGCGCCACCGGGCGCAGACCGGGGTGGCGCGAGAGAACGGGGCCCCGCCAGGTCACCAGGGCATCGCGCACGGGATCCGGCAACTCGAGCGCCACGAACAACCGCACTCGCATGCCGGTCACCGTCGCGCTGGCCCCTACCGAGCCGGAGGCGCCGCAGTCGGGGCTGCGCCGGCAGCCTCCGGGCGGTCACGCTCCCCCTGCAGCACGCGGCGCAGCATGTGCATGGCCACTGTGGTCGAGCGGTCGCGGATGTCCGCCCGGCCTCCCGGCAGGCGCGCGCTCCGGGTGAGGCAGACGCCGTCCCGTGAGGCGATCGAGAAGCACACCAGGCCGACCGGCTTCTCCTCGGTGCCGCCACCGGGGCCGGCGACGCCGGTGATCCCGATCCCGAATTCCGCACTGAACCGCGCCACCGCCCCCAGCGCGAGGGCCTCGGCCACCTCGATCGAGACTGCCCCGACGCGCTCGATCAGTGCATGATCGACCCCGACGAGTGAAACCTTGGCCTCGTTCGAGTATGCCACGACCCCGCCCGGGAAGTAGGCCGAGGAGCCGCCGCGGTCGGTCAGCCGCGCGGCCATCAGGCCCCCGGTGCAGGACTCGGCGACCGCCACGCTCCGTCCGTCGAGCAACGCCGCGACCTGCTCGTCGACCGTCGACCCGTCGCGCGAATACAGGGTGTCGGCGTGACGCGCCGCGATGAACGAGATCAGCGCGTCGTACTCGTCCTGGGCGGGCGGCTCGTACCGCGTCGACACCTCGATCTCGCCCCGCCGCAGGCACGTGGTGATCTCCAACCGATCCAGCGAGAGCCCCTCCGAGACGGCCGCGCGCAGCGTGTTCGCGATCTCCGATTCGGGGATCCCGAACAGGCGCACGATGCCTTTGCGGTATTCGGTGGCCCCGGCGATCGCGGCGCGGAAGGCCTCGGTCTGGCGCGCTGTCTCCCACATCGGCTGCAGCTCGCGCGGCGGCCCGGGAAGCACGACCACGGTCGGGCCCTGCCGACCCGCCGGCGGTACGACGAGACCTGGCGCCGTTCCCACGGGTTCGAGGACCGTGGCGCCGGCCGGGATCACCGCCTGCTTGCGGTTCGACTCGCGGATGGCCTCCAGATCCAGCCCGGGCCAGCGGCTCATCAGTGGGCGCAGGATCTCGGCGATCCGCTCCTCGAGCTCGGCGTCGAGCACCATCTCGCGCCCGGCGAAGCGGCCCACGACCTCGGTGGTGAGGTCGTCGGCGGTCGGGCCGAGGCCACCGCTGGTCACGATCAGCGCCATTCCGTCGCGCTCCATGTACTCGAGCGCGTTCAGGAGATCCTCGGCGCGGTCGCCGACGATGTGGATCATCGCCGCGTCAACCCCGATCTCGCGCAGGCGCTCCGACAGCCACGGCCCGTTGCGGTCGCTGATGATCCCGGTCAGCACCTCGGTGCCGGTGACGAGGATGCCGGCGCGCGGGGTCACGAGCGGCAGGCGGTCACGAGCGGGCGGCGGTCACGAGCGGGCGGCGGTCACGGGCGGACGAAGGTCGCGAGCGGGCGAGGGTCACGGGCAGGTGGGCTGCTGCGTCGAGGAGATCGAGTGCTGGCCGCTGGGGTCAATCTGAAGGCGGATCGCGTTCGAGGAGGCGGGCACGGACGTGGACTTGCCATTGACCTTCATCTGCACTGAATTGTTGCCCAGCGTCACCAGGAGCTTCTGCCCGGTCAGCGTAGGGATCGTCTGGCCCGGGGCGAAGGTCTGCTCGTTGATCAGCTTCTTGCCGGTTCCGTCGACGGCGCACACGTACAGCGGGCTGGTCGCCACGAGCTGCACCTTGACTGTCTTCGGCTTGGGCGGCGCCGGCTTGTGATGGTGCTTGACGCGGTGCTTACGATGCGTCCCGGCTCCGGATCCGGTCACCGGCGGCGTCTTCTGCTTGTTGCTGCTGTTCCCCAGCACGTAGAGCGCAACGACCACGCCGATGAGCACGACCCCGATCACCAGCCACGGCGGGATCCGGGGACCGCGAGCGGCGCGCTCGCGTTCGCGGGAGATCGACGCGATCGGCTTCAGCTCTTGATCGGAGGGCCGCTCGTACTGGCGCCGGAACTCGTCGACGAGCATCCGGCTGTCGAGCCCCAGGTAGTCGCCGTAGGTGCGCAGAAAGCTCTTGGCGTACACGGGACCGGGGAGCAGGTCCCACTCCTCGTTCTCGATCGCGCGCAGGTACTTGGCGCGGATCTTGGTCTTCGACTCGACCTCGCCGATGTCGATCCGCGCGCGCATCCGCGCCTCTCGAAGTGTCGCGCCGATGTCCGCCATCGATCCGAAGGCTAGTGGCCCTAGGGGGCTAGGACGGAGGTGGCTCTTGGTCGTCGGAGGCGACCGGCGGAGCGCTCACGGCGGTCCCCCCCGCCGCAGTGCCGCCGTAGCCCGAACCCGCGCCGCCGGACCCCGAACCCGCGCCGCCGGACCCCGAACCGGCGCCGCCGGAGCCCGACCGCGAGGCGTCGGCCTCGGAGAGGTGGAGCAAGATCCGCGGGACGTCGGCCTCGGTGATCAGCACCTGGCGGGGCTTCGAGCCCTCGTAGCCCGAGATGATCCCCCGGCGCTCGAGCATGTCGATCAGCCGGCCGGCGCGGGTGTAGCCGAGCCGCAGCCGGCGCTGGAGCATTGACGTCGACGCGGTCCCCATCTGAGCCACGAGCCCGATCGACTCTTCGAGCAGCGGGTCCTCGTCAGGACTGAACTCCGGCTCCTCGGCGGGCTCGCCGGCCTCGGACTCGACCTCCTGAAGCAGCTCCTCGTGGAACTCGGGCTCCCCCTGGCGGCGCCAGGCTTCGGTCAGCTCGAGGATCTGTTCCTCGTCGATGTAGGCACCCTGGATCCGCTGCACCTTCGAGGAGCCGACGGGGGAGAACAGCATGTCCCCCTGACCGAGCAGTGTCTCCGCGCCGTTCTGGTCGAGGATCACCCGCGAATCCGTCTGCGAGGAGACCGCGAACGCGATCCGCGAAGGCACGTTCGCCTTGATCATGCCGGTGATCACGTCAACTCGCGGCGACTGGGTGGCGAGCACGAGGTGGATCCCCACAGCCCGCGCCTTCTGCGCGAGCCGGATGATCGAGTCCTCCACGTCGGCGGGGGCGACCATCATCAGATCCGCGAGCTCGTCGATCACGCACAGCACGTACGGCAACGGCGGCTCACCGCGCTTGTCCCGCGCACGGTTGAGCTCGGGCAGGCTGCGTGTCCGCGCCAGTGACATCGTGGCGTAGCGCTGCTCCATCTCCTTGACCAGGTTCTGCAGCGCATTGGCCGCCATCCGCGGGTTGGTGATCACCGGGGTCAGCAGGTGGGGAATCGACTCGTAGTGGTTGAGCTCGACCTGCTTGGGGTCGACGAGCACGAGCCGAACCTCGTGCGGGGTCGCGCGGAGCAGGACCGACGACAGCATCGCGTTGACGCACGCCGACTTGCCGGCGCCGGTCGTGCCCGCCACCAGCAGGTGGGGCATCTTTGCCAGGTCCGCGCCGATCGCGCGGCCCGCAATGTCCTTGCCGAGCCACACGGTGAGCGGCGACCAGTCCTCAGGCGGCTCCTGGAACACGTCGCCGAGGTGCACGATCCGCCGCCGTGCGTTCGGGACCTCGACCCCGACCGCCTGCTTGCCGGGGATCGGCGCCAGGATGCGGATGTCGGTGGCGGCCAGCGCGTAGGCCAGGTCGTCCTTGAGCTGGGCCACCTTCGCCACCTTCGTTCCCGGGGCCAGCCGGATCTCGTAACGGGTGATGTGGGGCCCGGTGACCCGCCCGATCACCTTGGCCTGGATGCCGAAGTGACCGAGCGTCTCGACCAGCGTCGCCGCCGTCTGCTCCTGGCCGGCGGTGTCGGGCTTGGCCGCCTCGCCGGTCGAGCGCGTGAGGAAGCGTGAGCCGGGCACGCGCCACTCGAAGTCCGGGTCGTCGGTGATGTTGGCGCGATACCGGCCCTGCGGGGTCAAATCCGAGGAATCGACAACCGGACGCTCGGGGCCGGCGGCCTGGTCCTCTTCGACGACCGAAGTCACGTCTGGCTCAGCGACACCCTCGTCCTCCAAGACGTCGCCGATCGGAGGCGCCTCGACGTGGGTCGCGCGGACCACCAGCTCCGCCGTGTCGGGCTCCGGCGGGAGCACCGGTTCGGGGTCGAACTCGGGCTCGAACGGCAGCTCATCGGGGACGAGCACGGGCTCGGCGACACCCGCGCGGGAGCGGGCCGCGACGGTGGCCGGCCGTCGCGCGCTCGCCACGCGCAGCTCCTCGGTGGAGCGCCGCAGCGCCCGCCCGGTGCCGGCGACGCCGGTGCCGGTGGCGCGGATCGCCGAGGCCAGCGTCGCCCCGCTGACCAGGATCAGACCTGCGACGAACAGGAACACCGCAAGGATGTGGGCGCCGACGGTCGAGAGCAGATGTGAGGCCGCCCACAACTCGGCTTGCCCGACGATGCCCCCCCGCGATTCGAACGCGCTCGAGCGCCAGTACGAAACAGCGCTCAGACGTCCCGGGCCGACCCCGAGCGTGCCGGCGGCGAGCGCAAGCGTGATCGCAGCCGTGAGGCACAGCACGCCGGTACGGAGCGGCCGGGTCGGGGGACGCAGCTCGCGCGCCAGGACGAGCCCCCCGGCCACGATCAGCGCCACCGGAACCGCGTAGCCGAGCGCTCCGAACACGAACCGCATGCCGGTCACGGCGCCGTCCCCGAGGGCGCCGCCAGCCAGGTTGAAGTACGCCACCGCCGCCAGGAAGATCCCGGCCGCGATCATCGCGAGCGCGATGATGTCGACGTGGTGGGGCTCGAGCGCCAGCTGCGGCCGGTCCATCCAGGCGCGCGAGAGCAGCGAGCGCTGGGCACGCTTGGGGGGCTTTCGCGTGGTCTTCCGGGCGGCTTTGGCGGCCATGGCGTCCAGCGAAGTGGCTTCGACGGCGGCGGCCCGGCTCCTGCTCGAACGAAGAAGACCCGAAATGCCGTATCAAGCAGCACTAAAGATCACCGCGAGCCTCAGGAAGCGGGTCGTACCATCAGGGGCACGATGGCCGATTTCGAGCGTCCCCCCCGCGTCCTCGTCGTCGAGGACGACGACGCGATCGCCCAGGTCCTGCAGCGCTCGCTGCGGATGGAGGGCTACGACGTCAAGATCGCCGGGGACGGGATCAGCGCGCTCGACCTGGCCCACGGCTTCCTGCCCGACCTGGTCATTCTCGACCTCGGGCTGCCCAAGCTCGACGGGATCGAGGTCGCGAAGACGCTGCGCCAGAGCGACGATGTCCCAATCCTGGTGCTCACCGCGCGCGACGCGGTCGAATCGCGGGTCGAGGGGCTCGATTCGGGGGCCGACGACTACCTGGTCAAGCCGTTCGAGCGCCAAGAGCTGCTCGCCCGGCTGCGCGCGCTGCTGCGCCGCCGGCCGCCGCGGGGACAGGCCACGTTGACCGTGGGAGATCTGAACCTGAACCCCGACACCCACGAGGTGTGGCGCGGCGAGCGGGGCATGGACCTGACGCAGCGCGAGTTCGAACTGCTCGAGTACCTGATGCGCAACGAACGGATCGTGGTCTCCCGCCAGCGACTGCTGGACGAGGTCTGGGGCTATGACCCGTTCTCGATGACGAACACGATCGAGGTGTTCGTCTCCAACCTCCGGAGGAAGCTTGAAGCGGATGGCGAGCCCCGGCTCCTACATACGATCCGCGGCGCAGGCTACGTTCTCCGCGTATAGGCGCCTACCGATCCGGTGGCGCCTGGCCGGGGGCTCGGCGGTCCTGACGTTCGTCATCCTGGCGTCGTTCGCGATCCTGGTCGGGGTCCTGACCACGCGTCAGGTCACGCGCCAGTTCAACGACGAGGTGCACTCGGCCGCGGATGAGCTCAAGCAGGATCTCGATGGCCGCCTGCGCTTCGTGGGGGGCGTGATCGAGAACTGCAACCGGGACGTGCACCTGAGCGACTTCGCGCGGCCCGAGCAGGCGCAGATCCGGATCTTCGACGAGTACACCGGCAACCTGCTGTGCACGCAGAAGCTGGTCAAGATCAGGGGCGCGCGCACGCCGCTGTCGGCGCCGGCCCTGACCGACATCCCGCCACGGGTGGCGGGCACGTTCACGGAGTCGGGCTACCGGGTCGCAGCGCGCGAGCTCCGGGCCCAGCCGATCGGACGGCTGGTGCTGCTCTACGCCCGCCCGCTCTCCGACGTCGATCACACGCTGGCCCGAGTGAGGTTCTTCCTGATCCTGGGCGTGCTCGGCGGCACCGTGCTCGCGCTGCTCGCCGGCCTCGCGACCGCGCAGCGAGCGATGCGCCCGATTGCCGCGCTGACCGAGGCCGCGGGCGAGGTCGAGCGCACCCGTGACCCCCGTCGCCGGCTCCCCCACCCCGAGGCCAACGACGAGGTCGCGGAGCTGGCCCGCACGCTCGAACGGATGCTCGGCGCGCTCGACTCGGCGCGGGGCGAAACCGAGGCCATGCTCGAACGCCAGCGCGAATTCGTCGCCGACGCCTCACATGAGTTGCGCACACCGCTGACCAGCGTGCTCGCGAACCTCGAGCTCCTCGCCGAGGAGCTCGGCGGGGAGCAGGCCGAGTCGGCGCACGCCGCGCTGCGCTCCACCCGCCGCATGCGCCGCCTGGTGGGCGACCTGCTGCTGCTGGCGCGCGCCGACGCCAAACGCGACCAACCACACCGGCGCACCGACCTCGCGGCCGCGCTCACCGACGCCGCCGCGGAGCTCGGGCCGATGGCATCCGAGCACGAGCTCTCGATCACCGCCGAGCCTGCGGTCGTCGAGGGGGTGCGCGACGACCTGCATCGGATGGCGCTCAACCTGCTCGAGAACGCGATCCGCCACACACCACCCGGCACCGCGATCCGCGCCGCCACCTGCACCCGGGACGGTTCCGCGATCATGACCGTCGAGGACGACGGGCCGGGGATCCCGCCCGCGATCGAGCGCCGTGTGTTCGATCGCTTCGTGCGCGGCGGCGGCGATGGCGGACGCGGCTCCGGCTTGGGACTGGCCATCGTCAGCGCCGTGGCCCAGGTCCACGGCGGCACCGTCACGCTGGAGCGCGCCGAGTCCGGCACCGACACGCCAGGCACCGGCACGCCCGGCAGCGGCACGCGGTTCGTGATCCGGATCCCCGCGGCCGCCCCGGTGGGCGCGCCCGCGGGCGAGCCTGCCACCAACGGGGGCCAGGCCCCCGAGGCCGCGGTTCAGACCTCGACCACGACCGGCAGCACCATCGGGCGCCGCCGCAACCGGTCGTAGACGAACGCGGCCAGATCGTCGTGCAGGGCCTGCTGGAGCAGGTCGATCTGGTTGATGCCGTCGCGCGCGGCGTTGGCGAGTGACTGCTCCACCTCGGTGCGGATCTCCTCGAGCAGCCCGTCGGCCTGCTCGATGAACGGCACGCCACGGAAGATGACCTCGGGCGGCACGACCGACTCGCCGGTCTGCTCGGACACAGTGGCGACCACGATGAAGATCCCGTCGGCCGAGAGCATGCGCCGATCACGCAGGGCGACGTCGGCCGGGTCGCCGATGTCGACGCCGTCGACGAAGATCATCCCCGACGCCTCGGCCTCGCCGAACCGGGCGCCGCGCTCGTCGATCAGGAGCGGCAGCCCGTTCTCGCCGCGGAACACGTCGTCAGGATGGATCCCGACCGCGTCGGCCAGTTCCGCGTGGAGCTGAATCCGCTTGTAGTCGCCGTGGACCGGCAGCACGTACCGCGGGCGCACCAGGTTGAGCATCAGCTTCAGCTCCTCGACGTACCCGTGCCCCGAGGCGTGGATCGGCGCGTCGCGTGGGGTGATCACGTCACACCCGATGTGGTAGAGCCGGTCGATCGTCTCGTTGACGGCGCGCTCGTTGCCCGGGATCGGCGTGGCCGAGAACACCACCGTGTCGCCCTCACGGAGCTTGATCATGCGGTGGTCGTTGTGGGCCATCCGGCGCAGCGCGGACAGCGGCTCGCCCTGCGACCCGGTGGAGATCACGACGATCTTGTGGTCAGGCCAGTCCTCGACCTCCTGGGGCTGGATCAGGATCCCCTCCGGGAGATCGACGTGGCCGAGGGAGCGGCCGATGTTGACGTTCTTGCGCATCGAGCGGCCGACGAGCGACACCTTGCGCCCGAGCGCGGCGGACGCGTCGATCACCTGCTGGACGCGGTGAATGTTGGAGGCGAAGCTGGTCACGATGATCCGCCCCGGGGCCCGCGAGAACACCTCCTCCAGATGCGGTCCGACGTTGCGCTCGGAGGGCGAGAACCCCGGCCGATCCGCGTTCGTCGAGTCGCCGCACAGCAGCAGCAGGTCGTCGCGGCCGAGCTCGGCGAGGCGCGACACGTCGGCCGGAGGACCGTCGACGGGCGTCTGGTCGAACTTGTAGTCGCCGGTGACGAGCGCGGTTCCGAGCTCGGTGGTCAGGGCCACCGCACACGAGTCGGGGATCGAATGGGTCATGTGGATGAGCTCGATCGTGAACGGGCCGGCCTGGATCTGGTCGCCGGGGTCGACGTCCTCGAGCTGGGCGTCGCGGAGGCGGTGCTCGTCGAGCTTCGAGCGCGCCATCGCCGCTGTCAGCCGGCCGGCATAGACGACCGGGGCCAGCTCGCCGAGGTCGCGCAGGACCCAGGGCAGCGCGCCGACGTGATCCTCGTGACCGTGGGTGATCACGATCGCCTCGATGTCCTCCGCGCGCTCGCGCAGGTAACTGAAGTCGGGCAGCACGAGGTCGATGCCGAGCATCTCCGCGGTCGGGAACCGCAGGCCTGTGTCGACCACGACCATCCGGCCTTCGTACTCGAAGACCGTCATGTTCTTGCCGATCTCGCCCAGCCCGCCGAGCGGGAGGACCTTGAGTGTCCCGCTCACGCCGCGGTCGTCAGCAAGCCGTGACGCTCGAGCAGGGCGCGGACCGTCGCCGTCTCCTGCTCGTCGAGCTCGACGTAGGGCAACCGCGGGGCGCCGACCTCGAACCCGAGCAGGTTGAGTGCGGCCTTGACGCTGCAGGCCAGCGGCGCCACGCCGAGATCGCGATAGGCGTCGTGGAGACCCTGATCGATCTCCCTCCGGCGCTCGGGCTCGTCGACCATGCGGCGCATCTCGTCGCCGAACAGATGCGCCGCGACCAGGATCCCGCCAGGCTCGCCGAGGTCGAGCACGTCGGCAAGCAGGTCGTCGTTGCCGGCGTAGATCTGGAGCCCGTCGACCTTGGCCAGGTTGTCGGGATTGGCTTGCTTGACTCCGACGATGTTGTCGAGCTGGGCGAGCTCGGCGAGCAGGTCGTTGGGCAGATCGGACCCCGTGCGCTGCGGGATGTTGTAGAGCAGGATCGGCAGGTTCGTGGCCCGCGTCACCTCCTCGTAGTGGCGGACGATCCCCCGACGGCTGGGCCGGTTGTAATACGGGTTGACCGACAGCAGCGCGTCGGCGCCCGCCTCGGTGGCGCGTTCGTGGAGCTCGACCGCGTGGCGGGTGTCG
Organism: Solirubrobacteraceae bacterium; assembly: GCA_036494115.1. Taxonomy (GTDB): domain Bacteria; phylum Actinomycetota; class Thermoleophilia; order Solirubrobacterales; family Solirubrobacteraceae; genus Palsa-465. The sequence goes on along the minus strand of DASXOS010000055.1, from coordinate 6,535 downwards.
TTGGAGCCGACGCCGGCCACGATCGTCGCCTCGGGATGCGAGGCCTTGGCCTCGGTGACGGCGAGCTCGACGAAGCCGATGTGCTCGTCGTCGGTCAGCGTCGCGGCCTCACCCGTGGTGCCGCAGATCACCAGCCCATCAGACCCGTGATCGAGCAGATGGTTCATGAGGCGGACGGCCGCCTCCTCATCGACACGCCCGTCGGCCCCGAACGGGGTGACCATCGCGGTCAGGATCGATCCGAGGTTCACCGGCATCGCCGGATTATCGCAAGGGCTCGGACGCTGCGGCGTGCGGCTCAGCGATGTTTCTGGGAACCCCAGCCCAGCACCGTCAGCGGACCCATCGCGGCCGGGCGCTCCGGGGGCGCCGGCATGGTCGCGACAGCCGGCTTCGGCGGCTGGGAGACGATGTGGGTCACCGGCGCGCCCGTGAGCTTGCCGATCCGCTCGGGAAGCCCGGCGTGCAGCCATTTCGACAGGCGCATTGGCAGGGTCGAGACGACGATCTCGTCGTAGCGCTTCGGGTCCCAGACGTCACTGACGGCCACGATCGGGTCGGGCGCGCCCACGCTCCCGTCCGCCTCGAGCCCGGCCTCGCGGAGCTGGGCCAGCGCCAGCGACAGGGTCTCGGTGGCCACGGCGCGCCCGCCGCCGAACGGCGTTGCGGGCACGATCAGCGTGAACGCTGTCGGTTCGTGCTCACCTCGCGCGCACAGCTCGCCGATCAGTTCGGTCGAGGCCGCGGTGACGTTGGCCACCACGAGGACGTTCCGCTTCCAGGTCACCGGCCACCTCCAAGTCCCAGGCTGTCGTTAGCGCTAACAACGTTACTCCTGGGCATAAAGAGTGCCTTAGCCTCCCGGCCGCGAAACACGGGCTTGACGATGTTCGGGGGCGCGCATGCGCGCCCCCGCCGGTCCGCGCATGCGCGGCGCCGGCGCACGTGCGCTCGGCGTCCAGCCTCGCCAAAGCCGCACGGCGCCGGCGTCATCCGGCTGGCCCGGCCGCATGCGGCCGGGCCTTCCTGACCTCAGGACTGAGCGGCCGCGATCTTCTGGGCGTCGGACTCGCCCTTGCCGCGCACCATCGGGCCATCGTAGGCGCCCGGCTTCGGACGGACCTTGCCGCCCGGGAACGCCAGGCGGAGGATCGTGCGCTGCACGTTGCCGAGCTGCTGGTGGAACGGTCCCGTGTTGTAGGGCAGCCCATATTTGACGCAGATCTCGCGCACCTTGGGCGCGATCTCCCCGTAGCGGGTGCTCGGCATGTCCGGGTACAGGTGATGCTCGACCTGGTAGCCGAGGTTGCCGCTCATCACGTGGAACATCGGACCGCCGTCGATGTTCGCCGCGCCGATCAGCTGGCGGACGTACCACCCGCCGCGGCTCTCGTCCTTGACCTCCTCCTCGGTGAACGTGTACGTCTGGTCGGGGAAGTGGCCGCAGAAGATGATCGAGTAGGACCACACGTTGCGGATGACGTTGGCGACCACGTTCGCGGTCAGCGTCCGCTTGAACGGCTCCCGGAACGTCTTGCGCTCGACCATCCGCCGGATCACCTCGCCGCGCTTGGCTCGCTTGCGGAACATCCGCCGGGTCAGGCGCTGGGCCTGGATCTTCGGGTTGTGGCGGTTGCCGTTGTGGCGTGCCTCGATGTTGAGCACTGCGGCTTCGATCGCGGTCATCGTCAGGCCGCTGATGATCGGCCACGCGATGTAGTCCTTGACGATCTGGTCCCGGGCCTTGCCGGCGATTCCCTTCAACTCCTTGCGGACCTTGTCCATGCTCTTCTCGCCGGTCCGGATCGCCTCAAAGTCGAGGTCGTGGAGGGCCACCCCCCACTCGAACAACATCATCAGCAGGATGTTGTAGAAGGGCTGCAGCGCGTACCACGGGTACCACTTCTGGTGGGGGTCGATCCGCATGATCTCGTAGCCGAGATCGCGGTCCTTGCCGAGGATGTTCGTGAACGTGTGGTGGACGTAGTTGTGGGAGTGGCGCCACGCTTCGGCGGTCGACGCGGTGTCCCAGTCCCACGCCCGCGAGTTGATCACGGGGTCGTTCATCCAGTCCCACTGGCCGTGCATCACGTTGTGGCCGATCTCCATGTTCTCGAGGATCTTGGCCACTCCGAGCGTGGTCGCACCGATCAGCCAGGGCACTCGCCAGCGCGACGCGACCAGCTCTGCGCGTCCGAGCAGCGCGAGCCGGCGCTGCAGGGCGATCATCGAGCGGATGTAGCGCGCGTCGCGGTCCCCGAGGTCGGACTTCACCTGCTCGTGGAGCTCGTCCAACTCCTTGCCGATCTCCTCGATCTGCTCCGGGGTCAGCCGGTGCAGCGGGTTCTCCGGCTCGTCGACTGCGACGGGCCCGCTGCCATTTTGGGAATGGCCGTTTTCAGTTGCGGTCGCCATGCGCTCTCCCTAACTCGTTGATGTCCTACAGCTCGATTTCGACCGGCCCTTCGGGCGCGCTGATGCACGTCCGGATGACCTCTCCGTTTTGCCCGTAGACCTTGCCGTTGCGGAGGTCCCGCACCCGTCCGTCGCGCAGCTCGCCCACGCAGGTATGGCAGATCCCCTCGCGGCAGCCGTACGGAAGCTCGAGGCCGGCATCCTCGCCCGCCACGAGGATCGGCGTCTTGCCGTCCGCCTCAACCTCGCATTCGGATTTGAGGAACTTGATCGTCCCGCCCTCGCCCGACTCGCCCTCGCCCAGTCCGAGTTTGGGCTGGAAGCGCTCCATGTTCAGCTGCTCGCAGTCGCCGGTCTGATCCCAGTGCTCGCTGAATGCGTCGAGCATCTCGGTGGGACCGGAGATGAACGCGACGCGTTCCTTCCAATCGGGGCACAGCTCGTCGAGGTCCTTGGGGCCCATCCGGCCGTTGTCGCGGGTGAGCTGCTCGTGAAGCGTGAATCCCTTGTTGCGCTTCGCCATGTCGCGCAGCTCGTCCCCGAAGATGACGTCGTCGGTGTGACGCGCCGAGTGCAGCAGCACGACATCGTGGAGCTCGTCGTAGTGGTCGAGATGACGGAGCATGCTCATGATTGGGGTGACGCCGCTCCCGGCGCTGATGAACAGCAGCTTCTCGGGCGTCGGGTCGGGCAGCACGAAGTCGCCCTCGACCCCACCGAGCGACACGATCGTGCCGGGCTTGCCCCGCTTGACGAGCTGTGGTGAGACCTGGCCCTCGTCGACACTCTTGACCGTGATGCTGATCAGCCCGTCCTCGCGGTACGGGTCCGAAGTCAGCGAGTAGGCGCGCCAGTGCCGGACGCCGTCGATGTCGAGGCCGATCCGCAGGTACTGCCCTGGCTTGTGCCCGGGCCAGCGATAGCCCGGCTTGATCAGGACGGTGGCGGCATTCTCGGTCTCGTGGTTGATCTTCTGGATGCGGCCACGCAGCTCACGGGTCGACCACAGCGGGTTGATCAGCTCCAGGTAGTCATCCGGGAGCAACGGGCTGCTCAGCGCACCGAGGGCCTTCAGCATCCGGCGCTGGATCGGGTGGACGTTCGGGGGGGCGCCTTTTTCGGGCATCTACTGAAGAGTAATATCAACGAGGGTAAATTTGTGACGTGGTCCTGCAACCAGGCTCAGGCACCGACGCCGATGCTGTTGCTACCCCGGGACGCCGTCGCGGTACCCGAGGAATGCCACGAGAGGATCGAGAGAAGCTGATCCTCGACGTCGCCGGGCAGGTTTTTGCCCGCGGCGATTATCACTCATCGTCGATGGATGAGATCGCGGCTCTCGCCGAGATCTCGAAGCCGATGCTGTACACGTACTTCGGCTCCAAGGAGGGTCTGTACCTGGCGTATCTCGATCAGACCGGCGGCGAGCTCGTCGATCGGCTGCGGCGGGCGGCCTCCCCCGACGACTCGCCGCTGGGGAGGCTGCGCGCGCGGATTCTCGAGTTCCTGGCGTTCGTCGAGGAATACCGAGACGGGTGGATCGTCCTGTTCCGCGGCAGCACCACGTCCTCGGCGCCGGTGGCGGCGGAGGTCGCCGAGCTGCGCCTGCAGGTCGTGGCCGCGGTGCGGGAGATGGTCGAGGATGCTGTGCCCGAGCCGATCGAGCTGCCGCCACTCGCCGCCGACGGGATCGCCCACGCGATCGTCGGCGCCGGCGAGTCGCTCGCCAACTGGTGGCTCGAGCACCCCGAGGTCCCCCGCGAGAACGTGGCCGACTGGTACGTCGGCGTCGTGCAGGCCGCCGTCAGCACGGCGATCCGCCGGCGCGGCTAGCGCTCAGAGCAGGTGCTCGAGCCCGACCGTGAGCGGCTCGGGGAGCTCGCCCACGTGGCGGATCGCCAGCAGCACGCCGGGCATGAACGACTCGCGGTCGACCGAGTCGTGGCGGATGCTCAGCGTCTGGCCGACGTCGCCGAGGATCACCTCCTGGTGGGCGACGAGCCCCGGCAGACGCACGGAGTGGATCGGCGGCTCGGCGTGGTGTGGGGCAGCCTCCGCCATCAGCTCGGCGGTGCGGGCGGCGGTGCCGCTCGGCGCGTCAACCTTGCGGTCGTGGTGGAGCTCGATGATCTCGGCCTTGGCCATGTGCTTCGCGGCCTGGGCCGCGAACTGCATCATCAGCACGGCGCCGATCGCAAAGTTGGGCGCGATGAACACGTTGGCGCCAGTGGCTTTTGCGAGCTCGGCGGGGTCGAAGCCGGTCGTCCCGATGACGACGTGGACGCCGTGTCCGATCGCCTGACGGGCGTTGTCGACGGCGGTCTGAGGGATCGTGAAGTCGACGAGGACGTCCGGCCGCTCGGCGAGGGCCTCTTTGAGGCTCGTCTGGAGGGCGGGGTCGGCTTTGGCGACCAGCTCCATGTCGTCCGCGCCCTCGACGGCGCGGCACACGGTCTCCCCCATCCGGCCGGCCGCCCCCGCGACCGCGACGCGGATCGGGCTCACGCCACCCCGGCGGCGGCGAGCTCGGCCAGCGCCTCGTCGAACTGCGACTCGTCGGGCCCAATGCCCGCGGATGACAGGGATTCCGGCGCCCACAGCTCGGCCACCAGCGCGTGGAGGTCCTCGAGCGTGACGGCGTCGATCCGGTCGACGACCTCGTCGAGCGAGAGAAGCGGCGCCTCGGCCAGGATCTCGGACCCCAGCCGGTTCATGCGCGCGCCGGTCGACTCGAGCGAGAGGACGACGCGGCCCTTGAGGTTCTCCTTGGCCCGGTGCAGTTCCTCTGCGGTGGCGGGCTCCTGGCGCAGGCGGGTGAGCTCGGCGCTGATCACCTTCACCGCCTCGGTCAGGTTGTCGGGCCGGGTACCGACGTAGATGCCGACCTGGCCGGTGTCCTGGTAGGCGCTCGTGAACGAGTACACGGCGTAGGCGAGGCCGCGGCGCTCGCGCACCTCTTGGAACAGCCGCGAGGAGGACGTGCCGCCCCAGATCGTGTCGAGCACGCGCAGCGCGAAGCGGCGCTCGTCGTGGCGCGAGAGCCCCGTTCCTCCCAGGCACACGTGGTACTGCTCGGTGTCCTTGCGCTCGAACAGCCGCTGCGCGCCGTTGACGGCAGGCGGTATGTGCGATCCCTTGCCCGTGGCGGCGGATCCGTTCGGGATCCGCTCAGCGGCGAGCTCGACCAGGCGGTCGTGCTCGATCGCGCCGGTGGCGGCGATCACGATGTTCGCCGGCGTGTAGCTATTCGCGTGAAAGGCGGCGATCTCGGAGACGGGCGTGTTCGCGATCACCGGCGCGTAGCCGATGATCGCCCGGCCCAGCGAGTGCTCGCCGAAGACGGCGCGGCCGAGCAGGTCGAACACCTTCTCCTGGGGGTCGTCCTCGTACATGGCGATCTCCTCGAGGATCACGGCGCGCTCGGCATCGATGTCCGCGAACGCCGGCCGGAACACCATGTCGGCCATCACGTCGAACGCCTCGGGAACGTGTTGGTCGATCACGCGGGCGAAGACCGAGGTGGTCTCCTTACTGGTGCCCGCGTTCAGCTCGGCCCCCATCCCATCGAAGATCTGATCGATCTCGAGCGACGAGTACTTCGAGGATCCCTTGAACAGCAGATGCTCGAGCAGATGCGAGAGGCCGGCCTCCGCGTCGGATTCGGCGCGGGAGCCGGTCCCGATCCAGAAGCCAAGCGAGACGGACCGGACGGAGGGCATTGCCTCCGTCGCGATCCGTGCGCCTGAATCCAGGGTTGTCAGCCGGTGGGCGTCAGCCACGAGGCGACCCGGCCGCTATGAGCGCGGGCGGTCGGGGTCCCGGTCGCGGACCCGGCCGCGGTCACGATCCCGGTCTCTGTCCCGGTCCCGTCCACGCCCGTCGCGGTCACGACCGCCGCGGCCGTCCCGGTCACGGGGGCCGCGGTCGCGGCGCGGCGGCCCGCTGTCCCCGGTGCCGACGGCGGCGAGCTCCTCGACGCTCTTACCCGCGACATCCGGATCATCGGCGAGACGCAGACCGATCCGGCCGCGCTCGCGGTCCACCTCGACCACGCGAACCTCGATGTCGTCGCCCTTGTTGAGGACCTCCTCGACGGTGGCGATCCGCCGGCCCGGCGCGA
>DASXOS010000054.1:0-3138 GCA_036494115.1 Solirubrobacteraceae bacterium | reverse complement strand
GGATTGGCGCCCTCGAACGAGACCGCCGACGGCTTGGCCGCCAGCACCATGTCCATCAACCGTTCGATCGGTACGTCGGCGGTGTGCGGGCCGGCGTAGTTGCCCCAGCACAGGTGCATGCGCACGCGATCGGCCGGCAGGTCCGCAATCGACTGGTCGAGCGCGTCGACGTGCATCTGGATGTAGCGCTCGAAGCCCATCTCCTCCATGTGCTTGATCGCCCAGAAGGCCGTGTGGGCGGCCATCGGCAGGTCGGGACAGTCAAGCTGCAGGATGAAGCCAGCGTCGACGATTGCCTTGTACTCCTCGGCCATTGCCGCGGTGACTGCGCCGAGATAGGCCTCGTAGGTCGGATAGTGGAAGTTCTCGGCGCCGTTGCAGATGCAGCCGGGCGAGGCGGCGGGGATGAACGCCTCGCGGTCGGGATCGCCGGCGCGGGCGAGCGCGGAGCGCAGGTGCGCGATGTCCTGGACGACGAGCGCGTGGCCCTTGTAGGACACGGCGCCGCGGCAGGCGGGCATGTTGATGTGGGTGCCGCCCGGTCCACCGTATAGCGCCATCGTCAGCTCCGGCAGGTCCTCGAGGTCGGCCAGCGTCCACGGCTTGCCCGGCTCACCGAAGCCCTCAAGCCGCTCGCCGACGTAGTTGACGAATCCGGGCTTGCCCATCTCGCCGTCGGAGACGATGTCGATCCCGGCATCGATCTGGCGCTTGACGATGTCATCGGTAGCCGCGACGACTGCGGCCTCGAACTCGTCCGCCGGAACGCTCTGACCCTCCTGCTTTCTGAACACGAGCTCGGTGAGCTCTGCGGGCCGCGGCAGGCTGCCCGTGTGGGACGTCAGGATCCGTTCGTCGCTGCGCTTCATCGACCTCTCCTCGTCGGTTGTGCGTGGGCGTCGCCGGACGAGTCTCGCATCGGCGGGACGCCGGCCGAGTGTTTCACCGGCGCTGCCTGCTCCATATGCTGCACCGGGCCGAAAACCGGGGTGGTGGGCTGTCCCGCTGAGACAGGTCCCGGGGGTTGCCCGATCTGGCCGGGTGGCGACTCCGCTCGTCGACACGATCGTCCGGGCGAGCTGAACGAGCCCCCCGCGGCTTGTCCGGGCAAGACAACCTCCTGCCGCAGCAGCTGGGTTACGATCTCGTTCGGAGAGAGAGCGACGGAGGAGAGACCGTGAACGTTGCCGCGTTGGAAGAACCGCGCGTGGACGGTGGGTACGACGATGTCGGCGGGCAGCTCCATGGTGCGCTGCGGGTCGCGGCGCGAGCGCTCGGTGGACCGTGCGAGCTGGGCTGGCTCGATGCCGGCGGCGACCTGGCGTGGGTCCGGATCGGCGAGCAGGGTCCGGTGCCGTGGGAGTGGCTGAGATCCGGCGAGGCTGCGATGCCGCCCAACGTCACGCCGCTGCGCGGACGTGAGGGCAGGCTGCTCGGCGGGCTGGCGGCCGACGAGGATGAGTCGTCGGAGCTGATGGCGGAGGTCGCCGCGGGTCTCGCGGTCGTGCTCGCGGCGGTGCTCGCCGACCAGGAGCGGACCGCCGCTCACGAGGCTCTGATCGAGCTGAGCTCGCAACTGCACGCCGACGAGCTCAACACCAGCGAGATCCTGCGGCTGATCGTCGAACGCGCCCGCCAGCTGATCGGCGTCGACGTCACCTGGCTCGGGCTGGTCGACGACCAGGACCGCGTCGCCATCGAGGTCGCCGCCGGAGCGCGGTCTCAGCATTTCGTCGACATGTGGATCGACATCGGCCACGGCATCGGCGGCCTCGCGGTCAAGGAGCGCCGGACGGTCGTCGTGCCCGACCACCGGCTGTTCCAGCCCAACTCGACCGACCTGGTGATCCAGACGCTCGGCGAGGAGGGTGTCGTCTCCGTGCTCTGCGCGCCGCTGATGTTCGAAGGCGGCGCGATCGGTGCGCTGTACGGCGGCAGTCGCGACCTGACCACCTTCAGCGATACGACGATCGCGGTGTTCACCGCGCTGGCCACGCAGGCGGCTGTGTCGATCGTCAACTCCCGCCTGTACGGGACGCTCGCCGACCAGAACGATCTGCTTGAGCGGACGCTGTCGCTGCATCGCCAGCTCAACGACGCGGCCCTCGCCGGTGCCGACACCCACGGGATCGCCCAGGAGCTCGCGCGGCGGATCGAGCGGCCCGTGCGGGTGGTCCGCGACGTCGGCAAGCCGCGGGCGTGGCACTACGAGCCGGAGATGGAGTCGGTGCCCAGCTGCGTCGATGTGCTCGACGCGGACGGCGGCGAGCCCGCTGGCGAGCAGGTGGAGATCCGCGCCGGCGAGGAGCGGCTGGGGACGATCGCGGTGCTCGGCGAGGAGCCGGTCAACGCGTTTCACCGCAACGCGCTGGAGCAGGGCGCAACGATCATGGCGCTCGAGATCATCAAGGAGCGGGCCGCCTGGGAGGCGGAGTGGCGACTTCGCGGGGAGTTGCTGGAGGAGATCCTCCAGCAGCAGGGCGCTCCGAGCGAGGGCCTGCAACTGCGGGCCGGTCGCTTCGGCGTCGACCTCGACGCCCGCTGGAACCTCGCCGTGATCGAGCCCGCGGCGGGGACGAACGCCGACCTTGAGCCGATCGTCCGCACGGCGCTGCACCGCGGCACCGGCGACGGCCGGGTGCTGGTGGCCAAGCGAGGGGATCGCGTGCTCGTCGCCCTGGCCGGCGGGGCCGACGGTGCCGCCGCACTCGTCGAGCAGGTGCTGGCCAAGGCGGCCCGTGCCGGGGCGACCGCGATCGCAGGGCTGAGCACCGCGCGGCGCGAGCTGCCGGTGGCTCTCACCGAGGCCGAGGCGGTCCTGCGGCTCGCCCGCGAGAACGATGGCTCGGGTCTGGTCAGGTTCGAGGTCCTCGGCCCGCTGCGGTATTTCCTCAACGCACCCGGCACCGACGAGATGAGTGTGATGGTGCGCGACGTGCTGGGCCGGCTGGCCGAGCACGATCGGAGGCGCAACGGCGAACTGCTGCGCACGCTGCGCGCGTACCTGCGCAACGGCGGTCATCACCCGACGGCAGCGGCCGACTGTCACGTGCACGTGTCGACGCTCAAGTACCGGCTCGGCCGGATCGCCGAACTGCTCGGCCGCCCGGTCACCGATCCCCAGGTCCAGTTCGAGCT
>DASXOS010000053.1:0-19472 GCA_036494115.1 Solirubrobacteraceae bacterium | reverse complement strand
CGTTGATGATCCCCCAGCCCAGGTCCTGCCCCCAGCCGGCGTTCGCCGGGCGCTGGGCGGTCTGCTTGACCGTCGTGAGGATGTCCTGCAGCGTGGCGTACGGGTTGAGCACGCGCATCATCGCCCCTAGAGCCGCGACCTGGGGCGCCGCCATCGACGTGCCTTGGAGATAGGCGTAGCGGGAGGATCCGTCGAACGTCGTCCGACACCCGCACGGTTCCGGCAGGTCCTCCAACGAGGTGTGGCTGGCGGGGAAGGCGCCGAGGAGACCCGGCGGCGGGCCGAATCCGAACGGGCCCGTTTGGTCGGGATCCAGTGCGCCGTACGCCGCGACGGAGATCTCACTGCCATAGCCGGCGAAGCTCGCACGGGCACCGCCGAACTGGGCGGCGGTGACATCGAGCCCGATCCCGCTCGTGATCGTCGGGCCGCTGCCCGCCGGCTGGAGCACGTTCGACGGGTCGCCCTGCTCAGTGGTGGCCTCGTCCGCGGCGGCGGCCACGAGGACGACCTTGTGCGACGCGGCGTAGTCGAGCGCCCGGACCTCCGACTCCGGCGCGGGGGCCGGGGTCGGATTCGCGGGTCCGAAGCTCATGTTCAGCGAGTCGACGTGACGATCGGTGGCGTCGACGATCGCGGCCGCGATGCTCGAGTCGGTGAAGTCGGTCTTCTCGACGAGGAGCTTGCAGTTGTATCCGGCCCCGGCGATCCCGATCCTGTTGTTGGTGGCGGCGCAGGCGAGTGACGAGACGTGCGTGCCGTGGCCGTTCTGGTCGGTGTTGGACGGGCCGGTCGAGTCGGTGGGCGCCTGCTCGTCGATCGTGGCGGCGATCTTCGAGGAGAGATCGGGATGGGTGGCATCGATGCCGGTGTCGATCACCCCGACCAGGGCACCGTTGCCTGTGGAGATGTTCCAGGCGTTGTAAAAGCCCTCGCGCGAGAGCGCCCATTCGGTCGTCTGCGAGTAGCGGCTCGCCTGCGCCAACGCCGGGTCGTTGGGAACCGCGCGAGGCACGTAGCGCCGTTCTGGCTCGACGGAGGTCACGTCCGCCAGCCGGCGCAGTCGGGCGGCGAAGGCACTGAGGCTGACACCCGCCGGCGGGCGCACCGTGACCAGGCCGATCTGCGGCACCGACTTCCCCGCGAGCCGGCCGCCGCTGCGGCCGAGGACGTCGCGCTCGATCACACTCGCCGACTGGGCCTTGGCATGACCGCGGTCGAGCAACACGAGCAAATTCCCCGTTTCCGCCGTGCTGAGGGACGGCACGGCGGCGTGCGACGTCGAAACGGTGACGGAAGCCCACGTCAGTCCAACCAGGAGGCCTGCCACCAGCCTGGAGCGCACGCTGCTGAGGGTAGACGGAGATAGGGGCGAGTGCGCCGTCCCGCTTGCCGAGCGGCAGCGTGGTGGATACCGTTCCCGCGGTCATGGCCGATGATCTGATCCAGCCCGGCGAGACCGCCTTCCGGCTCGAGTTGACGGCAGCGCAGATGAAGATCGTGCACACCGCGCTGAAGTCGCTGTTCGACGACCTCGGGCACGAGGAGAGCGACGTCAAGCAGGTCGTGGCGTCGGTGCTCGAGAAGCTCCCGGGCGAGCACGACATCCGCGCAATCGATCTCGCACGCGAGCTTCGCGGCGACGCCGTCGAACCGACTGAGCCCTAGGACAGGCTTAGAAGCCGAGCCTCAGGTCGGGCTCAGAAGCCGAGTGCGAACTTGGCGTCCTCGCTCATCCGCTCCGGCGTCCAGGGCGGCGAGAACGTCATCGTCGGCTGCACGTCGAGGACACCGTCGAGCTCGGAGACGAACTCCTCGATCTGCTCGGACACCTGCGGACCGATCGGGCAACCCGGGCTGGTCAGCGTGTAGGTCACCTTGACGGTGCCGTCATCGACCTCGACGTCGTAGATGAGACCGAGTTCGACGAAGTCGAGCCCGAGCTCGGGATCGATCACGTCACGCAGGGCTTCGGTTACGTCTTCGGTGGAGACCATGAGGGATCAGTCTAGCTCCGTGAGCCGATCGTCCAGGCGCGGTGCTGCTCCGCCGGCCGAGCGTTGAAATTCCTGGCCCCCAGCTTGCGGCGCCGGGCCATCTTTCGGTAGGTTTGTCCGCCATCGTCGTCTTCGATGACACCCGAGCGATGCTTCGCTGCAGCGGGGACGAGGACCGGATCACGCAGAGTTCGCGCCGTCCTGCCCTCACCCGCGCCATCCGCTCTCAGGCGGATGTCGTCGTCGATCTCACGGAGTTGAAGTTCGCCGACTCCTCGCTGATGGTCGATTTCGCGGTGCTGGCGCGACGCCTGCGCACGCACGGCCGCAAGCTTCGCCTGCGCGGCGCGCAGCCGCACATCCAGCGCCTGATCGAACTGGTCGGCCTGCACCGCCTCCCCGGCGTGCTGCTCGACGGCTCCTCGCCGGCGCTCGCGTAAGCCGAGAAAAGCCCGGCGCATCCGCCGGGTCCCGGTACGCTAGAGAGCGATGATTGCGCTCCTGCTCCTGTGGCCGGTGGCCGAGCTGTTCGTGATGTTCGAGGTCGCCAACGCGATCGGCTTCCTCTACATGCTGCTCCTGTTGCTCGTGTCCTGGCCGATCGGATTGTGGGTGATGCGCTCGCAGGGCCGCCTGATGTGGCGGCGGCTACAGGCAGCGGTAGCGGAGGGCCGACGGCCGACCCGCGAGGTGCTCGACGGCGCGCTGGTGCTCCTCGGCGGGACCCTTCTGATCATCCCGGGGTTTATCGCCGACGTTGTCGGACTCGTGCTGCTGCTGCCGCCCACCCGAGCGCTGACGCGCGGCCTGCTCCGGCGCAACCTCCAGAACCGCTTCGTGGTCCGGGCGGTCGGCGCCACCGGGCGACCGTCCGACGTCGACTCGACCGCCACCGACGTCGACCAGCCCCGACTGCAGCCTTGAGCGTCGCGTCTGTTCCCTCGCTGCGAACGGTGACGTTCGGGAACCTTGCCGACGGCGTGTGGGGCGCGGCGTGGTTCGCCGGCGAGCCCAGACTCGTGGTGGGGACACCCGGCGGCAACTCCGTCTTGACCGGCGGCACGTTGACAGGCGCGGAGGCAACCGAGGACTGGGCGCTCGCAGCGACCGGCGTCGAGCTCTCGATCACCGCCGCTGGCGAGCCGATCCACGATCGGTTCGACGGTGGCGCGGATGGTGTCGACCAGCTCTGCCAGGTCCGAGGGACGGTGGCGGCGAGCGGCGCCGCCGTCGAGCTCGCCTGCTTGGGCCGCCGCGCGACCCGCAGCGGCCTCGACCTCTCCCGGTACACATCGATCCGCGACGTGTCGATGTGGTTCGAGCCCGAGGAGGGCGTCGCGCTGACGGCGCTCAGGCCCCGCAAGGCCAAGCATCACGGCAAGGACGTCGTGGTCGCGGCGGTGCTCGACGTGGCGGACGGCAAGCCGGTCGTCGACCCCCGGCTGTCGACGACCTACGACGCCGAGGGTGCCCCCCGGCGGGTGGGACTCGAGCTGTGGCTCGAGGAAGAGAACGGCGACCAGTTCCCGCGGCGGACGGCTGCCGAGTCCACGCCGCCCGACGTCCAGCTCGGCGATGAACTCAGGGCGACGGTGCTGCGAGCGCACAGCCGGGGGCGCGAGGGCATGGGCGTCTACCTGCTCGCCACGCGCCCGGGATGAGCCGGATCGAGGCGGTGATCAGCGACTTCGGCGGGGTGCTGACCTCGCCCCTGCTCGACTCGTTCGCCGCGTTTCAGGATGCATCGGGAATCTCGCTCCAACATCTGGGCGTCGCGATGGCGGCGATCGCGCAGCGCCGGGGCTCGAACCCGCTGTTCGACCTCGAGACCGGGCAGATGACGGAGGCCGCCTTCCTGCACGAGCTGAGCGAGGAGCTCACATCGCGCGTCGGCCGCCCGGTCGAGATGCATGGGTTCGGCGAGCGCTATTTCGAGCACCTGCATCCCAACGTTCGGATGATCGAGTACATGCGAGAGCTCCGGGGCCGCGGACTCAAGCTCGCGATTTGCACGAACAACGTGCGCGAGTGGGAGCAGCTGTGGCGCGCCAAGCTCCCCGTCGACGAGATCTTCGGCGTTGTCGTCGACTCGGGCTTCGTCGGGGTGCGCAAGCCTGACCCTGCGATCTACGAGCTGACGCTCGAGCGACTCGGCGTTCCGGCGCCGGCGGCCCTGCTCGTCGACGACATCGAGCTCAACTGCACCGCCGCCCGTGAGCTGGGGATGAGCGCGGTGTGGTTCAGGGAGACCGAGGAGGCGATCGCCGAGGTCGAGGCCGCGCTGGGGCAGGACTGAGCCGTGCAGCCCGCTTAGTTGTCGACGCCCATCCGGTCCCAGCAGTAGAGCTCGAGGCACTCGTTCGCGAGCTGCACGCAGCGCTCCTCGGAGAGCCACGGCAGCACCGTGTCGAATGCCTGCTCCTCCCCCACCCCGGCCTCGAACGCCTCCTCGCCGCGGAACCCCGCAGCGATCTTCAGCGCCTCCCGCCGGTTGTCGCCGAGCGAGGGAAACACATTGACGAGGAACTCCTTGTTGGGAAGCGGATGGCCGACCTCGAGCGACGCGTGCCACGCCGCGAGCAGCGACAGGTCGTGCTCGTCGAGGTCAGCGACCGCCTTGGCGTAGTGCGAGTCGAGCTCTGACTCGGGGATCTCGTCCACCCAGGCGCGGACCACCTCTCCCAGGATCTGCCGGCGCGCCTCGCGCCCGACCGAATCGGCGATGACGCGGATCGCGTTCTGCGGTTCGATGAAGCACAGTGTCATTGCGGCTCCGGCTCGGGGATGCGGACGCCGCGAAAGGTAGGTGGTGGTCCGGACGGAGCCTCGAGGCTCGCGGCCGGTTGTGAACTACGGCGACTTCGAGGCTGGACCCGGCGCAGGATGGGGCGAGAGGATCACCGGTTGCCGCGGCGCCTGGTCGAAGTCGAAGTCGGCGCTGACGTCGCCCACGAGCGGGTTGTTCTCGCGGACGGTCGGCCGCGGGTCGGGGCGGCCGTCGGTGGCCGGATCGAGCCGCTGAGAACCCAGGAAGTCATCCTCGATGAACTTGTTGTAGGCGTCCTGGCTCATCGTCTGGTGGTCGATGACGCCCTGCCTCGCATAGGGGCTGATGACGATGCCCGGCACCCGGATCCCGAAGCCATTGGGGTCTGCCACCGGTGGCTGGACGTGGTCATAGAAGCCGCCCCAGTCATCCCAGGTCAAAAAGATCGCCGTGCTGTCCCAGTCGGGACCCTGCATGAGCGCGTTGACTAGCCCGGTCACGTACGTCTGCCCGGCGCTGACCAGACCGGGAGGGTGCTCGGAGACGCTCTGGCTCGGGCTGATCCAGGACACGTTCGGCAGCGTGCCGTTGCGGGCGGCGGCATAGAACTTCGTGAGGCTCTGGATGTTGCCGAGCTGGTTGTCCTGATGAACGTCCTCGAACCGCGGCAGGGGGTTCCAGATCGACGGTGTCTGCGCGCTCTGCGAAACCGGTGAGCAGGTCATCGCGGTGTCGACCTCGCAGTCGGGCTCGTTGCCCTGCAGCACGTAATAGCCCCAGCTGACGTCGTGCGTGTGCAGCAGGTACGTCATGTCGGTCCAGGCGTACCGCGCGGCGGTGCTGAGTGGGTTCGTGTGGATGATCGGGTTCGGATTCTCGAGCTGGTTCGTACAGGACGACGGCTGTAACGGATTGGTGCAGTACGCCGACCACTCGGACACCTCGAACAGATGCTGCGGAAGGCTCCACGAGGCGTTGGGCTCGAACATGTGGTCCTGGAGAACGAAATCGTGGGCGTAGGTCCAGTAGTTGGGGATCTCCCGCGCGTCGTGGTAGCCCATCACGTCGATGCACCGTGCCTGGGAGCCTTCGGTGCATGGGCTGCAGTTCGGATCGTCGGTATTGCAGCCCGACCCCTTCTCGGCCTGGACCACGTATCCGTCCATCGCCCCGCCGTCGACGTCCGCGGCCGAGTTGGCGGCGCCGTGCGGTCCTCCATAGTTCAGGTCGGCCGCGTCGTGGAACGGGGCCACGCAGCCGCCGTTGGACGGGTCCGGGAGGCACGCGCCGTGAGGGATCCCGTCCGCTCCCGGAAACGTGCCGAAGTACGTGTCGAACGACCGGTTCTCCTGCATGATCACAACGACATGCTGGATCTTGTGGATCCCGCTGAGCGTGTTGACCGTCACCGCCGGTGCGTCGGAGCGGACGTTGCGCGCGTCCGCCGGGAGCACGGCCCGGATCTGGCTGACGCCACCCGTGGTCATCGGATAGGTGAGGCTGTAGCGCGAGCTGCGGTCGAGCTTCGCGGTCGCGATCTGTCGCCACGGACCGGCGAACCGCTGCTGGATCAGCACCTGCTGGCCCTTGTGCGACGGGGTCACGCTGCCGCTCATCGCGATCAGGTTTCCGGCGTCGACCGCCGTCGAATTGGTCGCCAGGCGAACGACGGCCCGGACGCGCTGGGCGATCACCCGGCTGCGGCGTCCGCCGGCCGCGGCATACCACTGGCGGCTGGTCGTCACCGTCCCCGGTCCGAGCGCGAACCGATAGGCGCCAGAACCGCTCGCGGTGGTCTGCTGCGCCAGGGTGAACCGGCGCTGTGCCCCGACCCGCTGCCGCAGGGTGACCTGGGCGCCACCAGCCCGGCGGCCAGTGAGGCGGCCGGTGAGGACGACGCGCTTGCCACTCTGGACGGGATTCGCGCTCGAGCGGATCGTCACCGAGGTGATGTCGCGGCTCGGGGCCGCGGTGGCCGGGCCGATCGCGGCCACTCCGCCTGCCACGAGGACGGCGAGCACCACCGCCGCGGCAGTCCGCACGATCCGACGACGCGCCGCCGCCTGCACGATTGCGCTGGGCATCCCTGCAATCGCTAACCCGATGCCCATGCCTGAGTTGCGCCCGGGCCTCGCGGCCCGAGCCTGTCGCCGGCCCGGCACTACAGCCCAAGCGCTCCGCGCGCGCTGGCCAAACTCTCGGGCTCGGGCTCCGTGCCTGGAGCGAGGCCGCCGGTCGCGCGCACCGCACCCTGGGGCAGCCCGGCCTGCGACCAGTTGAAGAGGGCCAGGTCGAGCGCCTCGAGCGGGACGCCGCACGAGCCGGCCAGGTCTGCGGCGCGGCGCTCGAGCAGCAACTGGTCGCCGATTCCGAACACCCGCTTGGCGGCGATCGTCACGTCGTTGTCGCCGCCGAAGTGCAGCCGTCCGCCCTGGAGCTCATACGTTCCCAAGCGCCCCAGCGTCACCAGCAGGTCATAGCGCGCATCTCGGTGCAGCCCCGGCAACGCGAGCCGCTCGAATAGGCGGTCGAAGCGACGCTCGGGGGTCCAGCCGGCTTCTCCAGAGAACGCCGCCGCCTGCGAGCCCGCGCGCTGCGCCCAGGCGCGGTAGGCCTCGACCGTGCGCAGGCCGCCATCGGGCTGATGCGCCGCCCGCGGCCCGACAGCGACGTCGCCCAGCGACATTTGCGCCGCCTGCGCCCACGGGACCCGCGCCGCGCGAATCGCGGCGAACGGCTCCTCGTCGGCGAGCGGCGCCAGATAGGCGATCAGGAATGCCAGCCAGGTCCGCTCCTCGATGTCCGTGCTCGGATCGGCGACGTCGGCATACAGCCCCGGCGGATCGGTCTCGAGCCGCTCCAGACGGTCCGCGGAGAACGCCAGTTCGGCGGCGAGCCGCTCGGCGTCGTCGCTCGACTTCAGGCCGGGAACGAGTGGCGAGCGATAGCCGTCATCGGCCCCCCGGGCCAGGCGCCGGACCCGCACGCCGCCCGTCGGCTGGATTGTGGAGGCGCTCCCCCGCCGGCGCTGCGACGAGGGGGTCCGCTCGCGCGGCTGGCTCACCCGCGGCGCGCTGGAGGAGAGCACCGGACGCGCCTCGATCGACTGCTCGCGCGAGCAGATCGAGCAGTTCTGGATGAGGCGGTTGTGGCGGCAGAAAGTGGGCATCGGCTCTCCGGAGAATCCTAGTGTCGTGAGGGGGAAATTCGTGAGCAGCGTCGCGAGTGGCTGGGCGTGTCTGACGGGCGGTGATGATCTAAGACGTACTGGTGGTACGGCGGGATCATCGCCGCGCGTCAGGCGCGTCCAGACGCCGCGAGGCTGCCATCGAATTTACGACTCAGGGCACTAGTTATCAGGGCGCGGCTTGCTCGCGCCGGGCGCGGTAGCTGCGAGCCTTGGCCCGGTTACCGCACACGGCCATGTTGCACCAGGTTCCGGAGCGGTTCTTGGTGTGGTCGTAGAACGCCCACTCGCAGCCGTGGTCACGGCACGCCTTGAGACGCGGCCAGGTCCCGTCGGCCCGGGCGGAATGCACGATGGCCAGCAGCCTGCCCAGCGAGCCGTCGACGCCCGGGGCCTCCGGCTCGAGCGCCGAGCCCCCATCGTCCGCGAACTTCAGGCTGATCCGGCCGCGGCGGGCGGTGGTCTCCAGCGCGGAATACGCAGATGCGGGCGCCGGTGAGCGCGTCGTGTGCGAGAGCAGCACCGCGCGAAGGGCCTCGCGCACCTCACGGGCGCGGGTCAGGTCGGCCTGGCTCACCTTGGCGGGGGTCTCGATCAGGCCATGCTCGCCCAGCCACGCCCCGAGCGCCTCTGGTGTCGCCAGCTCCTCGCTGCCCTCTTCGATGTCGATCGTGTTCACAAACGCCCGAACCTGTTCGAGCTCGCCGGGCGCGGCCTGCAACTTGCTCATAACCGTCAATCCTAGTTGACTGGTGCTGTCACCTTCTATAGTATTTAGCTAGTTATGTCGTCGCCGCTCAGCTTGAACACAGCCCGGGAGCACCGACGCGACCTCGCCAAAGCGGCGGGCCGGGGGCGCGTGACCGACTCCGGTCAGACGCCGGTCACCCGGGTGACCCTCCGCTACGCGAGCGCCGCCGACGCCGACGCGCTGCGACGGCTCGCCGACCTCGATTCCTCACTCGCGCCGGAGGGCCCGGCGCTCGTGGCCGAGGTGGACGGCCGCCTGCGGGCGGCGTTGCCATTGGATGGTCGCGATCCGATCGCCGATCCGTTTCATCAGGGCGTGGAGCTGATCGAGCTCCTGCGGGTCCGGGCCGCTCAGTTGGCTGTCGGATAGCGCCGCGGTGGCGGCCCTTCCCCGGTTCGCTGCGCGGCTCGGAACGGCAGCTATGAGAGGAGAGGGTTCGGGGTGGGATGGTCACGACCATAAGTCGACGCTCGCGCCAGATGCCGTCGGGCGTGACGAGCTATGGCTCCATGACACGTAACTCGACACGGCCGCCGGATCGCCGCGAGTTTGTCGAACTGTGGTCGAGCACTTCGTCGCATTCCGCCTCGATTCGGCGAGGCGTATCGACATTTAGCTCGCTATGCGCGCGAGCCACTACACGCCTCCTCGGTTCGGCAACGAAATGCGACGAACGACTCGATTCCGAGCGAAGGCTGGTTAGCGAGCGCCCATTCGGGCGATGCCACCGAGGAACAGATCGGTGGCGAACCGGGCCGCGCCGTCCACGTCGGGCGGGGTGCGCTCGGCCATCCGCACGCCGAGCTCGAGGGCCACGCCGGCCATCGCGCCCGCCATGTAGCGGGCGTCGAGGGGCGGGACCGCGCCCTGATCGATCGCGGCCTCGAGGTCCTGGACGAGATCGTCGACCCCTGCGCCGAGGATCGGGTCACCGAACAGCGCCCGGATCGGGCCGGTGTTGCGCTGCATCAGCTCGAACATCATCCGGTCCGAGACGAGGAAGTCGAACCAGGCGCGGTAGGCGTCGCCGACGAACTGCTCAAGCGAGCGGGAGCTAGTACGTACGGCGCGGAGTCGCAGGCGGACCTCCTGCGCGGTCTCGTCGATGACCGCCCGGAACACCGCCTCCTTGTCGCGGAAGTAGTTGTAGAAGGTTCCCGACGCCAGGTCGGTGCGGCGCACGATGTCGCGCACCCCGGCGGCGTCGTAACCGAGCTCGGCGAACACCTCGCGTGCGGCCTCGAGGATCGTGGCGCGGTTCTGGGCTTTGGTCTGCTCGCGCTTGCCCGCGGCAGCGACGGTGCTCACGCCGCCTCCGCCGCCGGAACCTCCCGGGCCCGCGGTGGCACGGGCAGTGTGAATCCGGCCCGCCGGGCGCGCTCGGCGCCGGCCGTCAGCTCCTTGTCCAGCGCGTACAGGTAATTGTCGAAATCGACCTGCATGGTGTGGCGCTTGGATGCGACGTAGCGCTTGAACATCTTCTCGCGCTCGCGACGGATGTCGGCTTCCATCTGCGCCACCGATGGGAGGTGGTACTCGCCGCGCAGGTAGGCCGCGATCCAGCGCCCCTGCGCCTCGGCCAGCGGCATCGTCGCCCCCAGCGGCTGGAGCAGCGCGATGAACGCGAGGTTGTCGATCCCGGGCTTGAACACTCGCCGGTACAGGGGCAGGTCGTTCTCGGGCGCGGAGATGAACTCCTCGTCGAAGAACGGGAACGCCACCTTGTAGCCGGTGCACCACACGATCACGTCGACGGGCTCGACGCTCCCGTCCGCGAACTTCACGCTGTCGCCCTGCAGTTCGGCCACGTTCGGCTTCCAGGTCATCTCGCCGTGGGCGATGCGATTGAGGAAGTCGGCGGAGATCGTCGGGTGCGCCTCGCCGATCTTGTGGTCCGGCTCAGGGAGCCCGTAGTCCTGCACCTTTCCCACCCCGATCCGGTACAGCGTCTGTAGGAGCGCCCGGCGGAACGCGAAGGGCAGCTTCGGGGTCAGCGAGTTGACGCCGATCTGATCGAGCGGGCGGCCGAACAGATACTTGGGGAGGATGTACGCGCCCCGGCGCGAGGAGATGAACGTCCGGCGGGCCACGAAGCTCGCCTCGACCGCGATGTCCATCGCGCTGTTGCCGATTCCCACCACGAGCACGTTCTTGTCGCGGAAGCCGCTGTTCTCGATGTAGTAGTGGGAGTGCATCTGCTCGCCGTCGAAGCTGCCCGGGAACGCGGGCTCCGGCCAGCGCGGGTTCCAGTGGTGCCCGTTGGCGACGAGCACCATGTCGTAGCGGCGCTCCTCGCCGGCGTCGAGCGCGACCGTCCAGGTCCCGTCGGCGGCGCGAGCGGCGTGCTCCACGCCGGTCTCGAACACGATCCTGTCGCGGAACCCGAAATGGTCGACGTAGTCGTTGAAGTAGCGCGCGATCTGGCTGTGGTGCGGGAAGTCGGGATACGACGGCGGCATCGGATAGTCCGAGTACTCCATCCGCTCGCGCGAGGTGTTGATGTGCAGCGAGCGATACGCCGACGACATCCCGTTCTTGTTCCCGAACACCCAGTTGCCGCCCACCTGATCGGACTTCTCGAAGCAGTCGAACGGGATGCCGCGATCGTGGAGCCCCTTGGCGGCGGCGATCCCGGAGGAGCCGGCGCCGATGACGCACGCTGTCGGCAGGGCGCTCACGAGCGAGGCACCCTAGACAAAGATGACGGGGCCGTCAAGTTTCCCGGAGGTGCCCCGAGACCGGCCGAGACTCTGCCCAAAAATAGGCCCGGGGGGCCCAGATCCATCTGGGCCCCCCGGAGAGTCAGGGAAGTGGGGGCGCAGTTCCCTGACCGACAGGGGCGAGTTTCCCCGTCCCAAGCCTTCGCTAAACCAAACTTGGCGATGACCCAGTTGCGTCTGGATCTGCCCGTTTCGGACACGGTAGCAGCACCTACCCGGCCGAGAGGAAAAACCTTTGCAACCCCTAATTTCCGCTAAATCAGAAATGTTGCAAAGCAACTTCTTCCATCTACAGCAATCGCCGCAGGCGCTCAGGAACCGCGCTCCCGGAGCGGTTGACCGCGCGGTCAGCGCGTGTCGCGAGCCCGCGTCCCCGGCCCGCTGAAGAACTCTTCGCCGGGGCGAACGGTCCCGGCCGCTTCCGCCTCGTGGCGCAGGGTGCGATCGGCCTCGCCGCTCCAGGCACCGACCGTGAGCATCTCCCGGTCGGCGTCCATCGGGCTGCCACCGAGGTCCTTGTTGACAATCCGCGCGCACTTGCGCCCCTCGGCGATCGCGGTCACCACCAGCGACTGGCCGATCCGGGCATCGCCGCAGGCATAGACCTCCTTGACCGACGTGCGGTAGGTCATCTGGGTGCGGATGTTGCCGCGGCGGTCGAGCGCCAGGTCGAGCTGTTCGACGACACCCTCGTGCTCCGGATGCTCGAAGCCGATCGCGATCAGGACCAGGTCGGCTTCGAGCACGAACTCACTGCCCGGAACCGGTGTCAAGTCGCGTGATGATGTCCCCGTCACCTTGCGCGCATAGACGTGGCTGACCGCGCCGTCCTTGCCGCCGAAGCCGGTCACCTCTGTGCCCCACCGCCGCTTGCCTCCCTCATCCAGGGCGTACGTCGTCGAGGTGCGCTTGGGCGGGAGCGGCCATGGGTGCCGAGGATCGTCGCCGTTCGAAGGGAGCTCGGCGTAGACGTCGAGCATCGTCACTTTGCTCGCGCCCTCGCGATGCGCGTTCGAGATGCAGTCCATCCCGGTGTCGCCGCCGCCGACAACGATCACCTGCTTGCCGGCCGCGGTGATCTCGGTTCCCGGCGCCGGCGCGCGCGACGGGCGGCCTTGCTGCGCGGCAACCCAGCGGTTGCGCTGGTAGAGGTACGGCATCGCGGGGTGGATCCCGCGCAGATCACGTCCCGGCGCGTCGATGTCCCGCGAAACCCGCGAGCCGATCGCCACGACGATCGCGTCATAGCGCTCCTTCAGCTCCTCGGCGGAGATGTCGCGGCCGACGTCGGTGTTGTAGACGAACTCGATCCCCTCCTGCTCGAGGATCGCCACCCGCCGGTCGATGATCCGCTTCTCCAGCTTCGCGTCCGGCACGCCGAAGCGCAACAGGCCGCCAGGTCCCTCATCGCGCTCGTACACCGTGACCATGTGCCCGCCGGCGTTGAGCTCCGCGGCGGCGGCGAGGCCGGCCGGACCCGTTCCGACGACCGCCACCGTCTTGCCGGTGCGGCGGTCGGGCGGCGCTGGCACCACCCAGCCCTCGGCAAATGCCCGCTCCACGATCGCCAGCTCGATCTGCTCGATGGTCACCGGATCGTCGTTGATCGCCAGGACGCACGCCGACTCGCACGGAGCCGGGCAGATCAGCCCGGTGAACTCTGGGAAGTTGTTGGTCGCGTGGAGCTGGTCGATCGCCTCGCGCCACTTGCCGCGGTAGACGAGGTCGTTCCAGTCCGGGATCAGGTTGCCGAGCGGACAACCCTCGTGGCAGAACGGGATCCCGCAGTCCATGCAGCGGGCGCCCTGGCGCTTCAGCTCGTCCTCGGGCTGAAGCGCGAAGTACTGCTGGTAATCGTGCACGCGCTCGCCCGGGTCGCGCTTGTCGAAGCCGACCCGATGGATCTTCAGGAATGCGCCGAGCTCACCCATGGAGAGCAGGAGGATACCCATGCGTCGTTTCGTGGCACGCGACTGGACGGGTGGAGATAATGCTGTTCGTGACTGGGGGACGGTTGCGCCTATCGGGGAGCATCGGACGGGGATTTGCCCTACTGGTGGCGACAGTGGTGATCGCTGCGCCGGCCGCGTCCGCGGGCGACATCGTCACGATCGGTGACGTTGATGTCGCGGCGCTCGGGAAATCGCTGCCGTCCAACCCGGTTCAGGCTGCGGGAAAGCCAGATCCGACGCTCTCGCGATCCCAGCGAACATCGCTCGCCGCCCGCATCAAGAAGAAGGATCCCGGCCGGATCTGGATCGCGGTCGTCTCTCCGTTCGACCCCCAACAGACCGGCGATGTCTCGAGCTCGTTGGCGGACTACATCAACAAGCCCGGCGTGGTCATCGTCGTCTCCGGTAGCAACTACCACGTCACGACCTCTTGGGAGTCCGGGACCACGGCCGCGGAGCGGCTGGGGCGGGCGGTCAATCACCCCGGCGACTCGCTCGTCGTGCAGATGCGCAAAGCGATCGACAGCTTCGCCAAGGCCGACGCTGCACGGCACCATCCCGGCTCCGGTGGCGGGCAGTCGCACACCGCGACCACGAACGACCAGGGGACGGTGACAGCGCCGTCAACAACGAACGGGCCCAGTAACCAGAACGGCGGCAGCTCGAGCGGAGGACTGATCGCGGCGCTCGTGATCCTCGTGCTGATCCTGATTCCCGCCACGCTGTTCGGCACCCGGTTCGCCCGGCGCCAGATGCGGGCGTCGCATTGGCAACGGGAGGCCGCCGCCGATTCACGCACGCAGGCTCAGGCCGATCTGGTCAAGCTCGGCGAGGACATCGGGGCGCTCGACATCGACAGCTCGATGCCGAAGGCCAGCGCTCAGGCGAAGGACGAGTACAGCAAGGCGATCGATGCCTACCAGGAGGCCGAGCAGCGACTGAAGAGCTCCGATGACGCGTACCAGTTTGCGAAGGGACGCGAAGCGCTGGCTCGCGGCCAGGAGCACGTGCGCGCGGCCGGCGCGCTGTTCGGAGGCGGCTCGGCGCCGCTTCAGACGACGCCCACCGCGGCGGGGGACACGTCGATCGCCGACCAGCTCCAGCGGCTGGCCTCGCTTCACGACCGCGGCGACCTCACCGACGAGGAGTTCGCGGAGCAGAAGCGCCAGCTGATCGAGGGCTGACAGCGTGCGAGGAACCGTCGCCGCGATCGTCGCCGTCGCCGCGGGATTGACGGCTGCGCCGGCGAGCGCGGTCACACTGCGGGCGTCGCCGAAGCGGTCGATCAGCGGCCATCGCGTCGTGCTCAGCGGGGAAGCAACCCCCGGCGCCACCGTGGCCGTCCGCGCCAGCCCGTACCCGTACCGGCACGCCGTGCCCGCCGGGACGGCGCTGGCGGGCGCTGATGGCAGCTTCTCGCTGACCGCCAGGCCAGACCGGAACACCCGCTACCGGGCGATCGATAAATCCAGCGGGATGTCGGCCCGGGTCGACGTCGGCGTGGCCGGGCGGGTGGCGACGACGTTCCGGGCCCTACCGCTCGGCCGGGCCCGGGTGAGGTTGCTCCTGTTTCATCCCCTCGACCTCGACTGGAACGACGTACGAGTGCGATGGTCGTTCGCAAGCGGAGCGCACGGCGCCTTCACCACGGCTCGCACGACACGCACGCGACGCCTCAGTCGCTACGTGACCGCGCTGACGGTGACCGTCGCGCTCCCGGCGGGGCCGTTCCGGTGGCGCGCCTGCTTCCGGGCCCCCGGTGACCGGGCGCTGCTCGCCCCACGCCGGCCGCCGGAGTGCGCGGGGCGCGGCTACAGCGGTGGCGGAAGGCTCCCGACGGGTTACCCCTCGCCGGCAGCGGTGCGCCAGGCGACGGCGTATCTGCGCGCCCGGACCGGGCGGACGGCGTTCGCCGTTATCGACAGCGAGGGCCGGATGGCCGGGCTCGACGTGCATCGCACGTTCGTCTCGGCGAGCGTCGTCAAGGCGATGCTGCTGGTGGCCTACCTGCGTCGGCTGCACGCCGAAGGCCACCACCGAATCGACGCGCACAGCAACGGCTTCCTCTATCCCATGATCAACGTGTCCGACAACGACGCGGCGACGACCACCTGGTCGATCGTCGGGGCGTCGGGGCTCTACGGCGTGGCCCACGCCGCGCACATGACCGACTTCTCCGTCGACGGGTTCTGGGCCGACGCCCAGATCAGTCCCGCCGACCAGGCCCGGTTCTTCTTCGGGATGGATGCGCTGATCCCACCGGAGTTCAGGGGCTACGCCCGGTTTCTGCTCTCGACGATCGTCGACTACGAGAGCTGGGGCATCCCGGCGGTCGCCCGGCCCCGCGGGTACCGGGTTTACTTCAAGGGCGGGTGGCGCGGTACCGACCTCGGCCAGCTCGTGCATCAGGTCGCGCGCGTCGAGGGCCATGGTCGTACGTTCGCGATCGCCGTGATGACCGACGGCGATCCCTCGATGGGCTACGGAATCGACACGATCCAGGGCCTGACGGCGCGGCTGCTGTGAGCTCAGGCCGCCGTGGCCTCGGCGGCCAGGTGTGACGTCAGGCCGCGGTGGCCTCGGCGGCCTGCTCGGCGATCGCCCGCCGGTAATCGCGCGGCATCACCTTGACGAACCGGTCGCCGGCACCTCGGTCCCACGACGCGAGCAGATTGCGGCCGACGAGCGATCCGGTCCGGAGCACGTGGTCCTTGATCAGCTCCTGGACCTCCGCCACATCATCCGCAGTCAGCTCCTCGAGATCGACGAGCTCGCAGTTGCAGCGCCGCTCGAACCCCCGGTCCTTGTCGTACACGTAGGCGATCCCGCCGCTCATCCCGGCGGCGAAGTTCCGGCCGGTGGGCCCGAGCACGACCACGCGCCCGCCGGTCATGTACTCACAGCCGTGGTCGCCGACGCCCTCGACGACCGCGCATGCCCCCGAGTTGCGAACCGCGAAGCGCTCGCCGGCCAGGCCACGGAAGAACGCCCGGCCCGCGGTGGCGCCGTACAGGACGGTGTTGCCGACGATCATGTTCTCCTCGGCGCGGAACCGCGCCCGGTCGGGCGGCCGGACCGCGACGGTGCCGCCGGACAGGCCCTTGCCGGCGTAGTCGTTGGTCTCGCCGCGCAGCGAGAAGGTCACTCCGGGCGCGAGCCAGGCGGCGAAGCTCTGGCCCGCCGAGCCCTGGAAGGAAACCTCGATCGTCCCGTCCGGAAGGCCCTCGGCACCGTGACGACGCGCGATCTCGCCCGACAGGATCCCGCCCACCGTGCGGTTGACGTTCCGCACCGGCACCGGCCCCAGCCGCACCGGCTCGCTGTGCTCGAGCGCCGGCGTGCACTTGCGCACGAGCTCCCAGTCGAGCGCGTCGTCGAGCACGGGGACCTGCGGACGGGTGCGGTGGCGCTCGGCGCCCGGAGGCAGGTCCGGCGACGAGAGCACCATCGAGAGATCGACGCCTCGGGCCTTCCAGTGGTCGATCGCCTCGTCCATGTCGATCAGCTCCGAGCGGCCGATCATGTCCTCGATGCGCCGCACGCCGAGCGAGGCCATGATCTGGCGCACCTCCTCGGCCACCATCATCAGATAGCCGGTGACATGGTCGGGCGTGCCCTGGAAGCGCTTGCGCAGCTCCGGATCCTGAGTGGCCACCCCCACCGGGCAGGTGTTGAGGTGACAAACGCGCATCATGATGCAGCCCATCGCGATCAGCGGCGCGGTCGAGAATCCGAACTCGTCGGCGCCGAGCAGCGCGGCGATGACCACGTCGCGTCCCGTGCGCATGCCGCCGTCGACCTCGACCGTGATCCGCGAGCGGAGATCGTTGAGCAGCAGCGTCTGCTGTGTCTCGGCGAGGCCGATCTCCCAGGGCACCCCGGCGGACTGCACCGAGGACTGGGGCGAGGCGCCGGTGCCGCCGTCGTGGCCGGAGATCGTGACATGGTCGGCGTTGGCCTTGGCCACGCCTGCGGCCACCGTCCCCACCCCGACCTCTGCGACGAGCTTGACCGACACCGAGCTGGTGGGGTTCGCGCAGCGCAGGTCATAGATCAGCTGCTTGAGGTCCTCGATCGAATAG
Source organism: Solirubrobacteraceae bacterium (assembly GCA_036494115.1). Classification (GTDB taxonomy): domain Bacteria; phylum Actinomycetota; class Thermoleophilia; order Solirubrobacterales; family Solirubrobacteraceae; genus Palsa-465. The sequence continues at coordinate 2,016 of DASXOS010000053.1, read as the reverse complement.
ATGTCGTGATGCGGCGGGGGCGAGATCAGGCCCACGCCGGGCGTCGAATGACGGATCTGGGCGATGTAGTTGTCGACCTTGTGCCCGGGAAGCTGGCCGCCCTCGCCCGGCTTTGCGCCCTGCGCCATCTTGATCTGGAGCTGATCGGCGTTCACCAGGTAGTGGACGGTCACCCCGAAGCGGCCCGACGCGACCTGCTTGATCGCCGAGCGCCGCAGGTCGCCGTTGGTATCGGCCGTATAGCGCGACGGGTCCTCGCCACCCTCGCCGGTGTTAGAGCGCCCCCCCATCCGGTTCATGGCGATCGCCAGCGTCTCGTGCGCCTCGCGGCTGAGGGCACCGAGGCTCATCGCGCCGCTGGTGAAGCGCTTGACGATCTCGGTCGCCGGCTCGACCTGGTCCAGCGGAATCGGCTCGTCCAGCGTGCGCAGCTTCATCAGCCCGCGCAGCAATCCGCTGCGGGTGGCCTCGTCGTTGACGAGCTCCGCGAAGTCCGCGTAGGTCTGGCGCGCGTCGCCGTTCTGGTTGCGGACCGAGTGCTGGAGCTTGGCGATCGTGTCCGGATTCCAGACGTGGAGCTCACCGTCGCGGCGCCACTGCAGCACGCCGCCGACCGGGAGCAGGTCGCGCTCCGTGCGCGGATAGGCGCGGAAGTGACGCTCCATCGCCTCGGTCGAGAGCTCGTCGAGTCCGACGCCGCCGATCCGCGACGCCGTTCCGGTGAAGTGCTCGTCGATCAGCGCCGGCGCCAGCCCGACGGCCTCGAAGATCTGAGCGCCGCAGTAGGACTGGATCGTCGAGATGCCCATCTTCGAGATCGTCGTCATCAGGCCCTTGCCGATCGCCCTGACGATCCGCTTCTCGGCCTCCTCGCGGTGGACCTCGCCAGGCAGCAGGGCGCGGTCGGCGAGCTCGTCGAGCGACTCGAACATCAGGTACGGGTTGATCGCCGCTGCGCCGTAGCCGATCAGCGTCGCCATGTGGTGGATGTCGCGCGGCTCGCCGGACTCGATCACGAGGCCGGTGCGCAGGCGCGTCCCGCGGCGGACGAGGTGATGGTGGACCGCCGCGACCGCCAGCAGTGACGGCATCGCCACCCGCTCAGGGCCGAGATTGCGGTCTGAGAGGATCAGGATGTTGGCACCGTTGTCGACGTAGCGCGCGGCCTCGGCGCACAGGTCATAGAGCCGGATCTCCATCCCGTCCGGGCCCTGCTCGATCGGCCACGTGATGTCGAGCGTGGCGGCGTCGAACACGTCGTGAGAAACCTGACGGAGCTTCTCGAGCTCGTAGTTGCGCAGGATCGGCTGGTCCATCACCAGCATGTGCGCCTGGTCGGGGTTCTCGTCGAGCAGGTTGACCTCCGCGCCGACCCCGGCCTGGAGGCTCATCACCACGCTCTCGCGGATCGGATCGATCGGCGGGTTCGTCACCTGCGCGAAGAGCTGCTTGAAGTAGCTGAACAACGGCGGCTGGCGATCGGACAGGATGGCCAGCGCCGCGTCGTTGCCCATGCTCGCCACTGGCTCCTCGCCCTTGGCCGCCATCGGCGCGATGATCAGCTTGAGATCCTCCTGCGAGTAGCCGAATGCGAGCTGCTTGGAGCGCAGCGGCTCGATCCGGGGGGCGCGCGGCTCCCGCTCGGGGAGATCGGCGATGTGGACGACCGACCGCTCGTACCACTCCGAGTACGGCTTTCGCCTGGCCACCCGCCGCTTGGCCTCCTCGTCGGAGACCACGCGCCCTTCCTCGAGGTCGACCAGGAACAGCTTGCCGGGGGCAAGGCGACCCTTGCGCTGGATGTGCTCGGGGGCAACCGTCATCACCCCGGTCTCGGAGGCCAGTACCACATAGCCCTCGGTGTCCTGCACCCATCGGCCCGGGCGCAGGCCGTTGCGGTCGAGCACGGCGCCGGCCAGCTTGCCGTCGGTGAACACGACGGCCGCGGGGCCGTCCCACGGCTCCATCAGGCAGGAGTGGAAGTCGTAGAAGCCCTTGACGTCCGGATCGAGGTCG
>DASXOS010000052.1:0-24146 GCA_036494115.1 Solirubrobacteraceae bacterium | reverse complement strand
TCGGGGGGAGCGCGCCCCGGGCTTCAAGCTGTACGGGTTGCACCCGCACGTATACTGTGGCAGCAACGCGGGTCAGCCACAGCCGATTTCACTCCGGGGGCGAGGAGGGTGTCGAAGATGAGGTGCCATGGGGTACGAGTTCGTCGTCTGCTGCCGGTTCTCGTGGCGGCAATCGCAGTCGCAGCGCTGGCACCCGCGGCAGCGGCCGCGTCGCTCTCGTGGTCGCCTCCGGACCCGGTCGATCTGGCGATCCAGCCGGCAGCAGTCTCGTGCTCGTCTGCGACATTCTGTGTCACTGTCGGGCGCGATGGCGTCACGTCCACATTCGACGGCGCGACCTGGAGCGAACCTTCACCGATCACCAACCACGTGCCGCTGCGGTCGGTCTCATGTCCCACCACGACTTTCTGCCTGGCGGTCGGCGACGCGGGCACGGTCGTCACCTACGACAACGGCGCGTGGCATACCCCTAGCACCGTTGACGGCGGCAATGCACTGAGCGCCGTCTCGTGCGCGTCGCCGAGCTTCTGCGTCGCGACCGACGACCACGGGAACGCCGTGCTGCTCCCGGATGGCTCCGTCGTGCAGGACATCGACGGGACCAAGCCGCTCACAGCCGTCACATGCCCGTCGGATCAGTTCTGCATGGCCACCGACGGCAGCGGCCACTACATGACGTTCACCGGCCAGGGGTTCACGTGGAGCACGCCTGTCAACTTCGACAACGGCAAGCACGTGAGCGCCGTGTCGTGCGCATCGAGTGACTTGTGCGTGGCGCTCGACACACAGAGTCGTGCCCGTGTCTACAAGAGCGGCACATGGGGCGCAGCGAGCACCGGGATCGGATCGGTCGCCGTCTCGTGCCCGTCGACGACGTTCTGCGTGGCAACCGACAACGCATTCGCGACTACCTACGACGGCACATCATGGGGCTCCCATGTCCGGATCGCCGATGGGTCCAACAACTTCGTGCAATCGCTTTCCTGCTCGTCCTCCACGTTCTGCACGGCGGTCACCGGCTTCCAGGTCACGGGCTTCGGTGCGGCCACGCAATACGACGGCAGCTCCTGGTCGCAGCCGGTTGGCCTTGGGTCGGCGGGCATGACGATCGCATGCGGCTCCGCGACATTCTGCCTCGGACATGACGCGGAAGGTCGGACGTTTACGTTCGACGGGAATTCGTGGAGCACGCCGACTCATGCCGGACTCGTCAACGCCGGCAAGCTCAGCTGCGCCTCGGGGAGCTTCTGCGTGGCGCTCGTCGCCCCCGGCGACAGCATCCAGACCTACAACGGTCACTCGTGGAGTACGGCGCAGCGGATCGACTTCGTCACTTCCACGCTGGCGTCGCTGTCTTGCCTGACCACGTCATTCTGCGTAGCGGTTGACGGCTCGGGCAACGCGTTCACATATGACGGCACGTCCTGGAGCTCCCCTGTCAGCGCCGAGTCCGAGGGGCTGAGTTTCGTGAGCTGCACGTCGAGCTCGTTCTGCGTCGCCATCGATGCCCATCGACGGATGGTCACCTATGACGGCAGCTCCTGGAGCGGCCCCGTCAGCACACCCAGCCCGGTCGACGACGTCTCGTGCGCGTCATCGAGCTTCTGCGTCGCGGTGCAGGGCAACACCCCGCAGGGCGCAGTCGCTTGGACGTTCGACGGCACGAGCTGGCATGGGCCAACGGTGCTGGAGCCGAGCGACGGGATCTCGATGAACGTCGAGTGCGCGTCTTCTTCGTTCTGCGTCGCCTCCGACGCCGGCGGAAACGTACTCACGTTCGACGGTCAGACCTGGAGCCAGCCCACCGCAGTCGATCCCAACGGACCCCTCTACTACCTGGGGCTCCCGCTGTTCACGGTGGACTCCTGCCCGTCCGTGTCCCTGTGCGTGGGACACGACGCATTGGGCTACGTCTTCACCGGGGTGACACCGCCCGCGCCCGCTCTCTCGAGCCCGAGCTCCCTGACATTCGGCTCGCAGACGGTCTCCCACTCAGGTCCCGTACAGTGGCTGCCGGTCGTCAATTCGGGGACCGCGCCGCTGCGATTCACCGGTTCCGCCTCGATCTCCGGCACCGACGCCGGCGACTTCACGATTCCTGCCGGCGATGATCTCTGCGCAGGTCGGACGCTGGCACCGCAGGGCACGTGCTGGATCGGCGTGCAGTTCACTGCCGCCGCTTCCGGTTCACGCAGCGCCACGCTCGCGTTCGGCGCGAGCAACCTCGCCGAGGCACCGGCCACGGTGGCTCTCACCGGCACCGGTACAGACGCCGTCACCGGGCCGCAGGGCCCGGCGGGGCCGCCCGGACCGGCCGGCCAACAGGGAGCACCGGGACTCGTCGAGCTCGTCACCTGCAAACCGGCCTCCCACCAAAAGACCAAGCACCGCGCCAAGAGCGTGCAGCACTGCCGGGTCAAGGTCGTGCACGGGACGGCGCAGTTCGTCATCGGACACGCCCGCGCCACCGTCAGCCGCGGGGGCACCGTGCTCGCGGTCGGTTCGGCGAAGAGACTCAGGAACGGGAGCTACCGGCTCGCGCTGGCCGCCTCCCGGCGGATCCGCCCCGGTCATTACGTCCTGACCCTCCGCGATGCGCACGGCAACCGCATTCTCAGACATCAGATCCTGATCGCCTGACCCGCGGCTCGCGCCGAGGATTCCGTCGTCGGTCAGTGCCAGCACGGCGTCGCGTCGCGCACGCGCTGCAGCAGGACCCCGCTCGCCAGCGCTTCCTCGGCCACCCGCTCGATGTCGGGGCCGATCGGCCGGTCGTCATCGAGAAACGCCACCCGCCGCCGGACCTCGCCATACGCGACCCCCGTGCCCGCGCCCAGCCGAGCGACAGCCCCGGCCAGGTCGACCGCCTGAGCGGCGGCCATCAGCTCGAGCGCGATCAACAGCCGGAATCGCTCCAGCTCGTCGCGCAGGCGCAGCGCGCCGGTGACCGCCCCGGTCGAGTCATCCTCGACGCCGCCCGCGCCGACGGCCGGATCGAGGCTGCGCGGCGCGGCCAGCGCCCGGATCTCCCGGGTCAGCGCCTGCGCGGTTTTCTCCACCGCGGCGAATCCCGAGTGCGATGCGCCGCGCTCGGTCAGGTTGTCCGCGAGCCCGCTCAGTCGGCCGGTGATCAGCCGCGCGAAGCGCTCCGACGCCAGCGACGCGGTCTGCGCCACCGCGATTGCGGCCGCGTCGAGCGCCAGGCTCAGCGCCGGCACGTGGAAGTTGCCGGTCGAGATCACCCGCTCGTCGTCGGCGATCACGAGCGGGTTGTCGGCGGCGCCGTTCAGGTCAGGCGCCAGCGCCTCCCCGAGCCATGCCACGGCGGACTTGAGCGCGCCGTGGACCTGGCTCACGGTCCGGAGGCTCAGAGGATCCTGGAGCCTGCGGGCCGCGCCCGGCTCGGCCAGCGCGCCACCGGCGAGGACCGCGCGCAGCCCGTCCGCCGCCCACGCCTGACCCGGGGCCGGACGCGCCGCCACCGCCCGCGGGTCGAGCGGGCTGAGGTTGGCCCGGAAGCCCTCCATCGCAAGTGCCGCCGAGACCTGCACCGCGTCGAGCAGCTCAACCGCGTCGTGAGCCGCCAGCGCGGCTGCGCCGACCGACACCGCCGAGCTCGAGAGGATCGCCAGGCCGTCCTTTGGACCGAGCTCGACCGGCTGTAAGCCCGCCAGCGTGAGCGCATTCGCCGACGCGAGACGCTCCCCGCCGAGCTCGGCCTCCCCCTCCCCCACCAGCGTCAATCCCAGGAACGCCAGCAGGCAGATGTCGGCCGCCCCGACCGAGCCGGTCCGCGGGATCACCGGGTGCACGCCGCGTTCCAGAAGCGCGGCGATGCCGTCGGCGACCGCGATACCGGCCCCGGCGCCACCGGTGCACAGCCCGTTCAACCGCACCGCCATCGCCGCCCGAACCACCTCTGTCGCAAGCGGCTCGCCCACGGCCGTAGCCCTCCCACGGAGGATTCGCAGCGAGACCGCTCCCGCGTCGGCTGCCGCCTCGAGCTCGTGCACGACGCGCGGGCCGAGGCCGGTGGTGACACCGTAAATCGGCGTGCCGGCCTGCACCGCGCGGGCGAGCGCGGCGGCGGCGGATTCGATTCGGGCGCGGGCCTCGGGTGCGACCTCCACCGAGTCCCCGCCGCGGGCGATTGCGACCACATCCGCCGGTCGCAGGTCGCGTCCGGTGAGTCGCACGCGGCCTGGCAGCATCGGCGGGTGATACTACGTCCATGGCGGTTCGATCGTTCACCTCCCGCGACGCACCCACGATCCCCGGCGCGGTGCTGCTCGACGGTCTGACCCTGACCCCGGACTCGGTGTCCCTGATCGCGCGGGGCGGCGCCCGGGCCGAGCTTGGTCGCCGGGCCCGCGAGCGCAATCGAGCGGCCCACCTCGCTGTGGCCGAGCTGCTCGACAGCGGAGTGCGCATGTACGGGGTCACCAGCGGTGTCGGCGCGCTGCGCGACCACGAGATCCCGGTCGGGGAGCGCGACGAGTATTCGCTGCGGCTGCTCTACAGCCATGCCGGCGGCGCCGGGCGAGTGCTCCAGGCCGAGCTCGTTCGCGCCGCGATGGCCACCCGCGCCAACCAGCTGGGCGCCGGCGGCGCCGGGGTCGCGCCAGAGCTGCTCGAGGCGCTGGTCGGCGCGCTGAACGCGCGGCTGGCGCCGTTCACCCGCGAGCTCGGCTCGCTCGGCACCGGAGACCTCACGGCGCTGGCGGACATCGCGCTTGTGCTGCTCGGCCAGGGCCGCGTGTGGCGTGGCGACGAGCTCGTCGACGCGGGCGAGGCGCTCGTCGCGGCGGGAATCCCGCGCGGACGGCTCGGTCCCCGCGATGGCCTGGCATTCATCTCGAGCAACGCGGTGACGGTCGCCCATGCCGCGCTGCTCGTGGTCGACGCCCGAACGCTGCTCGACGCCTGGCTGTCGGTGGCCGCGCTCTCGTTCGAAGCCGCCGCGGCCGACCCGATCGTGCTCGACCCCCGGATTCATTCCGCGCTGCACCGCCCGGGCCAGTCCGCGGTCGCCTGGCGGATGCGCGAGCTCCTGGCCGGGCTCGAGCGCCGCTCGCGCGAACCGGGCTCGCTCGGGATCCAGGACCCGTACCCATTCCGGGCGCTGCCGCAGGTAGACGGCGCGGTCCACGAGGCGCTCGGTGCGCTCGAGGAGACAGTGATCCACGAGCTGAACTTCGCCGGCGAGAACGCGCTGATCGTGGCCGATGAGGGCATCGCGCTCCCCAACGGCAACCCGCACGCCGCGCCGCTGGCCAACGCGATCGACAACCTGCGCACGGCGCTGGCGCAGTCCGCGGCGCTAATCGCGGCCCGGGTCAGCGCGCTGCTCGACGCCGGGGTGACCGGACTGCCGCCGTTCTTGGCCCGCCGGCCGGGCCCGGAGTCGGGAGCGCTGGTGCTCGAGTACACGGCACATGCGGCCGCCGCCGAGGTCCGCTCGCTGGTGACGCCGGTGGCCGCGCAGACGGTCTCGGTCTCGCGCGGGGTCGAGTCCCACTCCAGCCTCGCGCCGATCGCAGCCCGTCGCGCTCACGAGACGATGACCGCACTCCGGGTACTCGTTGCGACCGAGTTGGTGTGCGCGGTGCGGGCGCTGCGACTGGCCGGACATGAGCCGGTCGGCGCCGGGACGCGGGAGCTGTTCGCGCTGGCCTCGGATCGCCTCGACGCCGAGCTCCAGGATCGCCCGCTGCACCCGGACATCGAGATCGCCCGCCAGCTCGTCGAACAGTGGGGCCAGGAGCCGCGCGCCGGCGACGGCGATCGAAACGGCTCCGCGTGAGCCACGTCGGTTGCGGGCAGGTCTGGGTGCGATGAGCGACCACCCGCAGACTACGCACGAGTCCGAGCTCAGCCGCCCACGGCGGCTGCTGGTGCTCGGCATCTGCTGCATGAGCCTGCTCGTCGTCGGGCTCGACGCGACGATCGTGAACGTCGCGCTGCCCTCGATCCATCGCTCGCTGCACGCCTCGCTCTCGGGCCTGCAGTGGACGATCGACGCCTACACGCTCGTCCTGGCGAGCCTCCTCATGCTCGCCGGGTCGACCGCGGACCGCATCGGCAGGCGGATGGTGTTCCAGACCGGGCTGGCGATCTTCGGGCTGGCCTCGCTGCTCTGCGCCCTGGCCCCGACGCTCGGGCTCCTGATCGCGGCTCGGGTGCTCCAGGCAATCGGCGGGGCCATGCTCAACCCGGTGGCGATGTCGATCATCCGCAACGTGTTCGAGGATCCCCGCGAGCGCGCCCAGGCGATCGGACTGTGGGGCGCCGTGTTCGGCCTCAGCATGGCGCTTGGCCCGGTCCTCGGTGGTGTGCTCGTCGACGCCTCGAACTGGCGGCTCGTGTTCCTGGTCAACGTGCCCGTGACGATCGTCGCCATCATCCTCACCGCGCTGTTCGTGCCTGAGTCCCGCGCCCCGCATCCTCGGCGGGTCGACCCGGTCGGGCAGGTGCTCGTGATCGTCGCCCTGTCGTCTCTGACCTACGCGATCATCGAGGGCGGCGACCGCGGATGGCTGACCGCTGAGATCCTGGGCCTGTTCGCGCTCTCGGCGATCGCCTTCGTGGTGCTGGTGCTCTATGAGCTCCGTCGCCGCGAGCCATTGATCGAAGTTCGCTTCTTCCGCAGCCTCCCGTTCGCCGGTGCCAGCGCGATCGCGGTCTGCGTGTTCGCGTCGATCGGCGGGTTCCTGTTCCTCAACACCCTTTACCTCCAGGGCGTCCGCGGGCTCTCCCCGCTCGATGCCGGCCTCTACATGCTTCCGATGGCGGTCCCGATGCTCGTCCTCGCGCCGATCTCGGGCCGGCTGGTCGGCAGTCGCGGCGCCCGCATCCCGCTGATGGTGGGCGGCGCCGCGATCACCGCCGGGGCCCTGATGCTCACCCGGCTCTCCCGGACGACGCCGGAGGCGTACCTGTTCGCGTCATACGTGATCTTCGGCGCCGGCACGTCGTTCGTGAACCCGCCGATCACCAACACGGCCGTCTCGGGCATGCCGCCGTCGCAGGCCGGCGTGGCCTCGGCGGTTGCCTCGACCAGCCGCCAGGTCGGATCGACGCTTGGCGTCGCGGTGATGGGCGCGGTCGCCGGCGGCGCCACCGCCGCCGCGCTGGGGGCCGGGTTCGCGAGTGCCACCCATGTCGCATGGTGGATCACGGTCGGCCTCGGGGTGACGGTGGTGTGCCTCGGCTACCTGACGACCACCGCCTGGGCGGACCGGACGGCGCAGGCGACCGCCGAGCTTCTCAGCGAGCAACCACAACCGCGCGCCCCGGAACCCGAGCGGGTCGGCGCCGCGGCCTGATCTCACCCGCCGTCCGCGAAGTGCAGGGCTTCCGCGAAGAACTTCCCGCTCGGCGCCTTGAGCCCGGTCGAGTGCATGATCTTCCCCCACTCGACCCCCGGCTCCGCGTCGGTCAGGCGATCGCCCACGACGTCGAACAACCTCTGGACGTCGCTCATCCTGTGTCGCCCCGCCGCCGGGCGCGCCAGATGTGCTCCATCGGCCAGCGCCGTGCCCACGCGCGCTCGGCAGCGTCGCGGTAGCTGCTGACCGCGTCGGCGGCTGGGCGCAACTCGATTAACGACTCGACGGTGAACCCGCTGTCGGTGAACAGGCGGACCCATTCGCCATACGGGAGCTGGAAGTTGGTGGCCTCGCCCGGCTCCTCGAGCACATGGAGGTCCCAGTAGTCGGCGACGAGCCGTTCGGTCTGCTCGTCGGCCTCCGGGTCCCAGCACAGGTCGTAGATCGGCGTGTTCATCGAGAACGCCAGCAGCCCTCCGGGGCGCAGCAGGCGGGCCGTCTCGGGGACCGTCAGGTAGGGGTCGCAGAACGTCATCGCCCCGTGGTCGCAGAACACGACGTCGAATGACCGGGACGCGAACGGCGTCGACTCGGCGCTGCCATGGACGAGGGAGAACTCGACGCCCGCCGCGGCCATGAGCTCCCGCGCGTGCTTAAGCTGGCGCGCCGAGTTGTCAAGCCCCGTGACCCGCGCGCCCCGGCGATGGAGCTCGATCGACCACTGCGCCGCTCCACATCCGAACTCGAGCACATCGAGTTCGGCGACATCGCCGAGGATCTGCAGCTCTGACTCGGGCAGCTGCCACACGCCCCACGCGCTGCGTCCCGCCTTGTCGAGCTGAGGGCCGTGGGACTCCTGGTAGGAGTCGGCAGCGCGGTCCCACATCTCGCGGTTGTGCTGGGCATGCGGCGTGAGCGGTGCGTCCGTCATGTGCGGTGATGGCGCCGGGGCTGACGTCCGCGCTTGTGCCGCTTGTGCCCCCTGTGGCGCTTATGGCGCTTGTGGCGCTTATGGGTCACCGGGCGCGTCTCGCTTGCGCCCAGCTGACCGATCAGCGTCCGGTATGCGCCGAACGACGGCTTCGGTGTGTAGTCGGAGGTGAGCAGGCCGTCCGAGGAGAACGTCGGACCGACCAGGGTTCCCGGCGGCGATTCGGTCGAGTCGCGGAGGTTGAACCACCGATAGTCGGTGATGTTGAACGTGCCCGAGTAGTCGTGCGCGGCCTGCACGAGCTGCCGGAGCGCGTCCGCCTGCTGTGCACCCGACAGGGCGCCGGTGGGGACCCCGTTTTCGGTGATCCAGATCGGGACGCGCGCTCCGATCCCCGCCATCGGCGCGAAGCAGTCTCTGACGACGGCCGCCGCCTGGGCGAACTCCGCGCGGTAGGTGTCGCCCGGCGCCATCGCCGGCGGATAGATCGTTCCCGGATAGAAGTCGACGCCCACGAACCCGAGCGCGGCGGTGAACCGGGGACCGCCGTGCGCTCCCAGATAGGAGAAGAACGCGGCGTCGTCGTTCGGCGCGAACCGGTAGGCGTACGTGAAGCCGAACCGCAGCTGCGTGTCGCCGCGCTTCAGTGCCTCGTCGTGAGCGGCCTCGATCCCCTGAATCAGCGCGTCCTTCGCTCCGGCGTAGGCGCCGTCGGAGGTGTTCGGCGAGACGCTGAGATTGACCTCGTTCGTGATCGTCATCGCGACCACGTGCCGGTTTGGCCCGAAGCTGTCGACGACGTGGCGCACGTAGGCGAGCCACGCCGGGATGTTGCCCGCCTCGCCGTCGGCCGGGTGGTAGCGGACCTGGATCTCGACGTCGAACCCAGCCTTGCTGTCCTGGTTCGCCGTCCGCTGGAACCGGGCGATCCCGGCGTTGCCGTCGGACCAGAACATCCGGTTCAGCCGCAGCACGAGCGCCTTGCCCGGCGGCCGCAACTGCCTGAGCGCGGCCAGATCCTTGGCCAGATCGTCGGGAACCGAGGGCAGCTGGACCCCGCCGGCGCTCCCGGCGATGCCGGGATCGACCCCGAACCGGATCGGCGCACCGCTATGGGGAGCCGCCCCGCCGTAGCTGGCCGTGCAGTCCGGATCGGACGCCGCCGCGGAGCCGGTCATCAGCGCCCCGCTCAACGCCAGCGCGATCACGCCGGGGAAGAGCCGCGTCATCGAGTCCTCTCGGCTTCGAGATGGTGTTCGAGGCGCCGCTCGAGCAGGGCCATCACCTCCGGCCACTCATCATCGATCACCGAGTAGTACGCGGAGTCGCGCGGCTCGCCGCGCTGGACGACCATGTGCTTGCGAAAGATCCCTTCGAACGTCGCACCGAGCGCCTCGAGCGCACCCCGGGAGCGCGCGTTCCGAGCGTCGGTCTTGAACTCGACCCGGCGACACCCGGCCGACTCGAAGGCCTGGGTCAGCAGCAGCAGCTTCGTCTCGACGTTCACTCCCCGGCCCCAGACGCTCGGCGCCAGCCAGGTCCAGCCGACCTCGGCGCGCAGGTGCTCGGGCCGGATCTCCAGGAACCTCGTGGAGCCGACGACCCGTCCCTCTGCGAGGATCGCGAACGGTACCTCGCGTCCGGCCTCGCCGGCTGCGACCGCGGTTGCCAGCCATCGCTCGGTCTGCTCCGGTGAGGAACCGAGGTCCTCGGGCAGCCATTGGAACACGTTCTCTTCGCCCGCTGCGGCCAACAAACCATCGGCGTGTTGCGGCCCGAGCGGCTCGACCAGAACGAGCTGCCCCTCGAAGCGCCCTCGGAGGTCCGCCGCGGTCTCGATCCTCACCACGGGGCGTGACGATACGCCATGGTGAGGGTGGTTCGTCCGAGCACCTTCGGGTAAGCCTCCGTCGATGACGACTTCCAGCCTAGAAACCGAATTCTTTGAAAATTACGCGCCTGACCGCGACATTCCCGTCCGCAGCTACGGCGTTCTGATCTCGCTGTTTTTGGCCCTCTCCGGCGCGTTCGCGGCCTGGTTCCGCGCCGCCGGCCGTCAGATGCCCGACCGCATCGACGGACGCGACCTGGCCCTTGTGACGGTGGCCAGCCACAAGGCCTCGCGGATGATCTCCAAGGACCGCGTGGCGACCCCGCTGCGGGCGCCGTTCACCCGCTACGAAGGTGAGGGGGGCCCGGGTGAGGTCAGTGAGCAGCCCCGCGGGGGCGGCCTGCGCCGCGCGGTCGGCGAGCTTCTCGTCTGCCCGTACTGCCTGGGGATGTGGACGAGCGCCGGGTTCGTCGCCGGCCTGCTGGTGGCGCCGCGGTTCACCCGCATGGTGGCGTCGGTGTTCACCGCCTTCTTCGGCTCCGAGATGCTCCAGATCGCCTACAAGAAGGCGGAAGAGACCCTCTGATCAACGAAAAGGAGATCCACCATGGCTGCGAACGAACGGGTGGCGGTCCTCGGGGCCGGCAGCACGATGGGCTTCCCGATGGCCCGGAACATCGCGAACGCCGGAATCGACACGGCGGCCTGGAACCGGTCCATCGAAAAGGCCGAGCCGCTCGGCGAGCACGGAGTGGACGTCATCGACTCCCCGTCCCGGTGCGTCTCCAGCGCGACGATCGTGCTGACGATGCTCGCCGACGGCGACGCTGTGACCGACGTGATCGAGCCGATCCTCGGCGTCCTCGGCGATGACGCCATCTGGCTTCAGATGAGCACGATCGGCGAAGCCGCAACCGAGCGCTGCGCGGAGCTGGCGCGCAGCCACGACGTGACGCTGCTCGACGCGCCCGTCCTCGGGACCAAGCAGCCCGCCGAGGACGGCAAGCTCGTGGTGCTCGCCTCCGGGTCCGAGGACCTCCGCGACCGGGTCCAGCCGGTCTTCGACGCCGTCGGTCAGAAGACCATGTGGGTGGGCGGCAACGTCGGCGACGGCCAGCGCCTGAAGATGGTCGTCAACAGCTGGGTCCTGACCGTGACCGAGGGCTGCGCGGAGACGGTCGCGCTCGCCCAGGGGGTGGGTCTCGATCCCTCGCTGATCTTCGAGGCGATCGATGGCGGCACGCTCGATCTCCCCTATCTGCGGATGAAGGGCAAGGCGATCCTCGAGCACAACTTCGAGCCGATGTTCAAGCTCGCGCTCGCCGCCAAGGACGCCGGGTTGATCAACGAGAGCGCCTCCCGGCACGATCTCGACCTGCCGCTGTTCGCGACGATCCGTGACCAGATGCTGAAGGCGTCGGAGGAGCACGGCGACGAAGACATGATCGCCACCTGGTTCGCGAGCGCCCCCGCGGGCGTCGAAGCCTGACCCGCGCGAAGGGTTTTCGCCCCGCCTGACGGGGCGGTACGGTCTGCCGCATCATCGCTGCCTCCGCGCTCACCGTCAGCTTCGACCTTCCGAACCATTTCCTGGACCTCAGCACTCAGCGTGCCGGGTTCGTGCTCCTGACCGCGTTCCTGTGCACATTCCTGTTCATCCGCACGAGCGCGCGGCTGATGCGCAGCCCGAGGGTGCCCTGGTGGCCCGGCAGCGTCACCACCGACAGCGGGCTGCACCTGCATCACCTGGTGTGGGGGATCGTGCTGATGATGTTCAGCGGGTTCCTCAGCTTCGTCGTCAAGGACGTCAGCTTCTGGACCGACGTCTTCGCGGCCGTCTTCGGGATCGGCATGGGGCTGACCCTCGACGAGTTCGCGCTGTGGATCTACCTGCGCGACGTCTACTGGGCCGAGGAGGGCCGGTCCTCGCTCGACGCGGTGGTGATCGCCCTTTTGATCGGCGGCCTGATCGTGCTGGGGCTCTCCCCATTCGACGTGCACGACAACACCTCATCGGTGACCACGCTGGCGGTCGCTGTGGGGACGGACGTCGTGCTGGCCGGCATCGCGGCGCTGAAGGGCAAGCCGTTGCTGGCGATCACCGGCATCTTCGTCCCGTTCGTGTCGCTCGCGGGAGCGATCCGGCTCGCATCTCCGCGCTCCCCCTGGGCCCGGCGCTTCTACGCCGCCGACAGCCGTCGGATGCAGCGATCCAAGGCGAGGTGGGCCCGGATCGAGGCGCGCCGGCGACGGATCGGTGATCTCATCGCCGGCACGCCCTCCCCGGAACTAGCGGCCGACCGTGCCGCCCCCAACCTCGCGGTCGACCGCGCCGCCCCCGAGCTCGCCGTCGACCGCGCCGCCCCCGAGCTCGCGGTCGACGGCGCCGCCCCCGAGCTCGCCGTCGACCGCGCCGCCCCGGCAAGTCAGCCAGACGACTGACCTGCCGGGCGGATGTTCTGGTTGACCCGGAACACGTTGTCCGGGTCGTACTCTGCCTTGACCTGTGCCAACCGGTCGTAGTTGGCGCCGTACGTCGCCCGCACGCGAGCATCGCCCTCGTCCATCATGAAGTTGACGTAGGCCCCGCCCGCCGAGTACGGGTGCAGCGACTCCCAATACCCGACCGTCCAGTCGCGGAGCGCGGGGGCGCTGGCCGGCTCGGTGTCAACGCCGATGATGACCTGCGCGAACTGGGTGTCGCGGTACGCCCACGGCGTGTCCGTGGGCCCCACGTCGTGCGCCGCGCCATCGATCGGATAGATGTGGGATCCGGACTTCCAGGTCGGCATCCGTGTCGCCCAGTCCTGATTGCGCGCCACCGACTCGTCGGGGATCTCATCGACGAAGTCGGCCCGCCAGTACCACTGGTCACCCGGCGCGTAGACCGGATCGAATGCGCTGTTCAGACCCGGAAGCGGCACCCGGCCGGCCCCGTGCATGAGCGGCTCTCCGACGGCGAGCATCGGTGCCATCAACCGCTCGGCCTCCTCGTCTGATGCGTCGATGCACCACACGATTCCGCAGACCTGGCGCAGATGGATCTCCTCCGGGAACGGCGGTCCCGGCGGCACCCGGTGGAAGCAGAAGAATCCGCTGGCGTGATTGGGCAGCGTCGGGAGGAACTCGCGGTAGGCGCGCAGCACCTCCTCGGTCTGCTCGATCGGCCAGAACGTCGGGCCGCCGACAACGTCGGAGACCGCGGCCGCCCGGAACGTGAACTCGGTCACGACCCCGAAGTTCCCGCCGCCGCCACGCAGCGCCCAGAACAGGTCGGGCTCCTCGTCGGCGCTGGCCCGCACGCGCTCTCCGTCAGCGAGCACGACCTCGGCCGCGAGCAGGTTGTCGATCGTCAGCCCGTGGGCCCGCGTCAGGTGCCCCATCCCACCGCCGAGGGTCAACCCGCCGACCCCGGTGGTCGAGATCACGCCGCACGGCACGGATAGCCCGTGCGGATACGTGGCCGCGTCGACCTCGGCCCATGTGCATCCGCCGCCCACGCGGACGGTCCGCGTCGCCGGATCGACGCTCACCGAACGCAGGGCCGACAGATCGGCCACCACGCCGTCGTCGACGCTCCCCAGGCCGCCGCCGTTGTGCCCACCGCCGCGCACCGCGAGTGGCAGATCGTGCTCGCGCGCGAACGCGATCGTCCGCGCCACGTCGTCGGCGCTCGCGCACCGCGCGATCAAAGCGGGGCGGCGGTCGATCATCGCGTTGAACAGCGCTCGCGCCTCGTCGTAGCTTCCATCGTCGGGCCCGATCAGGCCCGCGCCGAATCCGTCGCCCAGCTCGCGGCGGGCGGCTTCGGCGGGAGTGGTCACACTCATGTTTGCCTCCTGGTTGGTCCCCGGGTCGAACTCGCCCCGACCCGGCTGGAAGGAAGCTATAGGCCGTCGCGTCTCATTACATCGACAGATCTGACACATCTCATGCCGCGACAGGCGCCGGTGCGAGATCATTCGAATTGACTACTGAGCACATGTCTCATCTACCGGGGACCCTTCGACATTCGCCCGCCTTCGCGTTCGTGGGCCGGGCGCGAGAGCTGGCGCTGCTGCGTGCTCTGCTGCCGCATACGCCCGGCGAGGGCGGTCGTGTCGCGCTCGTCTCAGGCGAGGCGGGCGCGGGCAAGACCCGGCTCGGTCGGGAGCTCGCGGCGGCTGTGGCCGCCGAGGGCGTCGTCGTCCTCTCCGGAGCCTGCGATGCGGCGGTCCGCGTTCCCTACCGACCGTTCCTCGATGTCGTCGACCAGCTCGTCCGCAGCGGGGCCGGCGCGGGGCTCGAGGGAGTATCCGCACACGAGCTGGCCCGCCTGCTTCCGGACGTCGAGGCACCTGGAACCGGGTCCGGTCTCCCCGCTTCGAGCGACCCCGACACGAACCGCCACCGTCTACATGTCGCGGTGGCCGAGCTGCTGACGGAGGCCGCCCGGCCCGCCGGCATGCTGCTCGTGATCGAGGACCTGCATTGGGCCGACGTCCCCACGCTCCTGCTGGTGCGCCACCTCGCGCGTGTCGCCTCCGACGCCCGAGTGCTGCTGGTCGTCAGCTATCGCGATGTCGGCGAGGACGCGGGCCCTGAACTGACAGAGACGCTGATCGAGTTGCGCCGCAACGAGGCCGTGGCCCGGCTTCGACTCGGCGGGCTCAGCGCACAGGACGTCGCCGAGTTCGCTCGAGCAAACACCGGAGTGGAGCCGGATCCCGAGCTGACCGAGGCGATCGCGGAGCTGTCCGGCGGTAACGCGTTCCTGGTGACCGAGTTGTGGCGTGAGCTCGTCGATACCGACGGGCTGACGCAGTTCGGCGGGCGCTTGCGCCTGCGGCGGCCCGCGGGTACCCTCGAGACGCCGGAGTCGGTCCAGGCCGTAGTCAGTCAGCGGCTCGACCGGCTCGCCCCCAACACGTCGATCGCACTCGAGACCGCAGCCATCGCCGGTGCCGAGTTCGAGCTCGACATCGTCCGGATGGCGAGCGGCCTCGAGGAAAGCGACGTGGTCACTGCGGTCGACGAGGCAGAGAGGCAGGGGCTGGTCGTTGAGGCCCGCGCTGCCGGTCTGGCCTACCGCTTCAGCCACGAGCTGCTGCGGCTGGCGGTCATCTCGCGGCTCACTACTCTGCATCGGGCGCAGATCCACCGCCGCGTCGCCGAGGCGCTGCTCACGAAGGACCCGCTCAGCGAGCGCACCGACCGCTTGGCCGTCCTCGCCCACCACTTCGCGGCCGCGGCGCCCGTCGGCGGCACCGAGCAGGCCATCGTCTATTGCCTGCGCGCCGCGCGCGCCGCTTCGCACTCGCTTGATTTCGGCGAGACCGCGGAGCTCCTGCGGACCGCGCTTGCCTTCGGCATCGACGACCCGGCGCAGGTCGCCGAGGTGTATCTAGAGCTCGGCTACGCCAACCATCGCGCGGGCAGGGCAATCGACGCCCTCACCGCGTTCGGGGAGGCCGCGGAGCTTGGCCGCGAGCGTGATGACGCCGAGCTCCTGGCCCGGGCCGCGGTCGGCGTCGAGGAGGCCTGCTGGCGGCCGGGGCTCCACGACGACGCGTCGGTCCTGCTCCTCGAGGAGGCGTCAGCCGCGCTCGGCAGCGAGGACTCGGAGCTCCGGATTCGGGTGCTCTCCGGCTTGGCCCGTGCGAAGTTCCTGCATGGCCGCGCGGACGAGGCCGCGGATGCCGCCGACGAGTCGATCGCGATGGCCCGCCGAGTCGGGGACCAGCGTGGGCTCGCGCAGACGCTCGTGGGTGCCTGGGCGCACAGCGGCAGCCCAACCGAGCAGATCAACGCGATGCTCACCGAAGCGCTCGAAATCGGGGAGGAGCTAGACGATTTCGATCTTCGCACCGAGGCCCTCGGCTGGCTCGTTCCCTCCTACATCGCGCTGTTCGACCATCACGAGGCACGCCGCCTGCTTGGCCGTCTGCTGGAGGCCGCGCGGCTTCAGAACCAGCCGTTTCACCTCCACGTGGCCGAGCACTACAAATCCGCGCTCGCGCTGTGCGACGGTGACCTGCCAGAGGCCGAGGCTGCCGCGACCCGCTCATATGAGTGGAGCCGCCTGCTCGCCGGCGGTCTGGCTTCCGGCGCGTACGGGATTCAGATGTTCAACGTGCGCCGTGAGCAGGCGCGTCTCGCTGAGCTGGCACCCGTTGTACGTTTGCTCGCCGACCGGGCGTCGAGCGCCTGGCGACCCGGGCTCACGGCGCTCTTGGCGGAGGTCGGGATGGGCGCGGAGGCACGCTCGATGCTGAAGCAGACCGTCGGGAGCGAGCTCGACCAGCAGCGCCAGGATCACTGGGCGGCGGCGCTCACCTATCTCACGGATGCCACGGTTCTCTTGGACGACGTCGCATCCGCCGAGCGGCTCTATCCCGCGCTGGCCCCGCGTCAGGGGAGCAACGCGATGATCGGGCACCTCGTGGCGTGTTTCGGTGCGACTGATCGCTACCTCGGGATGCTCGCCGGCGTGCTCGGAGAGTGGGAGCTGGCGGAGCGCCACTTCGAGGACGCGGCCACGCTCAACGAGCGTCTGGGCGCCGACACCTGGCTCGCCCACACGTTCGCAGAACATGCCCGGGTCCTCCAGCGGCGCGGGCGCGTCGGCGACCGCGACCGCGTCGGCTCGCTAACCGAGCGTGCACGCGTGCTCGCGGGCCACCACGGCTTGACCAGGGTCGAGAACCACGTGCGTGAGCTCGGCGTCGCGGGCCGAGGCTCGCCGGCGGTCGACGACGAGTTGTCCGGACGCGAGACGGACGTGCTTCGTCTCGTCGCCCGCGGGCTCTCGAATCGGGAAGTCGGCCGCGAGCTCTTCATCAGCGAGCACACCACGGCCAGCCACATCCGCAGCATCCTGCGCAAGACCGGGTGCGCGAACCGGACCGAAGCCGCGGCGTACGCCCACCGCCACGGTCTGCTCGACCGTGCATGAAGTTCTTCCGGACCAAGGTTTCGCTTCGGTACGATCGCTGAGCAATGCCGCTGTATCTGATCGAGCGCACGTTTGCCGAACAGCTTGACCTCACGAGCGACGATGTGAAGCTGATCGAGCAGATCAACGAGGACGCCGGCGTGAACTGGCTGTTCTCGTTCCTCTCCGCCGACCGGCACCGCTCCTACTGCCTCTATGAGGCTCCGTCGCCCGACGCGATCGTCGATGCCGCCCGCCAGGCGCAGGTGCCCGTCGACAAGGTGATCGAGGTCAGCCGGTTCGTGCCTACCGAAGCGCGCGCCTAGCGGCGGGCGCGACGGCTGAGCCTCGTGCCGATGGCGCGCCGGCCATTCGTGCGATCGGCGCCCGCCGAGGCGCCTGCCTCCGCACGGCGACCCGGGGGCCGTCGTTATCATGCGCCACGTGCGACCCCGGATCAAGACGGTCATCGCGCGGGCATATGACCTGACGACCACGCCGCCGGGTCCCGAGGACCTTGTCGAAGTCGAGCCAGGCGTCCACATTCCGCGGTATCAGACGATGCCCAGCGTCGACCCGACCGAGTCGTCGCGGCGGTTCTTCGCGCGGCTGCCCGAGTCGTTCGACCTGCGCGGAAAGCGCGTCCTCGACGTTGGCTGTGGCTCTGGAGACCTGTGTATCGCGATGGCCCAGTTGGGCGCGCGCGCGGTCGTCGGCGTCGAGGTCACCGAGCCACGATACGCCTGGGCGACCCTGCACAACACGGATCCCGACCTCCCCGTCGAGTTCTTCGGCAGCGGCGGAGATCTCAAGTCGCTCGACCTCGAACCGTTCGACGTCGTCGTCTCGAAGGACTCGTTCGAGCACTACGGAGCCCAGCCGGGGTCGCCCGCCGCGGCGGAGATGGTCCGGGACATGGCCCACCTCCTCGTCCCTGGCGGCCTTTTGGTGATCGGATTCGGTCCAACCTGGAAGGCCCCGTTCGGGGGTCACATCAACACGAAGATGCCTTACGCGCAGTTGCTCTTCCCGGAGGAGGTCATCTTCGACGAGTTCCGCCGCTCCCGCCCCCCGGGAAAGACGGCTCGCACCTTCGAGGAAGGCGTCGGAATCAACCGCATGACGCTGGCCCGCTTCCGCCAGATCATGGCCGCCAGCGGCCTCGAGTGCGTCTGGATGGGTACGAACCGCGGCGACCACCCCGCCTACAAGGTGATGCGGACGCTCGCCCATGTCCCGGGCCTCACCGAGTACATGACCCAGAACATCTACGGCATCTGGCGCGTTCCCCTGGACAGGGAGTCGCCGGCGGTCGCATCATCGGCTGCGGTTGCCTGAAGCGAAGCGCTGCCTACCGGTGGAGGCCGGGGCGGTGAGCACCCGCGAACTCATTCCCGCAGCCACCTGATCATGTGCGGAAACGGCGGGATCCCCAACCGCGCCGCGCTCGTGGGCGTCACCGTCAGCCCCACCGCCTCCAGGTCCGGGGCTCCGTAGTACACGCCGAGCGAGAAGCCCCTGAGCAGCCCGGGCGCATGCCCGTGATAGCCACCGTCATGAAACACGATTGCCGGATCGAGTCCCAGATGCAAGGCCGCAGCGTAGGACCATGCCATCGCCTGCACCTCGAGCCGGCCCATGTCGATTGCAGGTCCGTCCTCCTCGCCGAACTGCGATCGCACCGCGCCCGGCAACACCGCCAGGTGACCGGCCTCGTGCAGCAGGTCACCGGCGTAGAGCATGCGCTCCGGATCGAAGACGATCTCGCCTCCGGAGATCTTGATTCCGGGCAGGAAGCACTCCTCTGTCAGCTCCCCAGCCGAGACTGGAATCCCGATCGAGCGCAGGAACTCGACAATCGTGTCGCGAACGCTCATCCTGCAGGCGCCGAGGCGATCGCCTCGTGCATCAGCTCTCGCAGCCAGTCGTCGACGACGCAGTCGATCACGAGGTGGATCCGGTCGCGCTGCGAGTGGTTGGCGACGCTGTGCGGCATGCTGAAGTTCAGATACCACGCCGCCCCCGGCGCCATCTCGACGTGGCGTCCCGCGAGCATGAACTCCACCTGCGGGCTGGTGATCACAGGGACGTGGACGCGGACCTCTCCGTCCTCCCAGCCCAGCATGTAATCGGTGTGCTCCTTGATCATGGCCCCGGGCGCGAGCGCCAGCAGGCGCGCAGCCTGAAGCGGGCAGCGGAACTGCGCAAGCGCGCTGCGGTGCGCGGGCAAACGGTCGAGCAGCTCGGTATCTGCGAATGGCTCCTGCGCGGCCGGGTCGGGGTACAGCTGGGCGGGACGTCCGCCCACCGAGCGAAGCGCCACCCCGCCCCATTCGCCCTCATAGACGCTGCGGTTGTAGTGCGGGACCCAGGCCTCGGCGGGCAATCCCTCCACCTCAGCCGCCAGCGCGGCGGCATCGAAGCTGAGTGGCAACTGGATGCGATCGGGGACGTTCATGCCCGCGCTCCCACCAGTTGCTCGAGCGACTCGAACGACGGCCCGATGCGCGCCTCCGCCGCTGCCCGCACTGCCACGCTCGCCCGGCCCCGCCTCTCGCCCGGTTTCTCGCTGAATTCGAACACTGGGTTCTTAGCGTCACGCTCGGCGGCGCGTCCAAATGCCGCGCGTTCATCCGGCCCGATCTCGAGCCCGAACAGCGGCGCCACGTGGTCGGCCACGGCTCCCGGGAGCGAGGTATACGGGATCGGCGTGAGCTCGCCCTCACGTGCGGCGCGTACCGCGGCCTCGCAAACCCCGCCCAAGACCGCCGCGCGGTAATCGATTTCGCTCACCGTCGTGGCCTCCTCAGGCGTCAGCCCGAACCAACCGGGCGGAAGTGCGCCCGGCACCATCTGATAGCCGGGGCGCTCGATCTGCGAGACCAGCACCTCGACCGGATCCCGGTACAGGAACACGCACGCCGCGTTCGGAAACGCCCGGCGGATCAGCGGCAGTTGGAAGATCGCCCACGAGTCCGTCTTTATCACTACGCGCGACTGCTCGGGGGGGCGGCGCTGGCCGAGGGCCGCCACCAGCCACCGCAGCCAATCGACCGCCACCGCATCCGGCAACGCAGGAATCACGTCCCGCGCACGCAGGATCGTGTCGAGCGGGGGCGGCTCGGACAGCACCAGTGTCGAGCGCAGACCGGCCAGCATCTGCGCGAGCAGCGTCGACCCGCAACGGGACATGTGGAAGATGAACCCCGCGGGCTCGAGACCGGGGCTCGCGGCCGCGAGTTCGGCCGCTGCCTCGATCCCCGTCTCGCGCCAGAACAAAAGCCGGAAGGGATCCTGGAGGCACATTTCGATCGTCTGATCAAAGAACGGATCGGTGAACTGCACTCCTTCGGTGAAGCACCAGCGGATCACGGGTCCCGAGGCGCTGAAGCTGGCATGCATAGGCGTCCATCCCACCAGCGGATGGCGCGCCGCGACCGTCCCCGGGTTCGCGGCCACGCCGGTTACACCCATCGCTCCAGCCTCGCCCGGCGGGCAGCCAGCAGCCCCTCCATCACCTGCTCGCTGGTCAACTCGATCCCGCGGTCGCGAGCGAGCTGCACCAGCTCCGCCGTGAACAAGTCGCGGTCGCGCAGCGGCAGGAGCCGCTCCCGCAGCGATCGATCATCGATCACAACGCGCCTAATAGCGTCGAGCGGGTCGTCGACCATCGCTCGCGAGGCTAGCGCAGGGGCTCCGAGTCGGATATCCTGCACGCAGTGGTGGGCCGATAGGGGATGGTGTAGGTAATGACACGGATGGTGACTCGCCGGACAGCTCTCAAGCTTGGCTGTGCCTCAGGCATGACGGTGATCGGCGGCTCGGTTCTGGCCAGCCCGAGCCTGGCCGCGACGGGGATCTGGCGCAGGTCCACGTACGTCCCGCTCGTCGGCCAGTCGTTCACCGTCCGCGGGTACAGCACCCCTCTCCAGCTGATCAGGATCGATGACGTCTCGAAGCGCCTGGCCGGCAGCCAGAAGGCATTCGTGCTGATCTTTCGCGCGTCTGGGGGTCCCGGCGCGCTTCCGCACGGATTGCCGCGGCTGTCCAACTCCTCGCTAGGCTCGTTCTCGATGTTCCTCTCACCCGTGCTCAGCCAGAGCTCCGACGCCACGTTCGCCGCGGTGATCGACCGCACGCATGGCTGAGCTGGACAAGCTCTCACTCGAAGACTTCACCGGGCACGTCGGCGAGTCCTTCCGGATGGTGGCCGACGCTCCCGAGCCGATGGCGCTCGAGCTGCGGCTGAGCGAGGCGGTGTCGCTCGGCAATCCTCCTCGTCCCGACATCAGGGCCCCGTTCTCGCTCGTATTCGAAGGCCCCGTGGACAGGATCATGCCGCAGGGCATCTACCGGCTCGAGCACGAGCAGCTCACGCCGCTGGAGCTGTTCGTGGTGCCGCTGGCGCCGGAGAACGGCAACGCGCGCTACCAGGCGATCTTCAGCTGATCAGTTCCGCGCCGGGTAGATCCCGGACAGCGCGATGCAGAAGTTGAGGCTCAGCGTCGGCATGTTGTTGTCATGCGGCTGGCTACCGCCATAGACCGACAGCGAATTCGGAATCATTTGCGTATTGGGCGCAGCCGCGGCGTACGCGTTGCCGCCCACGCCGGCGGTCAGAGCATCACCGGCGACCGGCACCTCGTGCGGTGCGCCCCCGCGACCGGTGTGCGCCTGGAGCTGGTGCGAGTGTGCGGGCATCTCCGTACTGAGCAGCGTCACCGTCGGAGTCCCCGTCTCCTCGCCGACGTCATACGGCGAGAGACCGTTTCCCACACCTTGGTGGACGGGCACCCGTCCCTGGAAGTTAGGAAGTGCGAAGGTCGTTGTGCCGTTGCCGCCGTAGAAGGTGCCGATCAGCGAGAACAACGCGGTGTTCTGAGAGATCGGCATTATCTGCCCATTGCAGAACGCCCAACCATGAGGGGCGAAGGTGTAAGGGAAGATCCGGATCTCGGCGACGAACGGTGAGGACATGTCAGTTTCGGCTGGGATAGACGCCGTAGAGGCAGATGATGAACGTAACCGCCAGCAGCGGCTGAAGGTTGGTGTGAGGCTGGGACCCCCCCTGGGAATTGACGGCTTGATTGCTCATCGCCGTGGCCGGCGTGCCCGCCACGTAGCGCGAGACGCCATCGCCGCCGGCGAGCACAGTGTTGGTGGGGGACGTTTGATCGCCGGTCGCCGCATTCGCGGAGATCGTGTGGGTGTGACTAGGGATCTGATTGGTTGTCAGTGTGACGTTCTCGACACCGGCGACCTGTCCGATCACGTAGTTACTCAGACCGGTGCCTTGGCCTTGGTGAACGGGAACGCGCGATCTGAGGTCAGGCAGGTTGAAGGTGTTCACACCGTCGCCGCCGTAGGTCGTGCCGATCAGGCTATAGAGCGTGTCGTTCTGGGAGATCGCGATCACCTGGCCGCTACACACCGCCCAGTTCACGGGTGCGAAGTTCCCCCCGAACATCCTGATCTCTCCGACGAATGGTGTCGACATCTCAGTTGCGCGACGGGTAGACGCCTGAGAGCGCGATACAGACGGACAGGACGAGGTACGGCTGGAGGTTCGTGTGCGGCTGGCCACCGCCCACGTTGGGCAAGCTAGCGGTATTCAGCGCGACCGGACTGGCGAACGAACTGCTGTACAGGCCGCTCGTCCCAGCGGCGAAGACCGCGCCCGCGGGCGCCTCGGTCGTGCCGGCGCTGCCCAGCGCCCGCAGCAGGTGGACATGGGCCGGAACCTGGCTCGCTTGCAGCGTCACCGACTCCTCGCCGCCAGTCTGGCCCAGGACGGTGGTGGGCAAGCCGGCGCCGCCGCCATAGTTGACGTGCGCCGGAACCCTCGACTGGAGGTTGGGGAGCGCGAAGGTGGTGGTCCCGTTGCCGCCGTAGTACGTCCCAATCAGCGAGAACAGCGCCGTGTACTGCTGGATCGGCAGCAGCTGCCCGTTGCAGAACGCCCATCCTTTCGGCGGGAAATTGAAGCTCAAGATCTTCAGCTCGCCTAGGAATGGTACGGCCAACGCCCCTCCTCTCTCGCCTTGATCGCGGCGGCCGTGGCGCGGTGCGGCGCGACGACTTCGCTGGAGCTTACAGCGCGCGGCGGCCTCTGTGGCGCGCGCGCTCGTGGATGCCGTCAGACGGCTTGCGTGTCGGCGGGTCGGATTTCGTCGCCGACGCGGACGATGCCGGAGCGGGTCGCGATCGCGCCGACTGCCAGGCATGCTGGTCGTTCGCGCGAGATCGTTCGCAGGACGTTGGGGTCGTGGTCGATCTCACCGGGCTGGGGGCGCGTGACCATCACGCATCGCTGGATGCGTCCGCCGATGTGCAGGAGCGTGTCGCCGACGGCGATGGTGGAGCCGAGGAGCGCGTCCTCGCCTGTGCCGTCGAGCAGCATGTTGGCGCGGAATCGACGGGGTCCCACGGACTGATGGTGTCGGTCGAGACGAGCGAGACCCGCGCCCGCGGCGAGTCGTGAAACGGTCCGGCGCGCCGTCGAACGTCGTCCAGGTGCTCTCCATCGGCGAGAGTCCCGTCGGGCAGCGTGATCTGCACGCCTCCGTCCGCGTCCAGGCGTGCTGACGCGAACAAGAGCTCAGGGACGTTAAGAGGTGTCAGGACGGACGCTTGATCTCGATCACGCGATACGGGCTGGTCACGCGGAACGCGTCCGCGCTTTCGTTCCCTGCGCGCAGCACCGCGAGCGCCTCCTCGTAGACAGCGGTGGCGGTGCCGGCGCGTTCGAGCAGCGGCGCGGTGGTGAGGCTCAGGGGGTGGGAGCGCCCTCGGTCGAGATACTCCTTGGGCGAGCCGCACGTGATCGGTAGCTCGGCCTCGTGCCAGACCGGCTCGACGCCGTGCGGCGCGAACAGCCTTTCCACCGCCTGTTCGTCGTTCCACGCAAAGCGGGGCGGCCGCGGGCCGGTCGCTTGCGCGACAGCGCGCATGAACACGCCGAGCATCGCGTCGATCGGGCCGGCCGGCACCCACACCGAGATCAGGCTGCGCCCGCTCGGAGCGAGCACACGCATCAGCTCGGCGACCGCCCTCTGGGGATCGGCGGCGAAGATGATCCCGAACACGGAAACGACGCAATCGAACGACCCGGACTCAAACGGCAGCTCGTGCAGATCGCCGACC
>DASXOS010000051.1:0-15797 GCA_036494115.1 Solirubrobacteraceae bacterium | reverse complement strand
GCCGGCGGGGTCCTCGGGGAGCAGGACCGGGCTGGTGTTCAGGTCCGGGTCGCGGGCCGGCATCGCGAACGCCTCGGCCGCCAGCACATCGTGGGCCGCGTCGGGGTCCGAACTCGATCCGGAGCTCGAGCCGCGGCCCGGCTGTCCTGTTCCTGAAGCCACGCCGTGATCATCGCAAACGGGGCGCGCACGCGTCGAACGACCCGAAGAGCGCGGTAAAATCTCAGCCAACCCGACTTAGATGCGGGTCGCCGCTTTGCTAACCTTCACTTATCTCTGGTAAGTACCTAGCGAAAGCGAAGAAACCCTTATGAGTCGCCTTCTCCTAGTCCCGATGGAGGACGCAGTCGTCTTCCCGGGCATGTCGCTCACGCTCGCGGTTGATGCGGGCGATGAGGAGCGGGTGCTGCTCGTTCCTCGCCACGAGCAGGAGTTCGCCGTGGTCGGGACCGTCGCCGAGCTGTCGGAGCGCGTCCGGCTCCCCGGTGGCGGCCGAGCCGTCACCCTTCAGGGACTCCATCGCGGCGTCGCCGGCGCCGCCCAGACGCTGCCGGATGGGCGACTGTTCGTCGAGGTCGACGAGCGCCCTGACGAGATCCCCGTCGATGGCAGAACCCGCAACCTCGAGCGCGAGTACCGCGCCGTCGTCGAGGAGCTGCTCGATCTGCGCGGCGACGATGGGCGCATCTCGGCGTTCGTGCGCAGCATCACCGAGCCGGGTGTGCTGGCGGACACCGCCGGCTACAGCCCCGATCTGAACTACGAGCAGAAGGTCCAGCTGCTTCAGACCATCGACGTGACCGAGCGCCTGGAGCTGGCGCTGAGCTATCAGCGCGAGCGGCTGGCCGAGATGCAGGTCCGCAAGCGGATCCGCGACGACGTCGAGTCGGGCGCCGAGAACCAGCAGCGCGAGTACTTCCTGCGCAAGCAGATGGAGTCGATCCGCAAGGAGCTCGGCGAGGACGACGGGTCGATCATCGACGAGTACCGCAAGAAGATCGAAGCCGCCGAGATGCCGGACCACGTCCGCGAGCAGGCCGAGAAGGAGCTGGGCCGGTTCGAGCGGATGGGCGAGCAGTCCGCCGAGTCCAGCGTCATCCGGACCTACCTCGACTGGCTGATCGCGGTGCCGTGGAACAAGCGCTCCGAGGAGCGGCTCGACCCGCAGCATGCGCGGACGGTGCTGGACGCCGACCACGCCGGCCTCGAGGACGTCAAGGACCGGATCGTCGAGTACATCGCGGTCAAGAAGCTGCGCCAGGAGCGCGGCATCACCGAGGACAAGCGCTCCGGCGCGATCCTGACCCTGATCGGGCCTCCGGGCACCGGCAAGACGAGCATCGGCGAGTCGATCGCGCGGGCCACGGGCCGCGAGTTCGTGCGCATGTCGCTCGGCGGCGTGCGCGACGAGGCCGAGATCCGCGGTCACCGGCGGACGTACATCGGCGCGCTGCCGGGCCGGCTGGTCCGGGCGCTCCGGGACGCCGGCACGATCAACCCGGTGATCATGCTCGACGAGGTCGACAAGGTCGGCGCCGATTGGCGCGGCGACCCCAGCTCAGCGCTGCTCGAGGTGCTGGATCCGGCGCAGAACCACAGCTTCCGCGACCATTACCTCGACGTCGAGCTCGATCTGTCGAACGTCATGTTCATCGCCACGGCGAACGTCGCCGACACGATCCCGGGGCCGCTGCTCGACCGGATGGAGGTCATCCGCTTCGACGGATACACCACCTCCGAGAAGGTGGCGATCGCCCGCGGGTACCTGTGGCCACGCCAGCTGGAGCGCAACGGCCTGCGCGACGATGAGGCCATCATCGAGGACGGGCTGCTGGGCACGATCGCGACCGAGTACACGCGTGAGGCAGGCGTTCGCCAGCTCGAGCGCGACCTCGGGACGCTGCTGCGCAAGTCGGCGACGAAGATCGCGTCGGGCCAAACGACGGCCCCGGTCCACATCGATCTGGAGCAGGTCCGCGACGCCCTCGGGCGCCAGCGGTTCTTCCAGGAGTCCGCGATCCGGACCGCTGTGCCCGGCGTGGCAACTGGCCTGGCGGTGACCGGCGCCGGTGGCGACGTGCTGTTCGTCGAGGCCACGGCCATGGACGGCAAGCCTGGTCTGACCCTGACCGGACAGCTCGGCGACGTGATGAAGGAGTCGGCGCAGATCGCTCTCTCCTACGTCCGCGGCCATGCCGACGATCTCGGTATCGACCGGCAGGCGTTCGAGGACCGCTCGTTCCACGTGCACGTGCCGGCGGGAGCGATCCCCAAGGACGGTCCGAGCGCGGGCGTCACGATGGTCACCGCCCTGTCCTCGCTGCTCAGCGGCCGGCCTGTGCGGCACACCGTCGGGATGACCGGCGAGGTCACGCTCCAGGGACGTGTGCTCCCGATCGGCGGGGTCAAGCAGAAGGTGCTGGCGTCACATGCCGCCGGGCTGACCGACGTGATCCTGCCCGAGCGCAACCGCGGCGACCTGGACGACGTGCCGGAAGAGGTGCGCGAGGCCATGACGTTCCACTTCGCGATGACCATCGACGAGGTGCTGAACGTGGCGCTTGAGCCGGCGGCGTTGCGATCGGCCGCATAACCAACTCACACCCCCCCACATCCCCCACCCCCCAGCGAGACGCCGGCAAGGATTGCCGGCGTCTCGCGGTTAACGCGGGACAGGGAAACGCCTCAGAACGTCCGGTAGCTCTGGATCGAGATGAAGAAGCCGTGCGCGGTGTGGAGACTGCGACACGTCATGCCCGAGGTCCGGCTCTGGCAGCGGAATCCGTCGGCCGAGGTGTCGAAGCCGTAGCGAAGCACGGCCGCGCGCGGGTTCATCGCGGTATCGCCGGCGCAGACGAGCCGGCCGTTCCCCCGATGGCCGACAATCAACCCCTGGCCGAAGTCGACCTCCGTGGGGCAGCTCGCCGGACGCGAGGGTGCTGACCAGGACCGGTCGCGGATATCGCAGCGGGCGGTCGCGGCGATGATGCAGCCGATGTTGCCGCTCGGCGACCTGAACGTCGTCAGGTGGAGCGTCGGCGGATGGGCGCTCGGGGCGGTACGCGGCGCGGTCGTGGTCGGCGCGGAGGTCGTCGGCGGAGCCGTTGTCGACGGCGGCGCCGTGCCGGCGGGCACCGTCACCGTCCTGGTCTTCGTGCCCGAGCCGCATCCAGCCAAGGCCAGCCCCGCGATCACCATGGTCGCGAACCGCTTCACGTGAGCAGCCTAACCAGCGAAGCGCTCGCGCTGTTGCCGGCATATCTCGTGGGGTAGGGTCACTGACATGAGCACCATCACCGCCCCCGAAGAGCAGAAGATCCTCGACGAGGTCCCCAAGCAGCTGTACATCGCCGGCCAGTGGCGCGACGGGGCCAAGGGCACGCTGCCTGTGGAGGACCCATCGACCGGCGAATCGCTGTGCGAGGTCGCCGACGCCTCCGAAGACGACGCCAAGGCCGCGCTCGACGCCGCCGTCGATGCCGCCGAGGCGTGGCGCAACCACCCCCCGCGCGAGCGCGGCGAGATCCTGCGGCGCGCGTTCGAGGCGATCACCAAGCGCGCCGATGAGCTGGCGCTGCTGATGACCCTCGAGATGGGCAAGCCGCTCGCCGAGTCCAAGGCCGAGATCGCCTACGGCTCCGAGTTCCTGCGCTGGTTCTCCGAGCAGGCGGTCCGGATCGACGGCCGCTACGCCACCGCGCCGAATGGAGCCGGGCGCCTGCTGACGATGAAGCAGCCCGTCGGCCCATGCCTGCTGATCACGCCCTGGAACTTCCCGCTGGCGATGGGAACGCGCAAGATCGGCCCGGCGATCGCCGCCGGCTGCACGATGGTGGTCAAGCCGGCCCAGCAGACGCCGCTGTCGATGCTGATGCTGGTCAAGATCCTCGAGGAGGCCGGGCTGCCGGAGGGCGTGCTCAACCTGATCACCGCGTCCTCGGCGAGGGAGTCGACCGGCTCCCTGATCTCGGATCCGCGGCTGCGGAAGATGTCGTTCACCGGATCGACCGAGGTCGGCCGCAAGCTGATGGAACAGGCCTCGGGCAACCTGCTGCGGCTGTCGATGGAGCTCGGCGGGAACGCGCCGTTCATCGTGTTCGACGATGCCGACGTCGACGACGCGGTGTCAGGCGCGATGATCGCGAAGATGCGCAACATCGGCGAGGCCTGCACGGCCGCCAACCGCTTCCACGTCGCCGGCGCGGTGGCCGACGAGTTCGCCGAGAAGCTGGCCAGGAAGATGGGCGAGATGAAGGTCGGGCGCGGCACCGAGGACGGCGTGGAGGTCGGGCCCCTGATCGACGACAACCAGCGCCAGAAGGTCGCGGAGCTGGTCGACGACGCCGTCGGCCGCGGCGCCAAGGCGGTGGTCGGCGGTCACGCGCGTGACGGCGCCGGCTACTTCTACGACCCCACAGTGATCACCGACGTGCCGGAGGACGCCAAGCTCCTCAAGGAGGAGATCTTCGGTCCCGTCGCCCCCGTCAAGGGCTTCAGCGACGAGGACGAGGCGATCGCCGAGGCCAACAACACCGAGTACGGCCTCGTGGCCTATGTCTACACGAGCGATCTGAAGCGCGCGCTGCGCGTGTGCGAGAAGCTCGAGACCGGAATGATCGGCCTCAACCAGGGCATGGTGTCGAACCCGGCGGCCCCGTTCGGCGGCATCAAGCAGTCGGGCTTCGGCCGCGAGGGCGGCCCCGAAGGCATCGACGAGTACCTCGAGATCAAGTACGTAGCCGTCAATCTGTAACCGGGACGAGGCGCTCACGCCTCGGGGCATCGGAGGCTGCTGCGCGCGCCGCCGGGCGACCGGCGGCGCAGGCGAGCAGCGTGTCGCGCGGGATGACGACCGCGCGGACATCGCCCTCGGCGATGAACTGATCGGCACCTGAGCGGAGCGGGTCGCCGAAGGCTTCGCCCACCCCGATGCGGTCGCCGTGGCGCCGCACCGAACCGCGGGTGAGCACGTACAGGGACCCGTGGGCCGGCACCGTCTCGCCGGAGCGGAACCGCACCTCCTGAGAGACCAGGGCCAGCTCCTCGAGCAGCGTCGTCGAGAGCGCGGGGAGCGCGGAGCGCAGCGACTCGAACGTTTCACGGGGGACCTCGATGCGACGCTCGGCCCGCCACATCGGCCACAGTCCGATCAGCCCGATCACCGGTAGCACGAGGCCGAACACGACGAGCGAGGTGTTGTCGCCGAACGCAACCACGCACCAGGCGGACACACCCGCCCCGATCGCCCGCGCGAATGGATAGAGGAGCTCTTCGAGGCCGACGATCTCCGCCGGCATCTCCCCCGCCGCCAACCGCCCCGTGAGCAGCGACAGCGTCACCTCGACGAGCGCGAACCCGACGCCGAGCAGCCCGACCAGGAGCGCGGCCGGGGCCAGCGAGGGCCAGGCGGCGATCAGCGCCAGCGGGATGCCGGCGAGGCCGGCGCCGATCCCGAGCGCCACGGCGAGCCGACCGGACCGCAGAGCGCTCCACGCCGCCATCCCGCCGAGCAGTCCGCCGGCGGCGAACGCCGCGCGCAACCAGCCGACGCCGCTGCCGCCGATCCCGAGCAGGTCGAGGGCCGTGATCACCAGCAGCAGGTCGAGCGCCGCGTCGACGAACGCGGCCGCCGAGAACCATCCGATCCGGATCCGGGCGAACCGGTTGCGCCCGACCGCCCCCAGGGCGCGGAACCGCGGGATCAGCGGCAGGCGCTCGTCGACGGCCGCGAGCACCGCGGGCAGCGACCATGCGACCACGGCCGCGGCCAGGAACGCGAGGCCGGACACCGCGAACGCCGTGTCCATTCCGGTGACGCCGACCAGGATCCCGGCCGCGATCCCCCCGGCGAGCAACCCCGCCCAGGTCGCGATCCGGCTGGCGTTCGCTACCGCGAGCTCGGTCGGGGTCCGCGCGAGCTCGCTCAGCATCTGCGCCCGCGCCGAGCTGTGGGCCATGCCCGCGGTCTCGAACCCCGCCGCGAGCGCGAGCAAGATGCCGAACGGCCCCTCGAACGACACGACGACCGCCACCGCTTCCAGCATCACGAACCGGCCGAGCGTGCTCACCAGCAGCGACGCCCGGGCTGAGCCGATCCGGCGTCGCAGCGGCGACGGCACGCCGAGCTGCATGATCAGCGCCGCCGGAAGCATCCGCACCGCAACTGCCATCGCCACGCCGCCGGGGCCGTGCTCGTAGTAGGCGTACAGCCCGAAGATGATCGAGAACGCCCACCCGCCGAGGGCCGAGAGCGCCCACACGGTCTCGCACCGGGCGAGGCCCCGATTGCGCACCAGGATCCGGAGCGACCCCACGCCCAGAAATGTAACCGCGGACCGGCGTTAACGCGTCAGCGAGGACCGCGGCCCCAGCCGGGCGCCGGATCGGCGAGCTGGGCCACCAGCAGCTTGTCCGAGAGCCGCCCGACAGAGCGCGCCAGCGCAGATACCCCGACGGCGTCCCGGGGGCTGACGACCTTGGGTGAGATCAGGTCGTAGGTCCGTCCGGCGCGAACGACCTGGCCGCCGCCGGCGAGCACGTTCAACACCCAATCCGAGCGCTCGCCGTAGAGCATCACGATTGCCAGCGTGCGCCCGCGCTTGTAGGCATTCACCGGCGTCCGGTACAGACGGCCCGAGCGCCTGCCGCGGTGGCAGACGATCACCCAGGGCGGCAGCAGCCACGCGTACTGGCGCTGGATCGGGTTGTTCACCGCCCGGTTGAAGCGGGCGACGCGTCGGGACAATTCCACGGGCACGAACAACCAAGTTTCGCAGGATCCACCCCTGCCCTTGTACTCTCAGGGTCCACACATGGCTTACGCCGAGCAGAGGAGCGGTGCGCGGCGCGTGGGGCTTGACTCCACGCTCCTGGCGGGTGAATGGCGCCGGCTGAGGCGGGCGGCGACGGCGGTTGCCCTGTTCACGGCGCCGATGTTCTTCGTCGTCGCCTACGACAAGCTGAACCTGTCGTTCTTGACGGCGATCCTGGTCACGGCGGGCGCGGTGATCGCGTTCCGCGGCCTGATCGACGTGTTCGCGCGGCGGTTCCTGCCGTGGCCGAGCATGTACGGGGTAGAGCGCGAGGTCGCCGAGGAGGACGTGGTCGCGCGGCGGCGGACCTGGTTCTGGCGCTCGCTGTACCGCAAGGTGATCTTCCTGGCACTGCTGATTGGGGCGATCGGAGCCCTGGTCGCGATCTTCGGCGGCAAGAGCTGGTGGGGTGGCGTGCAATCGATCTTCGACTTCATGAGCTCGATCGGCGGCCAGATCCCGAACCTGGCGATCAGCATGGTGATCCTGTTCGGGGCGAACATCTTCATCCTGTTCGGACCGCTGCTGATGGCGAACCTCCGCCAGGTCCGCGGCTATGAGCCCGGCGACGCCAACTGGGGCGTGAAGATGGACGACGTCCGCGGCCAGGCCGAGCCGAAGGAAGAGGTCGCGCGGGTGGTGAGGCTCTGGCAGTCGGGCGAGGAGTTCGAGAAGGCGGGCGGGAAGCGCGAGCGGGGCCTTCTGTTCCTCGGCGCGCCCGGCACCGGCAAGACGATGCTCGCCAAGGCGATCGCCACCAACTTTAATTCCCCCTTCGTGACGATCCCCGGCTCGGGGTTCGCGGCCACGTTCATCGGCATCGACGTGATCGTGGTGATGTGGCTGATCCGCAAGGCCAAGAAGCTGGCCCGCAAGTGGGGCGGCCAGTGCATCGTGTTCATCGACGAAATCGACGCCGTCGGGATGCGGCGTCAGAGCCTCGGAGCGGGCACGATGACCGGGATGACCTCGACGGGCAGCCAGAGCTTCGAGGACCATTGCTTCTTCGGCCCGTGGGGCTCGCTCACTCCAACCGGCGACCTGATCCTCGAGACCCGCGCGTGGCGCGAGCGGATTTTCGCCTCGCGTGAGGAGCGGCACGGCTCGAGCGTCCCGGCGATCTTCGCCAAGCCCGCAGAGCTAGCGCAGCGCTTCATCTTCCCCGGCGGGATGGGAGGGATGGGCGGCGGGGGGGGCCTCGCGCTCAATCAGCTGCTCGTGCAGATGGACGGGATCGGTGAGGCGCCGTTCATGCGCCGGTTCTTCAGCAACAAGCTGAACACGGTGCTCGACGCGATGTACTTCGTGCCGCGCAAGGTCGGCAAGACGAAGCTGCGGCTCCCCTCCCCCAAGCCCTCCACCGAGCAGGTGTTCTTCATCGGTGCCACCAACGTCCCGATCGACCGGCTCGACCCGGCCCTGATCCGGCCCGGCCGGATGGGCCGCCACGTGTGGTTCCGCACCCCGACGCTCGAGGATCGCAAGGACATCTTCAACCTGTACCTGAAGAAGGTCGACCACGACCCCGATCTCGACACCGACCGCCGCCGCGACGAGCTGGCGCGGATCACCAACGGCTACGCGCCCGCGATGATCGAGCAGGTGTGCTCGCTGGCGCTCACCTACTCGCACGCCGACGGTCGGCAGATCTTCGGCTGGCCCGACATCGTCGAGGCGATGACGACCGTCGAAGCCGGTACGGCGGTGGCGATCGACTACATCCCCGACGAGACCCGAGCCGTGGCCATCCATGAAGCCGGCCACGCTGTCAACGGGCACCTGTACATGAAGGATGTCCTCTCGACGCGCCTATCGATCCGCAAGCGCGGTGACTCGCTCGGCCACCATCAGGCGATCGAGACCCAGGAGCGCTTCTCCTCGTGGCGCAGCGACGAATTCTCGAAGCTCGTGTGGACGCTGGGGGCGATGGCCGCCGAGCACGTGTTCTACGGCGAGAACTCGACCGGTGTCGGCGGCGACGTGATGAGCGCCACGGCGCGCGCCGGGTGGATGGTGGGCTACTGCGCGATGGGCCCCAACTCGATCGACCTCGACGGCAGGTTCGCCAACGAGGAGGACGCGGAGGCCGAACGCGAGAAGCTGCTCAAGCGCTACGAGGAGATCGGCGTGCAGATCATGCGCCGCGCCGGCGGCGGCGGCCCGTTCGACTCCGACCCGATCGCGGGCGCGCTCAACGACCGCGACAAGCGGCGCTCGGCCGCCGCGCTGCTTGGCCAGGCGTACGTGACCGCGTACGCAACGGTTGTGGCGAACCGCGAGCGGGTCGAGCGGATCGCCGAGGAGCTGATCCATCGCAAGGAGATGCACGGCGACGAGGTCGTCGACCTGCTCAACAGCGTCGACCTGGTCCGTCCCGAGATCGACGTGCTCGATGAGAGCACGTGGCCGCGGGTATGACGGAGGACATGAAGTTCCGCTCCCGCTCCGAGGAGGAGCCGGTGACCGAGTCACCAACGACGGGTGGCGGCGGAAAGCTCACGCCCCGACGGTGGCGGACCGGCCGCGAGCAGACGCCCCACTCGAGCAAGTTCCGGGGCGCGATCTTCCTACTGGTGGCGCTCGGCCTGGCCGCGGTGGTGGTGGCGGTCGTGGTCAGCGGCTCGGGTGGCTCGAGCCACTCGAGCGGTGGCGACTGGTCGAGCTGGTCGCCCGACACGAGCGGCGCGAGCGGCGCCCAGGAGATCGCCGACTACGTCTCCCCGTATTACCGCGCGAGCTCGGCGGATCAGCTCGCGGTCGTCACAGCTGTCAACCTCAACGACCCCTCGAACCCGCTACAGATCGCGCTGTCCTCGAGCGGCTCGCCGGGCGGCGTGCAGGCACTCCCGTCGAACGGCACGATCGCCTACAACCTGTGCGGCCTGAACAGCACGGACTGTTCGATCGGCACGGGCACGCCGTCGTCGAACCGGCTGCTGCTGTTGCGGCGCGAGGCGCTCGAGCTGGCGCTGTACACGTTCAAGTACATCCACGGCGTACAGACCGTGGTGGCCATCCTGCCGCCTGGGAAGACCACGCAGACCTCATGCACCGGCATCTGCCCGAAGCCGCACACGGCCTCGTCGACGAAGCCGCTCGACATCGCGCTGGCATTCGATCGTAAGGAGCTGCAGCCGTGGCTCGACCGGCCGCTGCGTGAGACGCTGCCCGAGGCACTGCCGCCGACGGTGGCCGAGATGCCGAACGCCCCCGAGGCCGAGCTCGTCAGCGTCATCACCGCGCACGGGCTGTTCTCCGAAAGCACCGAGCAGGCCCAGGACGGCTCGAACCTGCTGGTCCTCAACCCGCTCCCGCCCCAGTAGCCGGCCGACGTTCATAGCCGGGGCATTCGCGAACAGGGATCCGCGGGTACTTCGGAAACCGCTCGGGCTCCTCGCGCGAGCGCAGGCACATCGAGAACTCCGAGCCCCGCCCAGTGCGGATCAGCTTCTGGTGGACGCACGAGTCGCACAGCCCGCGCGAAACCGTCACCTGCGCGACAGCTCCTCCAGCGTCAGCACGAAGGAAGCGTACGGTCGTCCGGTGACTTCTTGCAAGGCCGCTTCGCAGGTGCGGTTGCTCGAGACGCAGGCGTCGAACGCCTGGCCGTCGAGCTCGCGTGCGACGTCGCGGAGCGCCGACGCGGGCAGCTCGGGGTGCAGCCAGCCCCGGTCGCCCGCCATTCCGCAGCACGTCGTGCCGGCGGGGACGAGCACGTCGTCGGCCATCCGGCGGGCGATCGCGGAGAGCTTGCCCGACAGCCCCAGGTGCGTCGAGGCGCACGTCGGGTGAACGACGATGCTCCCGAGCCGGTGGCGCAGCTCGAGCCGGTCGAGCAGGTGGTCGTGGACCCAGGCGATCGAGTCGAGGACCTCCACCCCATCCGCCCCGATTTCGGTGACCACACCGTGGGTGCACGAGCTGGCGTCGATCACCACCGGCAGCCGGCCGCCGTCGCTCCAGCGGGCGAGCGCGTCGTGCATCGATGCCGCCATCGCCTCCTGACCATCGGCATACCCCTTCGAGCTCCATGGCGTGCCGCAGCAGTGGCCGCCCACGTCGTCGGGGATCCACAGCGGCTGGCCAGCCCGTGCGGATAGGGCCACCAGCGCCTCGGGGACCGTGGGATGCTCGCTCCGGCCCGGAGCGTTGCCGAAGATCCGGTTGATGCAGGCGGGCATGTAGACGGCGGCGGCGCCCTCGCGCACGGTGAACGGCAGCCCGCGTGGCGCGGCGGCGGGGACGCTCGAACGCCACCGCCGCGCGGCCCGAGCCCCGACGCGCAGCCCCACCCGTGCGGCCCGCTCGGCCAACCCGTAGTTCCGAGCCAGCTCGGCGCCGGCGCGCTCGGCGCGGGGGCCGTGCCCGGCGCGGCGGAGCTGCTTGATCAGCTTGCCGGTGTCGATTCCCACCGGACAGGCGTGCATGCACGAGCCGTCGGCCGCGCAGGTCTCGACGCCGTCGTACTCGAACTGCTGCTCGAGCGCGGCGAGCACCGGTGACTCCGCGGGCTGCCGGGCCATCTCGCGCCTGATCGCGATCCGCTGGCGCGGCGTCGTGGTCACGTTGCGCGAGGGGCAGACGGGCTCGCAGAACCCGCATTCGATGCATTTGGTGACCGACTCCTCGATCTCCGGAGCGGTCTTCAGGTTGTTCAGGTGCACGCCCGGCTCGCGATTGAGCACGATTCCGGGGCCGAGGATCCCGTCGGGGTCGGCGAGCCGCTTGACCCGCCACATCAGCTCCGTCGCCTGTGGGCCCCACTCACGCTCGACGAACGGCGCCATGTTGATGCCCGTGCCGTGCTCCGCCTTCAGCGACCCGTCGTACTTACCGATGATCAGCTCCGCGAGGTCGTGCATGAACGCGTCGTAGCGCTCGATGTCGCCCTCCTCACCGAGATTCGGCGTGAGCAGGAAGTGAAGGTTGCCGGCCGACGCGTGGCCCGCCAGTCCCTGCAGGAAACCGTGCTCCCCGAGCAGCGCCTGCAAATCGTGCGCCGCCGTGGCCAGGTCGGGGGGGCGGACGCAGATGTCCTCCATGATCAGCGACACGCCGGGAGGGCGCATCGCCGCCATCAGACCCTGCATTCCCTCGCGGACCCGCCACACCATCTCGATCTCCTCGGCGTCGCGGGTGAACCGCGGCTCCTCGATTGGATCGTGCCCGGCGAGGATCTCGAGCGCCTTGCCCTCGGGCTCGTCGAGCCCGTCGGGCTGATCGGCGCGGAACTCCACGAGCAACGCAGCCGAGTCGGGTAAGAGCTCCTTCCACTCCGCCGGCGTGCCGGGCATGTTCCAGGCAGCCGCGATCAGCGTCGGCGCCACCATCATCTCGGTGGCGGTCGCGCCCGCGGCCACGAGCGGCTCCACGACCGCGGTGGCGGCGTCGATGCTGTCGAAGAACGACAGCGAGATCGTGGTGTGCCGGCGCAGCGGCACCGTCTCGAACGTGGCCTCGGCCAGGAAGGCCAGCGTCCCCTCGGAGCCGATGATCAGTCGCCGGAAGATCTCGAGCGGCTCGTCGGCATCGAGGAACGCACACAGCCGGTAGCCGGTGGTGTTCTTGATCTCGAACTTGCGCTTGACTCGTGCCGCCAGTTCCTCGTCGGTGCGCAGCTCGTCGCGGATCTGGCTGAGGCCCGCGGCCAGCTCGGGGGCCGCGGTCGCGAACCGCTCGGCGGCGTCCGGCGCCGCGGTGTCGATTTCGGCACCGTTTGCGAGCACGAACCGCATCGCGCTGACCGTGCGATAGGAGTCGGCGACGACGCCGCACCGCATCCCGCCGGAGTTGTTGGCAACCACACCGCCGACGCAGGCGATGTCGGTGCTGGCCGGATCCGGGCCGAGCTTGCGCCCATGGCGTGCCAGCAACCGGTTGGCGTGGCCGAGCACCATTCCCGGGCCCACCCGCACACGGTCGCCGCCGTCGATGACACGGGCGCGCTGCCAGTGCCGGCGGCAGTCGACGAGGACGGAGTCCGTCTGGGTCTGGCCGTTGAGCGAGGTCCCGCCGGCGCGGAACACGAGCGGGAAGCCGTGGACGCGGGCGGCCGCGAACAGGCGCCCCACGTCGCCGCTGTCGCGCGGCGTGACCACCGCCTGCGGGATCAGGCGGTAGGGGCTGGCGTCCGAGGCGTAGCGGACGAGGTCGAGCGCGCGGGTGAGCACCTGCTCGGCCCCCACCGCGTCGACGAGCCGGCTGCGCAGCGGCTCGGGCGTGCCGGCGGCGACCCAGTCGGGAGCTCGGTCGGCGACGGCCACGGCCTAGTGGGTCCTCCCGCCAGCAGCCACGCCTACTCCAGCCACATCCCGGAAGCGACCTGCACCTGCACGAGCCGCGGCCCGTCGTCGGCCGCGACTGCATCGCGCAGGGCCTCGGTCAGCTCGTCACGGCCGGACACCGTGCGCGCGTTCATGCCGTACCCGCTCGCGACCGCGGCCACGTCGAGGCCCGGCAGCTCGAGACCAGGGGCATCGTTGACCTGCTCGAAGGCCGCGAACCACTTCAGGATCATGTACTCCTCGTTGCGCAGCACCAGGAACGTGACCGGGAGCTTGTAGGCGACGGCGGTCCACAGCGCGGTGATCCCGTACTGCGCCGACCCTTCGCCGAGCACGCACACCACGGGCCGCTGCGGCTGCGCGAGCTGCACCCCGACCGCCGCCGAGATCCCGAACCCGAGACCGCCGCTGGCCCCGAAGTAGTAGCTGCCGGGCTTCCCCAACCGAAGGCGGTTGCGGAATGCGACCGTCGACGACGGCGTCTCCACCACGGCGATGCCGTCCTCGGGCCAGGCGTCGGCGAGCGCGGCCATCGCCTCAGATCCGCTCAGCGGGTCGGCGTGCGGCGGGTCGCCCGCGTCGGGCCGGGCGTCCGGCGCGCGACGGTCGACCTCACCCACGAGCTCGAGCAGCCGGCCGAGCGCGAGCGCCACGTCACCCACGATCGCGTCGCCCATGGGCGCGCGGGCCGCCTCGCCCGGATCGCTGGTGAGCTGCACGAGCCGCGTCCCCTCGGCGAGCAGTGGGCCGGGGATGTAGGGGTAGTACGGGAACACCGACGAGCCGACGACGAGCACCAGGTCGTATTCCTTGAGCGTCTCGCTCGCCGCGCCGATCGCGGGCGGCAGGATCCCGATGAAGTTCGGATGGTTCTCCGGGAACCCGAGCCGGTTGCCGCCGGTCGCGGGCGTCGCCCACACCGGCAGGCGCTGCTGCTCGGCCAGCGCCACCGCCTGCTCCCATCCGCCGGCGGCGTCGACGTCCGGCCCGGCAATCATCACCGGGTTCGTGGCGTGCTCAAGGCTCTGCGCGAGCTCGGCGAGCGCGTCGGGGTTGGGAACCGCCCGGCCGGTCGTGGTCCGGCTCGTGGCGTTGCGCGAGCGATCCGCGTCGGCCTCGACGCCCCAGTCGTCCATTGGGATCGACACGAATGCCGGACCCTTCGGGGGCAGGGTGGCGTGGTGGATGGCGCGAGCGATGGCCGCCGGGACGTCCTGCGCGCGCGACGGCTCGTGCGAGAACTTCACGTACGGCTGCGGCCCGACCACGGCGTCCCGGTTGGTGAGGTTCGCCTCCATCAGGACGTGGGCGCGGACCTGCTGGCCGGCGGTGATGACGAGCGGCGCCTTGTTCGCCTGGGCGTTGAAGATGCCGCCGACCGCATTGCCGACACCGGGCGCGGTGTGGAGGTTGACGTGCGTCGGCTTGCCACTGGCCTGCGCGTAGCCGTCGGCCATTCCGACCACGACGAGCTCCTGGAGGCCGAGGATGTACGTGAAGTCCTCCGGGAAGTCCCGGAGCATCGGCAGCTCCGTCGATCCGGGATTGCCGAACATCGTCGTCATCCCATGCGCCCGGAACAGCTCGAACGTCGCCTCACGAACCGTCGCCATCTGGGTTGCTCCTCCTCGTTCTCGGTCGCCCCCCGGGACCCTACAGCGCGGCGAGCACCTCGGCCGCCGCCCGCTGGCCGGACCGGACGGCACCGTCCATGTACCCGTTCCAGTAGTCGGAGGTCTCGGTCCCGGCCCAGTGGATCCGCCCCACGGGCGCGCGGAGCCTGGCGCCGTAGGCGAGCAGGGTTCCCATGCTGGGGATTCCGACCGGGCAGCCCCGGGTCCACTGTTCAGCCGACCAGCTCGTCTCGAAGAAGTCCGTGGGGTTGCCGGCCTGGGAGCCGAAGAACTGTGTGAACTGCTGCAGGACCGCGGCGCGGCGGGCGCTCGGCGACATCAGGTTGTAGGAGCGGGCGTAGTCGCCGCCGACGAAGCCGAACACCAGGCCGGGACTTCCGTCCGGCGGCGAGTCGTCGAACGTGGCACTGACCGGACCGCCGGTCGACAGCGC
This sequence comes from Solirubrobacteraceae bacterium, assembly GCA_036494115.1. Taxonomy (GTDB): domain Bacteria; phylum Actinomycetota; class Thermoleophilia; order Solirubrobacterales; family Solirubrobacteraceae; genus Palsa-465. Next base: position 634 of record DASXOS010000051.1, on the reverse strand, counting down.
GCTCCCGTTGAGCCCGGCGTCGCGCCAGAACGGCTTGTCGTAGACCGCGGCGACCTTGGTCAGCGTGCCCTGACCGTAGCGCTGGGTGAGCTGGTCGCGCTCGAACGGAAGGATCGGCTGATAGTTGATCCGACCCGCGAGCGCGGGCGGGAGCGCCACGATTACCTGCTTGGCGTGCACGGTCGTCTTGTCCGACTCGACGGTGACGAGGCCTCGGCGCTGACTGATCGTGCGCACCGGCGAGCTGAGGACGATGCGGTTGCCGAGCGCCGCGGCCATCTTCAGCGCGATCGTCTGCGAGCCGCCCACGAACCGCGACTGCTGGGCTCCGTTGCGGGTATCGAAGTTGCGCTCGAACGAGCCCGGGGTGCTCGCGTCGCCGGAGGAGGCGATGTAGAACAGGACGAATAGAAGGGAGAGCTCGCGGGGCTCGGCGCCGAAGATCGGCCGCGTCGCCGCAGCGACCAGCTCACGAAACCGCTGGTTGGTCCCGGTCTGCTGGTTGATCCAGGTCTCGAGCGTCTGGCCGTCCCACTCCGCCGCGTTCGGCGCGGTCCAGGGAGCGTCAACCGGCACGCTCTTGGACATGTTGTCGAGGTCCGGAATCGCCGTGACGACCTGCGTCAGGGTCGTC
>DASXOS010000050.1:0-19607 GCA_036494115.1 Solirubrobacteraceae bacterium | reverse complement strand
GGCGAAGTACGCCGCGGAGCGCGCGCTCTCGGTGGCGAGCAGCATCTGGGCGCAGCGGTGGGCGACGGCCTGGAATGACCCGACCGGGACCCCGAACTGCTTGCGCTCCTTGACGTACTCGAGCGACATGTCGAGCGCTCGCTGACAGACGCCGACGACCTCGGCGGAGATCGCGGTCAGGGCCCGGTCGACCGCGCCAGCGCCGAGCGGCTCGGCGGAGCCACCGGAGACGGTCCCGAACCGCCGGGTGGGGTCGATTGCGACGAACTCCTCGACGTCCGCCCCGGAGACCAGCGCCGCCTCATCGAGCAGGAGCACCACATCGGCCCCGCCGGCGTCGGCCGCGAGCTCCCGCGTGCCGAGCCCGGCGCGGAGCTCGCCGGAGACCAGGCCGGGCAGCCACTGCGACTGCTGCTCGGCAGAGCCGGCGCCCTGGATCACGGCGGCGGTGACCGCGGTCGAGAGGAACGGGGTGGCCGCACAGGCGTAGCCGAGCTCCTCGAGCAGCACGCCGAGCGCCACCGCGCCGAGGCCCTGCCCACCATGCTCCTCTGAGACCGCGATGCCTGGCCAGCCGAGCTCGACGATCTCGCGCCACAGCGATTCGTCGTACGACGACGCCTCCGCAGCCTCTCGCACGCGAGCCATCGGCGAGCGCGAGGCGAGCAGCTCGTGGGCGACTCCCTTGATCTCCTTCTGGTCGTCGGTCAGATCGAAATCCATGGCTGCCTCCTAACGGGCCTTGGGCAGACCGAGCACCCGCTCGGCGACGATGTTCTTGAGCACCTCGGTGGTGCCGCCCTCGATCGTGTTGCCGCGGGCGCGCATCAGCTCGTAGGCCCATGGCTCGCCAGCGCGCAGCGCCCGGGGGCCGAGCAGCTGGGCAGCGAGCTGGGTGAGCTGCTGGTTGGTGTCCGACCAGATCCACTTGGTGAGCGAGCCCTCGGGCCCGGGCTGGCCGTACTTCTGGATCGCGGTCAACCCGCGGTAGGCGGTGAGCCGCAGGATCTCCGCCCGGAGGTGCAGGTCGCCGAGCTTGTCCGCAATCACCGGGTCCTCGAGCAGGCCCTCCGCCGCGGCCTCGGCGATCAGGCGATCGAGCAGCTGGCGCAGGCGCACCTGGAGGAAGAACCCGAGACCGGCGCGCTCGTTCATCAGCGTTGTGAGCGCGACCTTCCAGCCGTTCCCGACACCGCCGAGGACGTTCTCGTCCGGGATCCGCGCGCCGTCGATGAACAGCTCGTTGAACTCCGCGACGCCGGTGATCTGGCGCAGCGGACGGACCTGCACGCCCTCCTGCTCCATGTCCATCAGGAAGTAGGTGAGGCCCTTGTGCTTCGGCGCCTCGCGGTCGGTCCGCGCCACGAGCATGCACCACTTCGAGTACTGGGCGCCGCTCGTCCACACCTTTTGGCCGGTGACGACCCACTCGTCGCCCTCCTTGACGGCGCGGGTCTTCAACGAGGCCAGATCGGAGCCGGCGTCGGGCTCGGAGAAGCCCTGGCACCAGATCTCCTCGGCGGTCAGGATCGGCGCCAGGTAGCGCTCCTTCTGCTCGCCTGAGCCCCAGGCCATGATCGTCGGCCCGGCGAGCAGGATCCCGAGGACGTTGACCGGCAGCGGGGCGCCCGAGCGGCCCAACTCCTCGAAGAAGATCGCGGACTCGGTGAGCGTCGCACCACGGCCGCCGTACTCGCGAGGCCAGTGGACGGCGGCCCACCCGTCATCGGCGAGCTTGCGCTGGAAGTCGCGGCGCCACCGCCAGTTCTCGTCGCCCTCGCCGACCGGCTCCTCGCCGGGATCGTGATCGGCAAACCAGGAGCGCAGCTCGTCGCGAAACGCGAGCTCCGACTCGGTGAACGTCAGGTCCATGATTCCTCCTTGCACACGAGCCGCACCGCGCAGCCCACCAAGATGTCCTCGAGGCCGAGCACGCCCTCGCCGGCGCGCACCCGCGAGCACGCCAGTTCATGCACCCCGACCGCGAGCAGGTACAGCGCCTCGTCCGGCGGAACCGGCCGGCCCGACTTGGCGAAGGTCTTGCCGTAACGCGCCGCAAACCGCCGCAGGACGGCGTCGCGCTCGCTCCATACGACCGAAGCCTCGATCAGCGACACGCGCGCGAACACCGGATCCTGGTCCAGGGCGAGCAGGTACGCGCGCAGGCCCAGGCGCATCTCGTCCCGCCAGTCCCCGGCATCGCGGATCGCCACGTCGATCCGCTCCTCCAGCACCTCGTTGCCCACGCGATAGGCGGCGAGCAGGCACGCCTCCTTGGACTCGAACAGCTCGTAGAAGGTCCCGCGCGAGACGCGCGCCAGGCGCACCGCGTCAGCGACGGTCGCCTGCTCGTACCCCTTCTCGGCCACGGCGCGCACCATCGCCTCGAGCAGACGGGCGCGCTGCGGGCGAAAGTTCAATAGCGGCGCGATATCGGGATGGCTCGCGACCAGGGAGTCCGGCACGGCCTCGCATCATAACTGAGAAGTACGGCTCCGTACCTATGAGGTACGCCGGCGCGGACGGCGGCTGTCTTGCTCGAGCCGCTCGGCCTGACGGTCGTTGAACTGGCGTCCCTCGCGCACGAATTCCAGGAGGAGCGCGAGCTCCTCCTCGGTGTAGCGGCGGTAGATGCGCTCCGACTGCTTCATGTGCTCGCCGTAGAAGCGCTGCCCGAGCCCGATGGCCTTCGCGGTCGGCTCGACGAGAACGCGGCGGCGATCGCCGGGGTCCGCTCTGCGGCGCGCCAGGCCGGCGCGTTCGAGGCGATCGATCACGGCCGTGATCGCTCCGGTGGTCAGCCCGGTCTCCTCCGCGAGCTGACCCGCTGTCCCCGGCCCCATCCGGTCGAGGAAGTCGAGGCACCGCATCTCGGTGCGCCCGATGCCGAGCGCATCGGCAACCGCCTGGTCGAAGCGGGCGGTGGCGTTCTGCGAGCGGCGCACCTCGCTGAGCAGTTCATCGAACAGCTGTCGTTTTTCGCTTGACAATTGAAATGCTTGATGATTAAGCTATCTGCCGATCAAGGTAATCCTAGTCACAGATCGGATCACAGGCAAATGACCGAAGCGATTGTGGCGAGAGATCTCGTCAAGACGTACCCGCCCGACGTCCGGGCGCTCGACGGCCTCACCATTTCCGTGGAGGCCGGGACCGTGTTCGGGCTGCTCGGCCCGAACGGCGCCGGCAAGTCGACGACCGTGCGCATCCTCACCGCGCTGTCGCGCCCGGACAGTGGCACCGCGTTTGTGGCGGGCATTGACGTGCTCGCCGATCCGCAGGCCGCGCGCCGGGCGATCGGCGTCGTCGGGCAGAAGCACGGGGTCGACCCCCAGGCCACCGGGCGCGAGAACATGGTCCTGCAAGGGGTCTTCTACGGCCTGGGCGGCCGCGAGCTCCGGACCCGGGTCGGCGAAACCCTGGAGCGCTTCGACCTCGCCGCCGTGGCGGACCGCCGGGTCAAGACCTACTCGGGCGGCATGCAGCGCCGGCTCGACGTGGCCATGGGCCTGATCCACCGCCCCCAGGTGCTGTTCCTCGACGAACCGACCACCGGCCTCGATCCCGAGGTCCGCTCTGAGATGTGGAAGGAGGTCGAGAAGCTCGCCCACAGCGAGGGGATGACGATCCTGCTCACGACCCACTACCTGGAGGAGGCCGACCGGCTCGCCGACGAGGTCGCGATCGTCGACCACGGGAAGATCGTCGCCAGTGGCACGCCGGAGGCCCTCAAACGTGGCCTCGAAGGCGACACGATCGAAATCGAGCTCGGCGAGGGCGACGCGGCGGCCACTCGTGGCGCCCTGGCCCGCGTCGACGGAATCGGCTTGACCGAGGTCGACGGCCGCGTGCTGCGGGTCCGCGCCCGCGACGGCGCCGCGGTGGTGCCGGCGGTGCTGGCGGCGCTCGACGCCCACGGCATCCGGGCCGCGTCGCTGACGATGGCCCGCCCGTCGCTCGACGAGGTGTACCTGCGCCACGCCGGACGGCGCTTCGACGAAGAGGAGGTGGCGGCATGACCGCCCTACGACAGACCAGGCAGGTGAGCCTGCGCTATCTGCGCGCGCTGGTGCGCCAGGGAGCGTGGATCGGGATCACGCTCACGCAGCCGCTGATCTGGCTGCTGCTGTTCGGGGCCCTGTTCAAGGCCGTGACCGAGATCCCCGGGTTCCACGGTGGCTCGTACATCGCGTTCCTCGCCCCGGGCGTCGTGGTGATGCTCGCGGTGTCGTCGGCGGGGTGGACCGGGATGGGCTTTATCGAGGACATGACGAGCGGCGTGATGGATCGCACGCTGGCCGCGCCGGTGTGGCGCGGAGCGCTCAATCTCGGCAGCGTGGCCCAGGCGGTGCTCACGATCCTGATCCAGAGCCTGTTGATCGTGGGCCTGGCACTCGTGCTCGGCGCGCGCTTCGCCGGCGGCGTCGGCGGGGTGGCGATCCTGGTGCTGGTCGGCGCCATGCTCGGAGCCGTGTTCGCGTCGCTGTCCAACGGGCTGGCCCTGCTCGCCCGCCAGCGTGAGGCCCTGATCGGCGCGGTCAGCTTCGTGCTGCTGCCGCTCACGTTCCTGTCGAGCGCGCTCATGCAGCGCAGCCTCGAGCCGAGCTGGATCCGCACGGTGTCGCAGTTCAACCCGGTCAACTGGGCCGCCGAGGCCGGCCGCTCGGCCGCGCTCGGTCACGCCGACTGGGGGCTCGTGGCCAGCCGCATCGGGTACCTGGTGGCGCTGCTGATCGTCGCGGCGTGGTTCGCCACCCGGGCATTCGGCACCTACCAGCGCTCGCTCTAGCTCGACGGGCCGATCCCCGCCAGCAGGTCCCGCAGCTCGGCTGCACCCCGCACCGAGTAGTCGCGGTAGCAGTTGTTCATCAGCAGGTGGGTCTCCCGGGCCTGCTGGGTGAGATCGTAGACCTGGTCCGCCAGCTCCTTGAGCTCGTCCTCCGAGTACCTGTAGCGGAAGCGCTCGGCGGCGGTGCGGGAGGTGTCGGACCAGGTCTCGTCCGAGCGTCCGTGGAAGCGGACCATCGCGAGCTCGTCATTCGTGGCGGCGAGTACTCGCGGCAGCTTCGACGCCTTCGGTGCGTCGACCGCGACGTGGATCAATCCGTGCTCGCGCAGCAGCGCCAGCGTGCGCTTGCGGTCGCGCTCCTCGGCGGTCCACATCGGTGAGCGGAACTCGACGGCGATCCGGTAATCGGGAAGCCGCTCGCGCAGCGCCTCGACCGCGGCCCGATTCTCCTTCTTGGGGACGAACCAGGGCGGATACTGGAACAGGATCGCGCCGAGCCGATCGGCCTCGTGCAGCGGGTGCAGGGCGGTCCCGAACCGGCTCCAGGCCTCGTCGAGCTGCTCGTCGCTCAGATGATGCGCGTACACGTTGCGCTTCTCGGCGAGGTCCTCGGGGAGCTCGTCGCGCAGGTCGCGCCACAAGCTCTTCGGACGGGTGGGGTGCCCGGTCAGCAGCGAGTACGCCTTGACGTCGAACCGAAACCCGTCCGGCGTGCGCTCCGCCCACAGCCGCGCCTGCTGCTCGGCCGGCGGCGCGTAGTAGGTGGAGTCGATCTCGGTGAGCGGGAACTCGGCGGCGTAGTAGCGCAGGCGCTCCTCCGCGCTCATCGTCTTCTTCGGGTACCAGTCGGCGTCGCGGACGAGCGTCTGGTCGGTCCAGGAACAGCTTCCGGTCAGGACCAGGTGGTCGCCCAGCTCGACGCGCGCCCCCAGCTCGCCGTCGGCCATCGCTCACACCGTCCGGGCCAGGGTCAGCGCGGTCAGGTACGGGACCTTAAGCTCGCCCCCGAGCCCGTCGAGCACCTCGGCGACCGAGCCGAGCAGTGCCTCGCGCTCGTGCTCACGCAGCAGCAGGTGGTCCGAGTGCGTGCTGATGAGCTCGAGGTATGCGGCGGTCGCGTACCGCTCGGTCCACTCGTAGAAACGATGCTCGGGCTCCCCGAAGTCAGGCGAAGCGCGGAGCTCGAGCCCCTCCTCCGGGCGCTCCGGGAACGGCTCGTCCGCCGCCGGGTGCATCGGCCCGGCGCCGCCGACCGCCTCCCAATCGACTGTGACTCGCCTGTAGGCGTCGAGCAGCGCCTGGCGATGGGGTGAGCGCTTCCAGTCCGCGCTGTTCCAGAACAGCGCGAGCGCACCGCCGTGGCGCAGCGCCCGCCGTGCCAGCGCGACCCGCAGGTCCGGTGAGACCCAGTGCCAGGCCTGGGCCGAGAAGATGAGATCGAACCTGCCGTCGCCCCCGGTAAACCGCTCGAAGTCGGTCTCCTCGATCTCGACCTCGTAGCCGGCGCACGCCCGGCGGGCCACCGCGGCCATCTCCGCGCTCGGCTCGAGTCCGTGCACCGCGATCCCGCGCTCGGCGAACAGCAAGGTGGCCCGGCCGGTGCCCGAGCCGACCTCGAGGGCTGAGCCCGGATTCCGCGCATACTCGATGACGTCGTCGACGAGCTGCGCAGGGTAGGACGGGCGCCTGCGGTCATAGAGCTCGGCAGCCGAGCCGAACGCCAGCCTGCGCTGTTCTCGCATGCCGACAGTGTGGCGGGTGCGTAGCACCCGCGGAGAACGTCAGCGCACTGACCAGCGCGCATATCAACGGGTATTTCTCGGTGTATCGATGAGGAATGTGAACTCCCAGGACGAGAAGCGCGCCCGTCGACCGCGCCCCCAGCCGGCGATCCTCGGGACCTTCTCGCGATGGCTGGCCGGCTCGCGGCCGGGGCTTGCCGCCATGGCGCTCGTGGTCGGGGCGGCGGCGGGACTTGGCGCAGCCGGGTTTCGCTGGCTGATCTTCTCGATCACCTGGCTGGTCACCGGACACGACCAGTTCGGCCAGCAGGGCCACGCACCCAGCGTGCACCTGCCGTGGCTCGGCTTCTGGTTCGTGCTGATCGTGCCGATCCTCGGCGGGCTGCTGTACGGCCCGGTGATCAACCGATTCGCCAGGGAGGCTCGCGGCCACGGCGTCCCGGAGGTCATGCTCGCCGTCGCCGAGAACGGCGGCCGGATCCGGCCTCCCGTCACGATCGTCAAGGCGCTTGCCTCCGCCATCTGCATCGGCGTCGGGGGGTCCGTGGGCCGGGAGGGACCGATCGTCCAGATCGGCTCGGCGCTGGCCTCCACGTTCGGTCAGGTGGTGCGCATGTCCGAGCGAGAGCTGCGGATCATCGTCGCCTGCGGCGCGGCCGGAGGGATCGCTGCGACGTTCAACGCCCCGATCACCGGACTGTTCTTCGGATTCGAGATCGTGCTCCGCGAGTTCTCGCTCGACGCGCTGTTCGCCACGAGCCTCGCCGCGGTCACCGGTGATCTGGTCAGCCGCGCATTCTTCGGCTCGGCGCCGTTCTTCACCGGGATCCCCCATGACCTCGTCGTCGTGAACGACTCCGCCTATCTGCTGATCGCTCTTCTCGGCGTGATCGCCGCCCTGATCGGAACCGGTTTCAGGACCTTCCTCTACAGGCTCGAGGACCTCGGTGACACGGTCTGGAACGGTCGGCCCGAATGGGCCCGGCCGGCCGTCGGTGGGCTGGTGTTGGGCCTGCTGCTGCTGGCGCTCCCGCAGATGTACGGCGTGGGCTACCCGGTGATGGACAAGGTCGTCGCGGGGCACGTCGTCCTGTGGCTCGTGGTGATCTTCATGCTCGGCAAGATCCTCGCGGCCAGCGTCACGCTCTCGATCGGAGGCTCCGGAGGAGTGTTCGCCCCCTCCCTGTTCGTCGGTGCGATGGCCGGCACGGCGTACGGAATCGCGGCCAACGATGTGTTCGGCGCCTCCGTGGGACCGCCGGCCGTATACGCCGTGGTGGGGATGGCGGGCGTGTTCGGCGCCGCTGCGCAGGCCCCGCTCACCTCGATCGCCAGCGTCGTCGAGATGACCGGAAACTTCACGCTCACGGTGCCGGTGATGCTCGCCACCGGGATCTCAGCCGCGCTTTCCAAGCAGCTCAGCTACGGCAGCATCTACACCACGAAGCTGCTGCGGCGCGGGATCGACATCGAGCGACCGAGGGCTGGAAGCGAGCTCGCAGGACTGAGGGTCGCGGACGTGATGCAGCCGATGTCGCGCGGCAGCAGCGAACTCAGCCCCGTTTCAGGCCGCAACGGTCACGGGCCGGAGCCTGACTGGGAGCGACTGGTTGGCCGGGTCACCGCAGAAGGTCAGCCGCAGGCCTTGTTCGCCGACGAGGATCTGGGGCAGGCGCTCCGGCAACTCGTGCTCTACGGGCACGACGGGCTCCCGGTCATCTCGCACGACGGGTGCGAGCTGCGCGGCTGGCTCACCGTGCAGGACCTTGTCGGAACCCTGGCCAACCGCCTGGCCGAATCGAAGGACGAGATCGAGCGAGGAGCGGTGGCTGCTGACGTGGGATTCGATGATCCCGAGACCCAGGCTCACGTCCCGCCAACCCCGCTTGGGGACTACCGGAGCGTCGAGATCACGGTGGCGGCCGACTCGCCCGCGCTGGGTCGGTGCCTCGGAGAGCTCGAGCTGCCCGCGGGCGCCCTGGTCGTCGCCGCCGGCGACGGGGCCGGCCTCGCCGCTGCACGCGCAGATCGCAAGCTCGGGGAGGGCGACCGCCTGATCGTCCTGGCGCCTGCCGGCTCACCGGTGCCGCGCAGTCCGAGCCCCTCGCTGCTGTGAATCGCACCGTGCCGGACTTGTGCCAGGCCACTGGTGTGCCAGATTCCCAGCCGGTGAGCTCCTGGCATCCAGAAGCGGCCCTCTGCCAGGTCCTTCGCGAGGATCCAGACCTCGCCGAGGCGATCCCGGCCCCTGCCCGGAGCCTGGCCGTCCAGGAGTGCATCGCGCCGGTCGTCCGGATCCGCCGCGGGGCCTGGAGCGGCGAGCACGACGAGACCGTCCGCGATGGCGTCGGCCTACTTGTGCTCGAGGGCCTGCTGGTTCGCCGGGTTGGCGTCGACGGGCGGTTCGGCGCGGAGCTCCTCGGCGAAGGCGATCTGCTCCGGCCCTGGCAGGGGGAGGACGCGCAACCGACGCTGCCGCGCACGACGGGCTGGCGCGTGCTCGAACCGACCCGAGCCGCCGTGCTCGGCTGGCCGGCGACGCAACGGCTTGCCCGCTATCCGCAGCTGATGGGGCGCCTCGTCGGGCGGGCCCTGGAGCGGTCGCGGAACCTGTCGGTCAACATGGCGATCGTCCACCAGCCGCGTATCGACGTTCGGCTGCACATGCTCCTCTGGCACCTCGCTGACCGCTGGGGCACCGTCCGACCCGACGGGATCTTCCTCCCCCTTCGCCTGACGCACGCCGTGCTCGCCGATCTGGTGGCCGCACGGCGTCCGACGGTGACCAGCACTCTGAGCGAACTGTCCCGTCGCGGCCTCGTGCACCCCCAGAGGGGCGGCTGGCTGCTGCTCGGGGAGCCGCCGGGAGAGCTGCTCGAGCTCCGCGCGGTGGAGATCACCGAAGCCCGACCCTAACCACCGGTGCCGGCCGCCACGTCGACGAGGATCTTGATCATCGTCTTCGCCGCCGGCGCGACCCCAGGGCCTGACATCGTCGACGCCACCACCTTCCGGACCGGGCTGCGGGGGGCCAGCTCGCGGACCACGATCCCGGGGTGAACGCGGGTCAGCGCCAGCCGGGGGATCAGCGCCACCCCGACGCCCGCAGCGACGAGACCCTGCACGGTCTCGTAGTCGTCGCTCTCGAACGTCACGTGGGGCTCGAACCCGGCGGCCAGGCACGAGCGGACCACGTGGCGCGCACACGGGCTCGGTGCCGAGGTCTGAACCCAGTCGAGCTCGCGCAGATCCGCCAGCGTCAAGGCGGGCTTCGCCACCAGGGGGTGGGAGGCGGGCAGCGCGACGTGCATCGGGTCCTCGAGTAGCGTCACGTTGCGCAGACCTACGCCCGGACGCTCGCGCGTCCCGGAGAACTCGAACAGCAGCGCCAGGTCGAACTCGCCGGCTCGCAGGCGAGGCGCAATCTCCTCCGGTTCACCCTCGGACAGCGTCAGCTCGACTCCCGGGTGCCCCATGCGAAACGTGGCCACCGCGAGCGGCATCAGCGTCGCCCCCGCGGAGGGGAAGGACGCGACTCGCAGTCGTCCCGCTCGCACGCCGAGGACGGCATCGAGGTCGGCCTGCGCCGCTTCCACCTGGGCGAAGATCGTCTCGGCGTGCTCGACGAGGGTCGCGCCCGCCGCGGTCGGCCGCACGCCCTGACGGTTGCGGATGACGAGCTCGGCGCCGGTCTCCGCCTCGAGCCGCGCGATCGCCTGCGAGACGGCGGACTGCGTGTACGAGAGCGACTCGGCGGCGGCGGAGAACGACCCGCGCGAGACGACCTCGCACAACACCCGGAGGCGGCTCAGATTGAGCATAAGCAAATGTTATAGATCGCATGAAGAACTTCACTGGAACTGATGGGAGGGGGATGTGATCCTCACCGCGAAACCACGAGGAACGCATCTTCAGGGAGGCCCCGATGACCACCACGGCAATCGTTTCGTACGACGACACGCTCAACGACCACGACGCGCTCAGCCTCGGGCGCGTTCTCGCCGAGGCCGGCACGTCGCTGACACTCGCGTACGTCCGCCACACGATCCAGATCCAGCGCGACCGCGAGCAGCTCGAGGAGCACGAGGCCGGGGCTCTGCTCGAGCGAGGTGCCCGCTGGCTGGGCGACCTCGACGTCGATCGCCGCGTCGTCGTCAGCGCCTCGACCGGCGAGGGCCTGCGCGCGCTGGCGGCGCAGGAGGAGGCGGACATCGTCGTGTTCGGCTCGGACTACCGGACGGCCGCGGGCCATGTGGCGCCGCAGAGCTCGACCCAGAAGCTGCTCGAGGGCGGCCCCGCCGCGGTCGCGATCGCCCCGGCCAACTACCGCGCGGACCGCGAGCCGCGGATCGCCCGCATCGGGCTGCTCGCCGACGCTGCCGACGCGGCAGCGATCGAGACCGCGCACTCGCTCGCTGACCAGCTCGACGCCACCGTCATCACCGACACGCGCCAGGTTGACCTGCTCGTCGTCGGCTCGCGCGCCGAGGCGCCGACCGGCCGCGTGATGGTCTCCTCGCGCTCGCAGAACGCGATCGAGGACGCGACCTCCCCGGTGCTGGTCGTCGCCCGCGGCGTACCCCTGCACTTCTCCCCCGCGCTCGCGATCTACTAGAGCCTGTCTGGGTTCGCGCGCCGTCGCGGATATCGTGGCGGCGCGTGAGCGCGCGGACCCTCGTCGTCTCGGACTTCCATCTCGGCGCCCGGCTCGAGCACGACGTGCTCAGGCACACCGAGCCGCTGCAGCGGCTGCTGGCCGCTCTCGACGACGTCGAGCGCCTGGTGCTGCTCGGCGACATCGTCGAGTTGATGGAGGGCCGCGCCACCGCCGCGATGCGGATCGCCGAGCCGGTGCTCAGGGCGATCGGGACCCGCCTCGGGCCGGACCGGGAGGTCCTGCTCGTGCCCGGCAACCATGACGGCCCGCTGGTCCGACCGTGGGTCCGCCGGGTCGGTGCCCGCCTCGATCCGACAACCGAGGTCCCGCTCGACGCCACCGCGGTGCTGGCGCGGGTGGTGTCGCTGCTCGGTCCGGCCCGGGTCCGCGTTTCATATCCCGGGGCGTGGATCGCCGACGGCGTGTGGGCCACCCATGGCCACTACCTCGACCGCCACCTGATGCCCGACTCGTCGGTCGGGATCCTGCGCGGACGCCAACCGGCCGACCGCGTCCGGCCGAACAACTACGAGCGGGTCCGCCGCCCGTCCCTCTCGCGCACCTCGCGAATGTTTCCCCAGTCGCTGGCGCGCCTGCTGAGCGACGCCGCCGACCTGACGCGGGCCGCCACGATGCCGGCGCTGACGCGGGGGCTGCTCCACCGCCGGTTCGCCCCGCTCACCTCGATGGTGCTGGGATTGCAGATGCGCTACGCCGGCATCCCGGCACTGACCCGGGTCGTGCAGCGGCTCGGGGTCGAGGCCGACCATGTGCTGTTCGGCCACGTGCACCGGCTGGGGCCGTTGCCCGACGACGATCCGGCACACTGGGCGGGGCCGGACGGCGCGCCCCGGATCCTCAACACCGGCTCATGGCTGTTCGAGCCGCTGCTCGTCCACCGGGTCACGCCACCGCACCCCTACTGGCCGGGCGGGGCGGTGCTGCTCGAGCCGGGCGCCGAACCCCGAGCCGTCGGACTGCTCGACGAGGTGGCCGCCGAGGCGCTTCGCCCCCGGTCTCAGGGCAGGATCAGATGACTGTCGCCGAACTCGTGCCAGAGGTAGCCGTGGTCAAGCGCGGCGCGGTAGGAGTCGCCGAGTAGCTCGGGCCCCGCGATCGCCTCGAGCATCTGGAGGTGCGAGGCCTCGGGCTCGTGCCAACCGGTGATCAGTCCGTCGACTGCGCGGACGCCCCGCTCCGGGCCGATCACCAGCCCGGTCCACCCCGACCTGCCACGGACGACGCCGTCGGGATCGGCGGCGCTCTCCAGTGCCCGCACCGCCGTCGTGCCCACCGCGATCACCCTGCCACCCCACCCGCGGACGGCCGCGATCAGCTCCGCGGTCCGTTCGGGAACCTCGAACTGCTCGGGAAACGGCGACTCGTGCCGCTCCGGCGAGGAGACGCCGCAGTGCAGCGTGATCGGCGCGAACAGCACGCCGGCGGCGGCCAGCCTGGTGATCAGCTCGGGCGTGAATGGGCGTCCCGCGCTCGGCATCTCGGCGCTGCCGGGCGTGCGGGCGTAGACGTTCTGGTAGGTGGCGAGGGGCCACCGGCGGCGGGCGTAGCCGTAGCGAATCGGCTGGCCCTGGGCCACCAGCACGTCCTCCACGGTCGCGGGTCCGTCGAACTGCGCGAGCATCAGGCGCGCGCCCGACGCGTACGGAGCGATGAGCCGCAGCGACGCTCCGGCACCGAGATCGAGCTCCTCGCCCGCGCGGCCGGCGAGGGGCCGGGCTCCATCGGGGCTGCGGAGCTCGACGACCCGCCATGCCGGTCCGAGACGCGGTGCTCGCGTGGCGACGTGCACCCGCACCGGTGCGCCACCGGCGCGGACGGCGCTCAGCGCCGCGGGGAGGGTCGCCGACACGTTCGCCACGAGCAGGTCGCCGGGGTCGAGTGCGTCGGGAAGCTCGTCGAACCGGGCATGCAGGATCTCGCGCCGCGCCCGCATCGCCACCAGCAGGCGGACGCGGTCGCGGGCCACGCCGCGCGCCTCGGGCGGCTCGCTCGCCTCCAGCGCGCGCGGCAGCTCGAACGCCGGGACCGTCATCGGGATGCCACCGCGAGCTCGCGGGCCTGATAGCGGCCGCTCGGAAGCTCGCCCTCGATCAGCTCGAGCAGGGCCGGCACGCTGTCCTCCGGCGGCGGCCGATCGGAGATGTCCTCCCCGGGGAATGCCTCCTGGTGCATGCGGGTGCGCATGTCGCCGGGATCGACCGCGTAGACGCGCACCGACGGCTGCTCGGCGGCGAGGATCGCGGTCAGCTGCTCAAGCGCGGCCTTCGCCGATCCGTAGCCGCCCCAGCCGGCATACGGCTCGACCGCGGCGTCGGAGGTGATGTTGAGGATGCGCCCGCCGTGGGCGAGCCGCGGAAGCGTCAGCTGCGCCAGCGCCAGGGGCGCAATCACATTGACCGCATACACGCGCTCGAGCGCGTGCAGCGGGTACTCGGCGAGCGGCGGCTGGGGGCTCGGGCCGAGCGTGCTCGCATTGTTGACGAGCAGTCCGAGCGGGTCGGCGGCGGCGCGCACCAGTGCCGCTCTGTGGTCGGGGTCGGCGATGTCCCCCGGGATCGCCGTGACGTCGGTGATCGATCCCAGCTCGCGGGCGGCGTGCTTAAGGTCGTCGGTGTGGCGGGCGTCGATGACGAGCGCCCAGTGTCTGCTCGCGAGCGCCCGGGCCAATGCCAGACCCAGGCCACGCGAGGCTCCGGTGATGATCGCTGTGGGCATACCCCGACGCTAGGTCGCCGGCGGTGCCGGTTTGTAGGGGTAATTGGTCTTAGGACCGCAGCACTACTGGACGATTCCCTCGCGGACCGCGAGGAGCGCCGCCTGCGTTCGGTCGGTCACCCCGAGCTTCGCGAGCAGGTGCCCGACGTGTGTCTTGACCGTCTTCTCGGCGATCCCGAGCTCGAGCGCGATCCGCTTGTTCGAGCGGCCGCGGACGATCAGCTCGAGCACGTCGCGCTCGCGGCGGGTGAGCTGTTCCCGGCCGTCCAAGCCAACGTGCGCGCCCGATGACAGCGCCGACACGAGCCGCGCCGCGACCGTGGGGTCGATCACCGCCTCGCCGGCATGGGCGGCCCGGATCGCCCGGGCCAGCTCGGCGGGCTCGGTGTTCTTGAGCAGGTAGCCGGCCGCGCCGGCCTGGATCGCGGGCAGCAGCCGCTCGTCCTCGAGAAAGCTCGTCAGCACCACCACCCGCGCGCGGCTGCCCTCGTCCCGCAGCCGGCGCATGGCGGCGACCCCGTCGAGCTTCGGCATGACCAGATCCATCAGGATCACGTCGGGGTCGAGCCGACCGGCCATCGCCACCCCCTCCTCCCCATCCTGCGCTTCGCCCACCACCGCGAGCCCCTCCTGAAGTTCCAGGAAGGCCCGCAGTCCCTCGCGCACGACGGCGTGGTCGTCGACGAGCAGGATCTCGATCACGGCGCCACCCTGAGCCGGACGCGCGTCCCGGCGCCCGGCGCGGAGTGGATCTCGATCGTTCCGCCGAGCTCGTGCGCCCGCTCCTCCATCGAAGTCAATCCCAGGTGGCGGGCCCGGAGCTCGGCCCGGCCGGGGTCGAACCCCATGCCATCGTCGGAGACCTCGACCGCGCCGGGGCTGAGGCGCACGCTGATGTGCGACGCGCGGGCGTGGCGCAGCGCGTTGTGGAGCGCCTCGTGCACGATTCGCAGCACCGCCAGCTCGCGCTCCGGATCGCCGCCGTCGACGTGCACCGGATCGCCGCCGTCGCAGACAAGCTCGATCTCGACGCCGTGCACGCGCCGGAGCATCTCCACCTCCTTGCGCAGCGCGCCTTCGAGCCCGTCGCGCTCGAGGTCCGGCGGGCGCAGACCCAGGATCAGCGAGCGCAGCTCATCGAGCGCCTCGCGCGCGACGGCGCCGATGCGCTCCACCTGCAGGCGGGCGGCGACGGGATCGCGCTCGAGCTGGGTCAGGGCCGCATCGGAGGACAGGACCAGGCTGAACAGCTTCTGGCTGACCACGTCATGGAGCTCCAACGCCAGCCGGTTGCGTTCGGAGACGACCGACAGCTCGCGGCTGCGCTCGTACAGGCGGGCGTTGGTGATCGCGATCGCGGCATGGGCGGCGAGCAGTTCGATGACCGCCTGATCGGACGCGTCGAACTCGTCGCCGCCCTCCTTCTCCGTCAGATAGAACGAGCCGATCACCTCGCCCTCGGCGACGATCGGCACCCCGAGGAACGAGCGCATGTCGGGATGGCTGCGCGGCCACCATCCCCGGAAGCGGGGATCGTCGTGGATGTCAGAGGTCCGGTAGGCCGCAGTCGACTCGAGCATCGCGCCGAGCATCCCGTGGGTCCGCGGCAGCGGGCCGAGCGCGGCGATCAGCTCGTCGCTCATTCCGGCGACGAGAAACCGGCGAAACCCTCCCGCGCCGTCCGGGATCCCGAGGGCGGCGTAGCGGGCGTCGACGAGCTCCCGCGCAGACTCGACCAACCGCTGGAGCACCTCGTCGACCGACAGCTGCGAGGCAACGGCGAGAACGGCGTCGCTGACCGCCTTGAGCGCGGGGCTGAGCGGCTGGGACATCTAGTGGGCTCCGCCTGAACGTTTCGCCGGGAATGGCGAGACCCGGGGGTCGTCAGGCGAGGACGCAGGATCCGACGTGCAGCAGCGCTGCACGAGGATCCGAGGACAAAGCCTGGCGGCCATCCGGGGCCGCCATACACGGTGAAACGTTTGGGCGGGGTCCACAGTTGCACGATAGCTTTGCCGGATGCCGCGCTTCTGGATTTGGACGCAGGTGCTGATCGTCGTGTTCGTCGTGGCCGGGATCGTGATCGCGATCACGAAACTCGCGTAAGCAGATGTTCGCGACAATCGTCGTCGGGACCGATGGCTCGGACACCGCCACGACGGCGGTCCGCTACGCGATCGATCTGGCGCGGCAGTTGGGCGCGCGGCTGTTGATCGTCAGCGCCTACGAGGCGAGCTCGCCACCGTGGCTCCAGGGCGGGCGGATCTCGGTTCAGCAGGACATGCAGTGGGAGGTGAACCCGCGTGAAGATGTGCTGGCGCTGCTGGAGCGGGCGCGCGTGGACGCTCGGACCGCGGGTCTCGAGCAGATCGACACGTTCGCACGGCAGGGCGACGCCGCCGACGCGATCATCGATGTCGCGGAGGAGCAGCGCTCCGATCTGATCGTGGTCGGCAATCGCGGGATGACCGGCGCCAAGCGGTTCCTGCTCGGCTCGGTGCCGAACCGGGTCTCGCACCACGCACCCTGCTCGGTCCTGATCGTCCGGACGACCTGATCGGTGCCCTGGCGCGGCTACTGCTGGCCGCCCGTGGTGGCGGTCTCGTGGCGGGTCGCGGCCCCGGCGTTGAGCAGTCCGTAGCCGTACTGCGGGTTTGGTTGACCAGAGCCGAGCGGGGTCGCCGTCTGTTCCAGCCGGGCCCTGATCTGGTCGGGTGTGGGATGGCGGCCGAGCACGCCGCTGGCGATCACCAGCGCCACCGTCGCGCTCACATGGGGCGCCGACATCGAGGTGCCGAACACTCCTCCCGGGAAGCCGAAATGGGTGGGACGGCGAGGGTCGAAGAACGTCATCTGATGGATCGGCGGCAGGGGGCGCCCGGGGTGGCAATCGGCGTCGGAGACCGTCGTGCTGTCGTCTCCTCCGCCCGGGGCGACCAACGCCAGGTCCGGGCCACCGTTGGAGTACTCGGCCACGCACCTGTCCTTGGTCGTGGCCCCGACCGCAATCGCCGACGGCGCGCGGGCGGGATAGGCCACCTGGTCCAGCCCCTCATTGCCCGAGGCGGCGACCACGGTGACGCCCCGTTTCGTCGCGAATTGGATCGCACCGAGGAGATCTGGGATGTCGGCCGCGGTGACGTCGGGCGTGAACTCGAGGCTCAGATTGATCACCTGGGCGTGATGGGTGACGGCGTAGCGCACCCCGCGCGCGATCGTCGACGCGTCGCCGGTCCCGAACCGGTCGAGCACCCGGATCGGCATGATCGAGGCGCCGTAGGCCAGGCCGGTGGCGCCGCGGCCGTTGTTCGTCGACTCGGCGATTGTGCCGGCCACGAACGTGCCGTGCCCTTCGCGGTCGAGCGGGAACCCGTTGTGCGCGATGAAGTCGTGGGGCGCGACGAACTTGGTGCGGTCGAAATCGGGGGAGGGCCGGAACTGGTTCCACTTGCGGTAGGCCACTCCGGTATCGAGCACCCCGACGACCACGCCCTTCCCGCCGGGCCGGTGATCCGCGATCAGGTTGGCCCACGCCTGCGGGGCGTCGACCCCGGCGCCGTCGAGGAAGTTCCATTGCAGGCTCTCCCAGCCGCGCCGGTGGTGGGTGTCGCCGGGATCGTTCGGAAACCACCCGGCGTCGGCAATGTGGGCGACGTAGTTCGGCACGGCATACGCGATCCCCCGCTCACGGCGAAGCCGCGCGATCGCCCAGGCGACGGACTCCCCACGCGGCAGCTTCAGAACGGCCGTGTTTGCCGCAGGCGCCCCACCCGAGACCTCGCGCACGCCCATCCGGCGCACGGCATCCGCGGTCGTCGCGACCGACGATCCGGAGCGATAGCCGACGACGACTTCATCCCGCACGTACTCCGCGGCGCGAGCGACGTTGGCTTCCGCCAGCCCCCCGGCGAGCACTGCGGCGAGCGCCAGGCCCGCGGCCAGCAGGAGACGGGTAGGGGATGAGGTCCGCAAATCAAGAAAGAAGCCGCCGGGCGCCGGAAGGCCACAGCGACTTCGCGCACTTAAGACATGATCCGGTACGCCCCGAGGTTTTCGGCCTCCAGACGGTACCGCCCTGACTGTTCGAACGGTGAGTTCCCACTTCTTCCCTCGTGACGAGTACTTCATGCGCCTTGCGCTGCGCGAAGCCGCCCGTGCTCTGGAACACGACGACGTGCCGATCGGCGCGGTGATCGTCAAGGACGGCGAGCTCCTCGCCGCCGCCCACAATGAGCGCGAGGTCCGCGCCGACCCCACCGCCCACGCCGAGATGGTGGCACTGCGCGAGGCCTCCCGCGCTCTCGGGACCTGGCGGGTGCTCGACTCGGTCATGTACGTGACCCTCGAGCCCTGTGCGATGTGCGCCGGCGCGATCGTCCTGGCTCGCCTTCCCCGCATCGTGTTCGGGGCCTATGACCCCAAGGCCGGGGCCGCCGGCAGCGTCCTGAACGTCCTCGACGTCCCCCAGCTCAACCACCGCCCTCAGGTCCAGGGCGGGCTGCTGGCCGAGGAGTGCGCGTCGCTCCTGCGTGACTTCTTCGGCTCCCGCCGCTGATCCAGCGGTCCCAAGCTGACCCAGGGCTCAAGCTGACCCGGCGGGCCCAAGCTGACCCAGCGGGCCCAGCGGTCTGCCGTCGCGAGAAATCGCCCCGGGCCGCCCCGTCCGGCGTAGGATTCGCACCTGGCAGCAGGCTGCTGGGACGGCAGCCTGAGCTCGTCACACGAGGGCATCGAAAAGCGGGGTCGGCGTCGGGGGGCCCGTACCCAAGATTTCGCAATCCGACCAACGGAGGGCACGTGCAAGAACAGAAGGCAATCGGCCGCGGCGCGCGGATGAAACGGTCGATCGCGACGGCAATCGGGGCGGCGGCGCTCATCGGCGCGCTCACGAGCACGAGCGCGATGGCGAAGGTGGTCCACAACCCGCGCGGGCATTTCCTCGGCGTCCTGCCGAGCACCCTGCACAACAACTCGCTGCACGCGGCGACGGCCAACGGGTCGCCGCCGCTGACCTATCACGGCGGCCCGGTTCAGCACTCGAGCAAGGCCTACGCGATCTTCTGGGCCCCGAGCGGCAACTACTACCCGGCGGGCGCCAAGGCCGAGATCGCGCAGTACTTCAACGACGTCCACGCCGCGAGCTACACGCCGAGCAACGTGTACGGCGCGGCGACCCAGTACTGCGAGGGGGTCAGCGTAGGCGCCACCTCGTGTTCGAGCGCGAGCAACAAGTTCGTCTCCTACAACGTCACCTACGGGGGATCGGTGACCGTCACGACCCCGTTCCCGGCCAGCGGCTGCACGAACTACACGCTGGGGAACGGGACGACCACGAGCCGGTGCCTGGTCGATTCGCAGCTCCAGTCCGAGATCAAGAGCGTGGTGGCAGCGCAAGGGTGGAAGACCGGTCTCACGACCGAGGTCTTCTTGTTCACGCCACCGAGCATGGGCGAGTGCTTCGACAGCAGCGAGCAATCGTGCTACGACCCTGAGTTCTCGCCCGGCTTCTGCGCCTATCACTCGAACATCGCGAGTCCGCAAACGCTCTACGCGTTCCAGCCGTGGGCTGACATCACGGGATGCGTCTACCAGTCGCTCCCCGACAACGCCTACCCGAATGACGATGGTGCCGACGCGGTCGTGAACGTGATGAGCCACGAGCACAACGAGACGATCACCGATC
>DASXOS010000049.1:0-15994 GCA_036494115.1 Solirubrobacteraceae bacterium | reverse complement strand
CCATCCTGAAGTCGCCGTCCTTCCCGCCGAGCTTCCACAGCACCTTCCCGCTCCGGCGGTGGACCTTGTAACAGGCCCAGGTGTTCCGGGAGGAGATCAGCAGGTGCCCGTCACTCGGATCAACCGCGATCGAGTTGATGTGGAAGTAGTCCCATGCCTCAGGGCTCGATGGCACGCCCTGATACGAGGCGCTGAACGGGACGTGGTGATCGCTGCGCCACTGGAACAGCAGCTTGCCGGTGGCGATGTCGACCTCCTGCACCACGCCGTAGTAGTACGCGCCGCGGCCCGCTGTGCCCTGGCCGTAGCAGGTGAACAACGCCGTCCCCTCAGGGGTGATCAGGAACTCATGGAGATCGGCCCTGTAGCCGTTGTGAGCGTGGATCTCCGCCACCTGCTGGTACTGCTGGTCGTGGATCTCATAGTGCCCATAGCCGTGGGCGTGGAGCACGGCGCCCACGAACCAGCTCAGCACAGGAGCGCCGTGGTACTCGCCGACGCGCAGATTGAACGCCCGGTGGACGCTCGCCTTCCTGGACACCGGCCGGTACCAGACCAGGCCGCCGCGGCCGTCCATGATCATCGCCCCCTGCTCGGTCGGGGTCGAGCTCGCGTCGGTGAAGATCATGCCCGGGGCGACCCGGTGGGCGGGAACATCGATCACGATCTCGGGCGGGCGGAGGTCGGGGCGGGAGCGGAAGTGCTGGATCCCGTGCTTGACCGTTCCACCGGCGCGGGCCGGGAGAGCCCCGGCGGCGACGCGGCCCCCGCCCGATTCCGCAGCGCCGGCGCCACGCGCGCGGCCGGTGCCGGCGCCACGCGCGCGGCCCGCGCCGACCAGGTTCAGGCCGATGCCGGCCCCGGCGATCCCTCCGGCGCGGCGCAGGAACTCGCGCCGGGGTAGCCCTATAGCCAACCCCGCTCCTCGGCCACTCGGACCGCCTCTCCTCGGTTGCGCGCGTCGAGCTTCTGCATCACCGAGGACAGATGGTTGCGCACTGTGCCCGGTGACAGGTACAGCGCCGCCGCCAGCTCGGCGACGGTGGCGTGCCGTCGCGAGGCTTCGAGCACCTCGTGCTCGCGTGGCGTGAGCGGGCTCTCCCCCTGGCTGAGCGCCACGGCGGCGAGGCCGGGGTCGACGATCCGCTCCCCGGCGATCGCGCGCCGGATCGCACCGGCCAGCTCGCTCGCCGGAGCGTCCTTGAGCAGAAAGCCGGATGCGCCGTGCTCCATGGCGGTCCGCAGATAGCCGGGGCGGCCGAACGTGGTCAGGATCAGGATCCGCACGCTCGGCTCGGTCGCACGGAGCTGCTGTGCGGCCTGCAGCCCGGTCGCGCCAGGCATCTCGATGTCGAGCAGCGCGATGTCGGGCTTCGCCGCGGTCGCCGCCGCGACCACCTCGTCGCCGCGTGAGACCTGGGCGACGACCTCGATGTCGGGCTCAAGCTCGAGCAGGCTGGCCAGGGCGCCGCGGACCATCCCCTGATCCTCGGCGATCAGCACCCGAATCACGCTGCAGGCCTCACCCGGCAGGAACGCTGACCATCAGCCGGAAGCCGCCCTCGGGCCGCCGCCCCGCCTCGACCTGCCCGGCCACCGTGTCGGCGCGTTCCGCGAGACCGGCCAGGCCGTGACCTTCGGTCCGTGGCGTCCCGTTGACAGCTCCGGCCGCAGCCGAACCTCGGACTCGTCCGTTGTCGACGACCTCGAGCGTCGCCGCCCCGGAGTCGGTGCTGATCCTCAGCTCGCAGCAGGTGGCCCCACTGTGCCGAATCACGTTCGTGGCCGCCTCGCGGACCGCCCACGCCAACACGGCTTCGCTGGCGGGGTCGATCGACACCTCGGGGTAGACCACGGATGTCTCGATCCCGGCCGCTGACAGCGCCATCCGCGCACCGGCCAGCTCACCGTCGAGTGTCGGCTGCCGGTAACCGCTGACCGCCTCGCGCACCTCGCCCAGAGCTTTCCGGGCCACGCTCTCGACCTCGGCCACCTCGTGGGCCGCCTGCCCCGGCTGGTCGCGGACCAGCCGCCCGGCGAGCTCGGCCTTGAGCGCGATCACCGACAGCGAGTGGCCGAGCAGGTCGTGGAGGTCACGGGCAAACCGCTCGCGCTCCTCCGCCACCGCCATCCGGGCGAGCTCGGCCCGGGCCTCGGTCAGCTCGCGGTTGCTCGCGCGCAGGTCGCGCATCAGTCGCATCAGCAGGCCGATTCCGGCCGCGCTGGCGGCGAAGCCGAGCGCCGAGCCACCGTTGCCGCCGCCGATCAGGGTGCACGCCGCGGCCAGCGCCGCGCACAGGCAGACCGCGAGGAACCCAGCGGTCGAGGACGCGATCAGCCCCGCGCACGCCGCGCAGTAGGTGAACAGGAATCCCCAGCCCGGGTCCTGGTAGACGGTGAGCGCGGCAGCCACCGCCAGCATCACCACGAACAAGGGCACGGAGCGCTGTTCGAAGGTCTGCCGCCAGCGCCGCCAGCCGATCACGAGTCCCAGGTACGCGGCGACGAATATCAGGGCGCCGCCGATGATCAGCCCGTGGTGACCCCCGGAGTCGCTCCCGATCGCGTTGAGGACCGGGAAGATGATGAACAGGATCCAGATGGAGCCGCCGATCAGGCGCGGCCCACCAAGGGGCCGCCCCGCAAACGGTGGCCCCTGGGCAAGCTCCCGCGACAGCCCGTCCGAGAACTTCATCGGGAACTAATCACCCATCGGCTTTCGCAGGAACTTCATCATCAGGACGATTCCGACCGCGGTCCAGATCACCAGGGTACGCACGTCGGCGCCGTTCAGACCAGCCCCGGTGGTGCGCGGGTCGAACGCGTACTGGAGCCCATCCGCGAGGGCGTGCACCGGAAACGCACCGGCCACGGTCTGCAGCCACTGCGGCATCCCGTCGTTGGGGAACCAGATGTTCGAGATGAAGGTCAGGGGAAAGATCGACAGGTTGATGAACACGGGCGCCGCCTCGGCGTTGGGGATCCAGCGTGTGACGCCGATCCCGAGCGTCGTGAACGCGGCCGTCCCGAGCACCAGGGTGACGATCAAGCCGGGGAGCGTCGACGCCTGGACGTGGACGTCGTACGCGGTGACCGCGAGCGCCAGCACGAGAGCGGTCATGATCGCGACCAGCGCCACCGCCGACCCGATCCGGGCCGCAACGTACGCCCACCGGGGCAGCGGGGTGCCCTGCATCCGCTTGAGCACGCCCTCGTCGCGCAGGACCGCGGTGGCGATCGCCAGGTTCACGTAGGTGGTGGCGATGATCCCGTAGGCGAGGATGCCCGGCACCAGGAAGGTGTCGAACGAGATCCCGCCGCGCGTGCTGATCGTCTGGCCCTTGTCGAGGCTGGCGAAGATCACCAGGAACATCAGAGGGAACACGAAGGTGAAGATCCCACGGCCCCGGTTACGCCAGTCCGCGCGCTGCTCGTAGCGGATCTGCCAGGCGACGAGACCGAGGTCGCGGCGCAGGCTCGGATTGAGAATCGCACTCATCGGACGACCTCCTCGTTCGCGGGTTCAGAAACCGGTGCCGCCGGCCCGGTGAGCTCGAGGTAGATGTCCTCGAGCGTCGGCTGGCTCACCGAGAAGTGGTCTAGCTCCACCTCGTGCTCGAGCGCCCAGGTCGTGACCCGCTGGGCGGCGATCACGGGCTCGCTGGTGAGGACGAGCACCCGGTCGCCCTCGATCGAGCGGCGGCTCGCAGGCACGTCCGGGAGATCGCCGAGCGACCACTGCACCGGGAGCGTGAACCGGATCTCGGCCGGCCGCAGGTTGCGACCGCCCAGTTCGTCGGGGCGCCCGGAGGCGATGATCTCGCCGCCGCGCATCACCGCGACGCGGTCGGCGAGATGCTGGGCCTCGTCCATGTAGTGGGTGGTCAGGAAGATCGTCTTGCCGAGCTCGCGCAGCGAGCGCAGCGTCGACCACGCCGCCCGGCGGGCGGCCGGGTCAAAGCCGGTGGTGGGCTCGTCGAGGAAGATCAGATCCGGGTCGCCGACCAGCGCCAGCGCCAGGTCGAGCCGGCGGCGCTGACCCCCGGACAGCGCCCGGGCGCGGACGTCGCGCTGACCGGTCAGCTCGACCAGTTCCAGCACCTCGTCGACCGGGCGCCGACGGCTGTAGTAGCGGCCGTACATCTCGACGAGCTCGGCGACGGTCAGGTCACGTTGGAGCCCCGAGTCCTGCAGCACGATGCCGACACGGTCGCGCAGCGTGCGCTCGCTCCGGGCCGGATCGAGCCCCAGCACGAGAGCCTCGCCTGCGGTCCGGGTGCGGTAGCCCTCGAGAATCTCGACGATCGAGGTCTTACCGGCGCCGTTCGGGCCGAGCAGGCAAAACACCTCGCCGCGCGCGACCTCGAAGCTGACCGACCGCACGGCCTGCACGGCACCGTAGGACTTCTTCAGGTCGCGGACCTCGACCGCGACCGCATCCGTATCCAGGTGGTTCGTGATCATGGCCGCCAGCGTAGGCCTCGGCCGGTCCCTGCGTAAGTGGCGAGCGGCCGATTTCGGCCATGACATTCGTCATGCGTTCCAGCGGCGGATGACCTGCGTCTCGCGCTCGTATCCGAGCTCCGAGACCGCTCCGGCGGAGAGCGCCAGCCGCGCGCCGGCGGTCACGTCCATCTCCATCCAGCGCGCGGCCGTGACCCGCAGGATGTGACCGTGCGCGAACACCAGGGCGTCGCCGTCAGCCTCGCGCAGTCGCGCCAGCACGCCGTCGGCGCGCGCGGCGATCTGTGCCGGGCTCTCGCCGCCCGGGCAGCCGTCGGTCCACAGGTTCCACTCCGGGTTCTGCTCGCGGATCTCCGGCGTGGTCAGGCCCTCATACTCGCCGTAGGCCCACTCGTGCAGATCGTCCCAGATCTCGGGCTCCGCGAATCCGGCCAGCTCGGCGGTCTCGCGGGCCCGCCGGTATGGGCTCGAGACGACGAGCGCAAAGCTCCGGCCCGCGAGCTCGCCGCCGACGACCTTGGCGCGCTTCTGTCCCTCTTCCAGCAGCGGCAGGTCGGTGCGGCTGGTGTGCTGACCGGACAGGCTCCACTCGGTCTCGCCGTGGCGGACGAGGACGATCGTGTCAGCCATGGCTCGCCGCCACGCCGGGAGCGTCGGACCCGGCAACGCCACCGGTGCGCTCGATTTCGTCGATCTTGGCCCGCCGGCGCACGTGACGGTCCTCCTGGCTGACCGTGGCGGCCAGGAACGCGGCCACGATCTCCACCGCGACCTCGGATCCGATGATCCGCGCGCCCAGGCACAGGACGTTGACCCCGTCGTGTTCGACGGCCTGGTGGCCGGAGTAGGTGTCATGCAGCGTCGCCGCGCGGACCCCGTCGATCTTGCAGGCAGCGACGGAGACCCCCGCCCCCGACCCGCACACCAGGATCCCGCGGTCGGCCTGCCCGGACACGACCGCGCGCCCGACCTCGAGCGCCTTGTCCGGGTAATCGACCGGCTCGGGACGATCGGTTCCGAAATCGAGCACGTCGTGGCCGCCGTCCGCGATCACCGCCAGCAGCCGCTGGCGAAACGGATAGCCGGCGTGGTCGAACCCGCAGGCGACGATCACGACGAGACCTCCGTCGGCGAGGGCGCGCTCGGCGCCTCGAGCTCGTGCACGGCCAGCAGCGCCGCGCCGAGCACGCCGGCCCGGACGCCGTGGCGGGCGACGCGGATCGTGGTCTGACCACCCAGCCCGGGGAGCACGTAGCCGCTAGCGATCCGCTTGGCCGGCTCGAGCAACAGGTCACCTGCACGCCCGCCACCGCCGCCGATCACGATCTCCTCAGGATCGAAGGTGTTGATCGCATTGGCGATCCCGATCCCGACCCGCTCGCCCCACATCTTGATGATCTCGGCGGCATGCGAATCGCCGTCTTGCGCCGCATCGACCGCCTCGACGCCGGTCACCGACTTTCCCTCGGCCGCCGCGCGGCCCAGCGCCGAGTCGGGCTCGTCTTGGGCCAGGTTCTCTGCGAGTCGATCCAGGGCCTTGCCGGCGGCCTCGTCCTCGAGCGACCCCGGCTGCGGGAAGTGCTCGCGCGCGGCCGGCACCTGCCCCGAGAGATCGAGTCCGACGAGCGTGTGACCGAGTTCGCCGGCACCGCCGGTGGCGCCGCGATAGATGCGTCCGCCCAGCACCAGTCCTCCGCCCACCCCGGTGCCGATCGTCAGCATCACCAGGTTGCGCGCGACCATCCGGAACTCGTCGTCATGGGCCTCGGCGAGCGCCGCGACGGTGGCGTCGTTGTCGACGAACACGGGAATCCCGAGACGCTCTGAGAGAACCTCGCGCAAGGGCACGTCCTTGAGGGGGATGTTCGCCGAGGAGACGACGCGTCCGGATGAGAACTCGACGATCGACGGCACCCCGATGCCGACCGCCTCGAGCTCGCCGTGGCGGACCTCGCACACCATGTCCACGAGCTGGTCGACCAGCCCGTCGCTGTCACGCAGATCGGTCGGCCTGATCAGCGAGTCGCCGAGCTCGCGATCGTGCAGCGGCGCCACGGCGACCTTGGTCCCACCCAGGTCGACGCCGACGACAACGCTCACAGACGCTCCGCGGCCGCCTGGTCGAGCAGCACCGTGACCTCCTCCGCGAGTGGCGCGATGAGCGATGACGGCACATGCGGATCCGGTGCCGCGCCGGGGCCGAAGGCCTCGGCCACAGCCTCGGCCTTCGATGAGCCGGTTGCCAGGAACACGATCCGTCGCGCGGAGGTCAGGGTCGGCAGGGTCATCGAGATCCGGGGCACGAACGGTTCGAGCCCGGGCTTCTCGACGCCGACCACGAGCCGCTCGCGTTCCTGGAGCGTCTCCTGGTCGGGGAACAGCGAGGCGCAATGGCCGTCCGGGCCAATGCCCAGCAGCACGAGCTCGAACCGAGGTGGGCCCGCCTCCTCGAGCGTGCGCTGGTAGTCCTCAGCACCCTCGTGCGGCCCGAGCTCGCCCTTCATGCGCCAGACGACCGGCTGGTTGTCGGGACCGAGAGGATCGATCAGCGATTCCTTGGCCAGTCGGTAGTTCGAACGCTCGTCCTCGGGCGGGACGCAGCGGTCGTCGCCGAACCAGAACGTCGACTTCGTGAGGTCGAGCTCGACTGCCTTGACCGCCTTGACCAGCTCCTGATACGCCACCCGGGGGGTCGAGCCCCCGGTGAGAACGACGTGGCCCCCGCCGGCGGCGGCGCCGACGAGCATCGCGGCGCACGCCCGGGCCGGGTCGTCCAGGACCTCGATCTCAGTCGTCATGCTGGGCACAGCTTTCGTGCCGCCTTAAGCGCCGGGCCGTAGGTCGGATCCCGGAGCAGGGCCTGGCGGACGCCCTCGCCGAGGATGCCGCCTTCGCCACGTGAGGCGCCGAGCACGCGCCACTCGCGCTCTTCGCCCTGCGGAGAAGTCTCCTTGGCGGTCAGCCCACCCGGCCCACGGTCGAGCGACAGGGCGAAGTCCGCGGGGCAGCACACGGTCACGCCGGCCAGGCCCGGTACGGACATGTCCGTCGGCTCGAGCGTGATCTCGACGCCGTCGCCGTTGCGGGCTGCCCTTCCGTGCAGGTTGCCGCCCCCGCCCTCGAGCTGAGAGGGATCCCAGTGCAGCCGCGAGCACAGCCAGCCCGCGAGCAGCAGCGCGCTGGCCGCCGAGCTCTCGCGATGGCGGACCGAGAGACCGCTCAGCGACGTCAGCATCGCCAGCCGGTCCGACGGATCGAAGCTCGCCGCCAGCCGCTCGCGCCAGGGCGTCGTGCGAAGCCAGGCGAGGTCGACGACATATGCCTCCTCGAGCGCGTGCGCGGCGCGGGCCAGGCCTTCCGCGGGGTCGAGGGTGTCGTCGGAGTCGAGCAGCATCACGTCGACCATTCCGTTCAGCGTGTCGATGGCGTCCTGGTGGCCATGGGGTGACCACACCACGGTGGGCAGCTCGGAGACGAGGACGGGATCGACGATCGTGTCGATCCGGCTGAGGTGCTCGGGGCCCATGTCGATCTCGACCTGCTCGTGGATCACGCCCAGGCCGTTGGACGGCTCCTCGTAGGACATGACGGCAGTCGCGTCGAGCGTGGTCCGGCCATCCTCGACTGCGCACAGCAGCGTGCGCGACGCGTTGTAGCGGCCGACGCGCTCGAGCCGGTTCGCGATCTCGCCCTTCCACTCCCGGTCGACGATCACGACCAAGTTGAGGACGCGAGCCGGCGCCAGCGACTGATTCTCCGCGTGCCGATTGAACAGCAACTCGCGCAGCGCAGCATCGATCGCGTCAGGATTGGTGTCGCTCTCTGACCAGACGTCCTCGCTCACACGCGAGACCCTCTCACGAATTCACAGCCGCCGCCAGTGACGGCCTTCGTCGAGCAGCTTCTCAGCCTCTTGCGGCCCCGGAGAGCCGGCTGGATAGGTGGGGATCTCGGTCTCGGTGTCCTCGTGCCAGGCGGTCAGGATCGGATCGATGATCCCCCACAGCGCCTCGATCTCGTCGTTGCGGGTGAACAGCGTGGCGTCGCCGCGCATCGCGTCGAGGATCAGCCGCTCGTACGCCTCGGGCGACTGGGACATGAACGCCGTCCCGTAGCGGAACTCCATGTTGACCGGCCGGATGCGCATCGTGGGCCCTGGGATCTTGGCTCCGAGTGACACCGAGACGCCCTCGTCGGGCTGAACGGTGAGGATCACCTGGTTGGCCTGCACTCCGACCGAGCCCTGGCTGCGGAACGCCAGATGGGGCACCGGCTTGAGCGTGACCGCGATCTCGGTCACCTTGCGCGGCAGCCGCTTGCCGGTCCGCAGATAGAACGGAACCCCGGCCCAGCGCCAGTTCGAGACGTGCAGGCGGAGCGCCGCGTATGTCTCGGTGCGTGAGTCATCGGCGACGCCCTCCTCCTCGCGATAGCCCGGGACATCCTTGCCGCCGACGTCGCCCGGCCCGTACTGGGCACGGACCGCCATCTTCGGGACGTCCTCGACACTCGGCGGCACGATCGCCTCGAGCACCTTGAGCTTTTCGTCGCGCAACCGGTTGGCCTCGAACGACGCCGGCGGTTCCATCGTGAGCAGAGCGAGCAGCTGCAGCATGTGGTTCTGGACGAGGTCGCGCAGCGCGCCGGCGCCCTCGTAGTAGCCGGCACGGCCCTCGATCCCGATGTCCTCGGCCGCCGTGATCTGGACGTTGTCGATGAAGTTGCGGTTCCACACGGGCTCGAACAGCGCGTTGGCGAACCGTAGTGCCATCAGGTTCTGGACGGTCTCCTTGCCCAGGTAGTGATCGATCCGGAACACCTGGGCCTCGTCGAACACACCGAGGACCTGGTTGTTGAGCTCGCGCGCCGACGCCAGGTCGTAGCCGAACGGCTTCTCGATGACGATCCGGGCCTCGGCCTTCTCGGATTGGTTGAGGCCGGCCGCGCCGAGCTTCTCGATGATGACCGGGAAGAACTGCGGCGCGGTCGAGAGGTAGAAGACCCGGTCGAGCGGACGCCCGGACTGCTCGTCGAACTCGTTGAGCGTCTTGCCGAGCTGCTCGTAGACCTGATCCTCGTCGAACGAGCCGGAGACGTAGCGCATGTTCGCCACCAGGCCGTCGAGCACGTCTGAATCGGGCTTGTGACGCGAGTAGCGCTCGATCGATTCGCGGGCGCTCTGCTGGAACTCCTCGTCAGCCATCTCGCTCCGGGCGATTCCGACCATCTCGAAGCGCTCGGGCAGCGCCCCCTCGTGCGCGAGGTTGTAGAGAGCAGGGAGCAGCTTGCGGTGGGCCAGGTCTCCGGTCCCGCCGAAGATCGTCAGTGACGTCGGATGAACGGGAAGCCGCTCGAGCCCTTCGTCAAGCGGGTTCTCGGCGGCCTGCTGTTCGACTGTCGTGGCCATCGCCTAACCCAGAAGCTCTCGTCCGAGCTCGGCGATGTGCGTCGCGGTGATGTCGAAGTGGTCGTACACGTCCTTGGCCGGACCCGACTCGCCGAACGTGCCCATTCCGACGAACCGGCCCTCCTCGCCGATCCACTTGTCCCAGCCGAGCGGGCTCAGTGCCTCCACCGCGATCCGGGCCCGGCACGATGCCGGCAACACCTGCTCGCGGTAGGCCTCGTCGGTCTTCGTGAACGTGTCCATGCACGGCATGCTCACGACGCGCACGCGCACGCCGTCGAGCAGGTCGGCCGCCTCCAGGCACAGCGAGACCTCCGAACCGGTCCCGATCAGGATCAACTCGGGGTCGCCACCCTCGGCGTCGCGCAGCACGTACGCGCCGCGTTCGATCGCGTCGTCGGGGATCGCGTCCGGGTCCAGGATCGGCAGGTTCTGGCGGCTCAGCGCGAAGCCCGTTGGCGCCTCCAGGTTGCGCAGCGCGAAGCGCCAGCCCAGCGCGGTCTCGTTGGCGTCGGCCGGCCGGATCATGTTGAGCCGCGGCATCGCGCGCAACCCGGCCATCTGCTCGACGGGCTGGTGCGTGGGGCCATCCTCTCCAAGCCCGATCGAGTCGTGGGTCCACACCCAGACCGCCGGCAGCTTCATCAGCGCCGACAGCCGCACCGAACCGCGCATGTAGTCCGAGAACGTGAAGAACGTGGCCCCGAACGCGCGGAAGCCATGGAGGCACAGGCCGTTGACGATCGCGGCCATCCCGTGCTCGCGCACGCCGAAGCGGAGGTTCCGGCCCTCGTAGTGGCCCTTTTCGACGTCGCCACCCTCGGCGATGTCGGTGTTGGTCGAGGTGGCCAGATCGGCGGAACCGCCGATCAGGTGCGGGACGCGCCCGGCGGCCCACTGGATCACCTTCTCGGAGGCCTTGCGGGTGGCGATTGGATCATCGCCTGGATCGAACCGCGGCAACCCGCCGTCGTCCCAGCCATCGGGCATCTCACCGGCGTCGATCATCTGCAGCAGCTTGGCCTCGTCCGGGAATGCCTCGGCGAACGCGTCGAAGCGTCCCTGCCACTCCTCCTCGAACTCGCGGCCGCGGTCGCACGACTTGCGGAAGTGTGCGAGCGCCTCCTCGGGCACGTAGAACTTGCGATCCGGGTCCCAGCCGTAGGCCTCCTTGACCAGCCGCACCTCGTCCTCGCCGAGCGGTGAGCCGTGAGCGCTCGAGGTGTCCTGCTTGTGCGGGCTGCCGTAACCGATGTGCGAGCGGAGGATGA
The DNA here is from genome assembly GCA_036494115.1 of Solirubrobacteraceae bacterium. GTDB lineage: Bacteria > Actinomycetota > Thermoleophilia > Solirubrobacterales > Solirubrobacteraceae > Palsa-465. Next base: position 4,852 of record DASXOS010000049.1, on the reverse strand, counting down.
TCAGCGAAGGACGGTCCTCGACCGCCATCGCTTCGCGGGTGGCCTCCTCGATCCGGCCCAGCGACAGGTCCTCGCCGACGTTCTGCACGTGCCAGCCGTAGGCCTCGTAGCGCTTGGCCACGTCCTCGGAGAACGCCTCCGAGGTCGGGCCGGCGAGCTGGATCTTGTTGTCGTCGTAGTACGCGATCAGCCGCCCCAGACCGAGGTGCCCGGCCAGCGACGAGGCCTCGGAGGCGACGCCCTCCTGGATGTCGCCGTCGGAGGCGATCGTGAACGTGTGGTGATCGATCACCTCGTGGCCGTCGTGGTTGAAGCGCGCGGCCAGCATGCGCTCGCCGAGTGCGATCCCGACGGACATCGAGATGCCCTGGCCCAGCGGGCCCGTGGTGGCCTCGATCCCGGGGCTGTACTTGCGCTCGGGGTGCCCGGCCGTCGGAGAGCCGACCTGGCGGAAGTTCTTGATGTCCTCGAGCGTGAGCGGATACCCGGTCAGGTAGAGCATCGAGTAGAGCAACATCGAGGCATGGCCGGCCGACAGGATGAAGCGGTCCCGGTCGAGCCAGTCGGCGTCCGAGGGGTTATGGCGCATGATCCGCGTGTAGAGCACGTACGCCAGCGGCGCGAGCGCCATCGGCGTGCCCGGATGCCCGGAGTTGGCCTTCTGGACGGCGTCCATCGCCAACGTGCGAATCGTGTCGACGCACAGGGTGTCGAGTTGCTCGGTGGCCGTGTCGGTCGCGGTCATCGGATCCTCCCGGTGCGATCTTGAGACAGGCTCTTAGCCACTGTGGTCAGCATAGACAGAACGGGACCTCCGTAAACGACGCCGTGGTGAACGAACTGGTCATGGGGTCTACCCGAATAGGACGCCGAAACGCTGGTATTCATCGACCGGCACGGTGCGCAGCTCCGCCACCGCCACCGCCAGCGGCACACGCTCGATGCGGGTGCCCCGCAGCGCCGTCATCATCCCCCAGGCGCCGTCGTGGACCGCGTCAATGGCCGCGAGCCCGAATCGCGTCGCCAACACCCGGTCAAACGGCGTCGGAGTGCCGCCGCGCTGGACGTGGCCGAGCACCGTCGCGCGGGTCTCGAACCCGGTGCGTTCTTCGATCTCCTGCTCGAGGCGATGCCCGATCCCGCCCAGCCGGGGATGGCCGAACTCGTCGAGCTGCCCCGCCGACAGCGTCATCGTGCCCTCCTTCGGCACTGCTCCCTCGGCGGCGACAACGATCGAGAACGGGCGGCCGCGGTCGTGCCGGCGGCGGATCAGCCGACAGACCTCGTCGATGTCGAATGGGATCTCCGGGATCAGGATCACGTCCGCACCGCCGGCCACCCCCGAGTGCAGGGCGATCCAGCCGGCATGCCGGCCCATCACCTCGACGACGAGGATCCGATGGTGGCTCTCGGCCGTGGTGTGGAGCCGGTCGATCGCCTCGGTGGCCACGTACAGCGCGGTGTCGAAGCCGAACGTGACGTCGGTGGCGCCGAGATCGTTGTCGATCGTCTTGGGCACTCCGACAACGCTCAGGCCCTCCTCGCCCAGCCGGTGCGCCGCCCCGAGCGTGTCCTCGCCCCCGATCGCGATCAGACCGTCGAGCTCCGCGCGGGCGAGTGTCTCCTTGACGCGCTCGACGCCGTCCTCGCGCTTGAACACGTTCGTGCGCGAGCTGCCGAGGATCGTTCCGCCGCGCGGCAGGATCCCGCGGGTCGACTCGATCGTGAGCTCGTCGTAGTCGGCCTCGAGCGCCCCGCGCCAGCCGTCCCGAAATCCGAACAGGCTGTCGCCGTAGACGTCGATGCCCTTGCGAACCACGGCGCGGATCACGGCGTTGAGTCCGGGGCAGTCGCCACCGCCTGTGAGCAGCCCGATGCGCATCGGCGCGAATCCTATTCAGGCGCCTACACCAGCATGGCTACGCGGTTGTAGGATGCGGCCGACATGCCCTCATGGCGAGATGGGAGGCTGATCGCAGGAGTCGGCGCAGTGGCGACGGCATCGGCCGTCGCGGCGCTGCTTCAGCATCGCCACAACGGGAAGATCGCTCGCGATTCGGACAACGACTTCCTGCGCGACCCGCCGCACGGACGGCCGCTGAAGGTCCATTCGAAGGACGGCACCGAGCTGCACGCCGAGGTGTTCGGCGACGAGGACGGCCCGACGATGGTGCTCGCGCACGGCTGGACGGAGTCACTCGTCTACTGGGCCTACGTGATCCGCAACCTCTCGCCCCAGCTGCGGCTCGTCGCCTACGACCTCCGCGGCCACGGCGAGAGTCAGCCCGCCGCAGACGGCGACTACGCGATGGCCCGGTTCGGCGAAGATCTCGAGGCGGTCCTCGAGCAATGCGTCCCGGACGGCCAGCGGGCGGTCGTCGTCGGTCACTCACTCGGGGCCATGTCGATCGCCGCCTGGGCCGAGCATCACGATGTCGAGCGGCGCGCGAGTGCCGCCGCGCTGCTCAACACGGGGGTCGGCGACCTCGTGGCCGAAACACTGCTCATCCCGGTGCCGTGGATTGCCGCCGCCCTCAATCGGATCGGGGGCTCGGATGCGTTGCTCAAGGCGCGAGCCCCGGTGCCACCCTTCTCCACACCGCTGAGCAGCGCGATCGTCCGCTACACGGCATTCGGCCCGACGGCCACCGCCGGTCAGGTCGCCTTCTACGAGCGGATGCTCGTCGCCTGCGCGCCGGATGTCCGCGCCGACGTGGGAATCGCGCTCTCCGGGCTCGAGCTTCACCATGCGCTGCCCCGGCTGACGATCCCGACGATCGTGCTGGCGGGCGAGAACGATCGCCTGACCCCACCGAGTCACGCCGAGCGGATCGCCTCCGAGCTGCCCCAGCTGCGCGACTTGATCGTGCTCCCCGCCACAGGTCACATGTCCCCGCTCGAGCGGGCGGACGAGGTCAGCGCTGTGCTCGGTGAGCTCACCGCGTCGGTGTCGTCCGGAGCGCCCGCGGCCGCCGCCTGAACCACGGCGCACCTGCTGCGCGGGCCTGGCACCATCGGCCCCGATGCAGCGCGTCCGCGAGCAGCTCGCCGGGGCGTCGGCTCATGGCACCGAGCGCTGGCGAGACGCATGGGAATCGGTGCTGCTCGCCTCGATCGCGGCGGCTCTGGCGTGGCTGATCGCCCACAGGGCCCTGGGTCATCCGCAGCCGTTCTTCGCGCCGATCGCCGCCGCCATCTCGCTGAGCACAAGCCGCATCCAGCGCAGCCGGCGAATCGTGCAGATGGTGGGCGGCGTGCTGATCGGGATCGGGGTCGCCGAGCTGCTCGTCGCGCTGATCGGAACCGGCACGGCGGCGATCGGCGTGATCGCTCTCGCGACCTTCACGGTGGCGGTCCTCGGCGGGGCCGGGGTGTTCGGCCAAGGGATGATGTTCGCCAACCAGGCGGTGGCCTCGGCCATCCTGGTCGTCGCCCTGCACCGCGCCGGAACCGGCTCAGAGCGCGCCGTCGACGCGCTCGTGGGCGGCGCGGTGGCGCTGGTCCTCGGAGTGGTCCTGTTCCCAGCCAACCCTCTGCGCCTCCTGCGAACCGCCGAACGCTCGGTATTGCGCACCCTGGCCGTGGCGGTCGAACGGGCGGCGGGCCCGCGGGAGCAACTGCGATCCGGCGAGGACTGGACGCTCACCATGGGCTACACGGTCCACCAGCAGCTCGCCGCGCTGGCGCGGGCCCGGGCAACGGCGCACGCCAACGTCAGGGTCGCTCCGCGGCGATGGCGGCTGCGCGCGGTGGTCGACGCGGAGAACGACCGCACCGCCCGCCTCGACCTGCTGGCCAACGCGGTGGTCGGACTGGTACGTGCCACGATGGTCGAGGAGAGGCCGCTGCCCGAGCCCCTGACCCGCCAGATCGATGCCTTGGGCCACGCGCTGGATCAGTTGGCCACGGTCGAGCAGCCGTGGCCGCCGGCATTGCGCGAACATGTCCTCGGCGTCGCGGAGACTGCGGTGCAGTACGCATCCACCGTGCGGCGAGAGCAGGGAGCCACCACCACGGCGATTCTCGGAGCCACTGCGGTCGACCTCTCGCATCTGCTGGAGGCCGAGCCCTGACGTCAGTTGCAGCGCGTGGGTGTCACTCGCCTGTCAAAGTCCCACAAGTGAGCACCCGTCCAGTGTCGCTTGACCAATGTCATCTCCTGGAGGAGGACCCTGACCTCGCCGAGGCTGTGGCACCGGCCAAGCGCGGCAAAGCGATCGAGGAATTAACCGTCAAGCAGCTGCAACTCTCGACGGGAACATGGACGATTGACCCGTCACAGCGCACACCGGAAGGAGTCGGGTTACTGGTGCTCAAGGGCATGATGCTCCGCCGGGTCGGGATCGAGGGCCGCTACGGCGCCGAGCTACTCGGTGAATGCGACGTGCTGCGTCCCTGGCAAGGCGAGGACGTCTCCCCCACGCTGTCCACGACGACCGGCTGGTCCGTGATCGAGCCGACCCGCGTCGCGGTCCTCGACGACCGCTTCTCCCGTCAGCTCGTCGGCTATCCAGAGCTCATCGGGCGGCTCGTCGGTCGAGGGATCCAGCGCTCCCGGCACCTCGCCGTCAACATGGCGATCATCCATCAGGCACGCGTCGACGTCCGCCTGCACATGCTGTTCTGGCATCTCGCCGGGCGCTGGGGACGGGTCCGCAGCGACGGCACGTGGCTCCGGGTGCGCCTCACCCACGCCGTGCTCGCCGACCTGGTGGCGGCGCGCCGGCCGACGGTCACGAGCGCGCTGTCCGACCTCGCCCGGCGTGATCTGGTGCGGATGGTCGACGAAGGCTGGCTCCTGTCCGGGGAGGTGCCGGGCGAGCTGCTCGACGTCGGCTAACCACGGGCGGTC
>DASXOS010000048.1:0-32428 GCA_036494115.1 Solirubrobacteraceae bacterium | reverse complement strand
CAGGTAGGCCTCGGTGGCCGCGGCCGGCTATGTGGCCAAGCTGGCGCGCGGACGCGAGCGGTTCGTGGTCTCCGAGGGCGTCCATCCCCACTCGCGCGAATCGCTGCAGACGCTCGCCCGCGGCTGGGGCATGGAGGTCGTGACCGCACCGCTCAAGGAGGGTGTGACCGATCTCTCCGCGCTCGATGGCGGCGTCAGCGCGGTCGTCGTCCAGCAGCCGAACTTCCTCGGCGCGGTCGAGGACCTGACCACGCTGGCCGACACCGCCCGCGAGGCTGGGGCGCTGACGATCGCGTCGTGCGATCCGCTCCCGCTGGCGCTGCTCAAGACGCCGGGGGAGTGCGGCGTCGACATCGCGGTCGGCGAGGGGCAGACGCTCGGCAACCGGCTCGACTTCGGCGGGCCGTCGTTCGGCTTCTTCGCCACCAGCGAGGAGCTCATGCGGCGGATCCCGGGGCGGATCGCGGGGGAGACCCGCGACGTCGACGGCAAGCGCGGGTTCGTGCTGACGCTCCAGACCCGCGAGCAGCACATCCGGCGCGAGCGCGCCACCTCGAACATCTGCACCGCACAGGCGCTGAACGCGCTCGCCGGGGTGATCTACCTGAGCTGGCTCGGCCGGCGCGGGATCACCGAGTTGACGGAGCTGATCCTCCAGCGCACCGCCTACGCCCGCGCGCGCCTCCAGGACGTCGACGGCGTCTCGCTGCTCCATCGCCAGCCGGTGGTGCGCGAGTTCGCGGTCAGCCTCGACGCGCCGGTCGAGCGAGTGATTGCTCGCTGCCGGGCGCAGGGCGTCAATCCGGGCTACGCGCTGACGCGCGAGTACCCCGAGCTGGGGCAGGCCCTCCTGGTCGCGATCACCGAACGCCGGACCCGAGCCGAGATCGATCGTCTGGCCGAGGTGCTCGGCGCCGCGGTCGCCGCGGAGCGGTCGGGAACGGAGGTGACGGCGTGATCCGCGCCGCGGACGACGAGCTCACGATCTACGAGCGCTCAAAGCCAGGCCGGCGGGCGTTCACCCCGCCCGCGCTCGACGTGCCGGAGCGAGCGCTCGACGAGCTGCTGCCCCAGGATCTCCGCCGAAGCGAGCCTCCGCGCCTGCCCGAGGTGGCCGAGCCCGAGATCGTCCGCCACTACAACCGGCTCTCGAAGCGCAACTTCGACCTCGACACCGGCTTCTATCCGCTCGGCTCGTGCACGATGAAGCACAACCCCAAGCTCCACGAGCGGGTGGCGGCCCTCCCCGGCCACTCCAAGCTGCACCCCCTCCAGGATCCCAGCCGGGCCCAGGGAGCCCTCGAGCTGATGTTCCGCCTCCAGCATGCGCTGGGAGAAATAGCCGGGCTCCCACATGTCTCACTGCAGCCGTCCGCCGGCTCCCACGGGGAGCTTGCCGGGGTCCTGCTGACGCGCGCCTACCACGAGGATCGCGGCGAGCATCGCACCAAGGTGCTGACGCCCGACACGGCCCACGGCACGAACCCCGCCACTGTCACGATGGCCGGTTACGAGGTGGTCAAGGTCGGCACCGATGAGCACGGGAACGTCGACCTCGACGACCTCCGGGCCAAAGCCGACGCGGACGTGGCCTGCCTGATGCTGACCAACCCCTCGACGCTCGGGCTGTTCGAGCCCGGGATCCAGGAGATCGCGCAAATCGTCCACTCCGTCGGCGCCACCCTCTACTACGACGGGGCAAACCTCAACGCGATCATGGGGATCTGCCGCCCGGGGGACATGGGCTTCGACATCGTCCACTTCAACCTCCACAAGTCGTTCACCCAGCCGCACGGCGGCGGCGGCCCGGGATCGGGCCCGATCGCCGTGTCGGACCGGATCGAGCCGTTCCTGCCGCGCCCGCAGGTGGTCGCGCGCCAGGGCGACGGCAACGGCTCGGGCCCGGCCGGGATCGTCTACGACCTCGACTACGACCGTCCCAAGTCGATCGGGCGCCTCCGCGGATTCCAGGGCAACTACGGCGTGTTCGTCCGCTCCTACGCGTATATCCGCTCGCTCGGCGCTTCGGGTCTCCGCGAGGTCTCCGAGGTTGCGGTGCTCAACGCGAACTACCTGCTGGCGAAGCTCCGCCGCGAGGGCGTGCTCGACCTGCTCCCCGCCGCCTACGATCGTCTCTGCATGCACGAGTTCGTGCTCTCGGGCGGGCCGATGAAGCGCGAGCTGGAGATCAAGACGCTCGATCTGGCCAAGCGGCTACTCGACTTCGGTGTCCACCCCCCAACGGTGTACTTCCCGCTGATCGTGGACGAGGCACTGCTCGTCGAGCCCACCGAGACGGAGACCAAGGAGACGCTCGACCGGTTCGTCGAGGTCGTGGCCGAGATCCTGCGTGAAGCCCGCAAGGACCCCGAACTGGCGCGGAACGCGCCCTACACGACGCCGGTCCGCCGGCTCGACGAGGCGGCCGCGGCTCGGCGGCCGGTGGTCCGCCAGCCGCTCTGAGGCCCTGCCGCCCCGGGCTGCGCACGCCCGGTTGCGGTGTTCGATTTCTTACTAAAGCCTCCCGCTTCCCTGCCGATACCTTCGTAATGGAACTTTGGGTCGAGGGTTCCATCCGAACCCCACTCAGTCGGTGGCTGCATGCCGGCACCGTCCCCTGTGACGAACGCCGCGACGCGGGCATCATCGGCGGGGCGTTGTGGGGACTGTGCGGGATCACGACCGCCCTGTTCGCCGCCCTTCCCCGCGTGAGCCACGGTCATGCGGCGGCGCTGATCGTCCTCGGGATGCTCGCGGTGGCGTGGGGAGTCTGCTCGATCCTCCTCTTCGACTGGCGCCGGGCCTCGTCCGGCCTGATCCACGTCTCGACCTGCGCGGCCCTCATCGCGATTGCCGTCGGCCTCGTCCTCTCCGGCGGCTTCGAGTCTCCCTCCTGGCTGTATTTGTTCTTCGTGGCGGTGTTCGCCGGCTACTTCTACAGCCGACGCGTCGCGTACGCGTACCTGGCCGGGTGCGTCGCCGTCCAGCTCCTGCCGTTCGTCTACCAGCGCCAGGCCTGGCACGACGAGTACATCGCCGAGTCGGTGATCGCGATCACGGCATACCTGGTCATCGGCGGCGCGATCGTGATCGGCAAGCACCGGATGTGGCGCCTGCGCAGGCGGGCTGAGCGTCTCGCCGCCGAACAGGGGGCGCTGCGGCGGGTCGCGACGGCGGTTGTCGGGAGTGAGCCGGCGGAGAGCATCTATGAGCTCGTGTCGCGCGAGGCCGCGGGACTTCTGGGCGGCCATGCCGCGGGGGTGCTGCGGATCGAGTCGCCGGAGATGACCACCGTGGTCGGCTCCTGGTCCGACCACCTCGGCGGCCGCTACGTGCCCGGCACCGAGGTGCCGATCGGCCCGGGCAACGACATCGAGCAGGTGATCCGCTCGGGTCGTCCGCTGCATATCGACTGCCACGAAGCGGGGAGCGGGGCCCGTCAACTGGGGCACGGCTCCTCGATCCTCACGCCGATCCACGTCGTCACCGGGCTTTGGGGGGTGCTCGCCGTCTCCGCGGCCGAGTCGAACCGGTTCTCCGAGGCGGACGAGAAGCGCCTCCTCGAGTTCAGCGACCTGCTGGCGACGGCGATCGTGAGCATCGAGGACCGCGCCAAGCTGACCGAGCAGGCCACGAGCGATCCGCTGACCGGACTGGCCAACCACCGCTCGCTGCAGCGCCGGCTCGAGTCCGAGGTGGCGCGCGCGACCCGTCATGGCACGGCACTGTCGGTGGCGGTGATCGACATCGACCACTTCAAGCAGATCAACGACAGTGCCGGTCACGAGACCGGGGATGACACCCTGGTACGCGTCGCGGACTGCCTGAGCCGAGTGGCGCGGGCCGAGGACATGATCGGACGCACCGGCGGCGACGAGTTCGCCTGGATCCTGCCCGAAACGAGTCGCGAGCAGGCGCTGGTGGCCGTCGACCGCGCGCGCCGGATGGTCGCGGCCACGATGCCGCGCCCCTACCGCGTCACGGTCTCGGCCGGGATCTGCGACACCAGCGTCACGCAGGATCCTGGGCAGCTGATCCATCTCGCCGACGGCGCGCTCTACTGGAGCAAGGCCCATGGCCGCAATCAGTGCTGGATCTACGACCCCACGATCGTCAACGAGCTCTCCGCCCGGGAGCGGGCCGAGAAGCTCGAGCGCTCCCAGGCTCTCGTCGGCCTGCGCGCCCTGGCCCGCGCGATCGACGCCAAGGACCCGGCCACCCGCAAGCATTCCGAGCGGGTTTCCGAGCTCGTCGGCAAGTTGGCGCGTCGGATCGGCTGGAGCCTGGACCGGGCGACCTCACTGAGCGAGGCGGCACTCGTCCACGACGTCGGCAAGATCGGCGTCCCGGACAGCGTCCTGTGCAAGCCGGCGCCGCTGACCGAGTCCGAGCGCGAGCAGATCCGCACGCACGCCGAGCTGGCGGCGCGGATCGTCGAGGACGTGCTCGCGCCCGAGCAGGTGGAGTGGATCCGCACCCACCACGAGCGCCCCGACGGCACCGGCTATCCGCGCGGCCTGCGCGGGAGTGAGATCTCGGAGGGAGCCGCCCTGCTCGCCGCGGCGGACGCCTGGGACGTGATGACCCAGAGCCGCTCCTACAGCCTCCCCAAGCGCCCAGACGACGCGCTGGCGGAGTGCGTGGACCTGATCGGGCGTCAGTTCACGAAGACCGCGGTCGAGGCGCTCGTCACGCTCCACGCCGCGGGCGAGCTGGTCCGCAGAGAGGCCGTGCTCGAGCCCACCGCCTGAGTGCTCCCCGCGCGGAACGCCTTCAGTACCGTGCCGCGGACGATGAGCGCGATTGCCGACGATGCCGCGGCGATTGCCGCCCGCGCCGAGCGCGAGCTCGAGGCGCTGGTGGCGATCTCCTCGCCCTCGGGCGACATCGGGGGCGCCGAGGAGGCGATCGCGGTGTGCGCCGCGCTGCTGCCGCAGACGGCCGCGATCGAGCGGGTCCCGTGCTCGACCCCGCATAGCGCGCAGGACATGGTCGCCCGCATCCCCGGCACGGGCACCACGCGGATGCTGTTGCTCGGCCATCTCGACACGGTGATCGGGCACGAGTCGCACACGCCGCTGCGGCACGCTGGCGACCGCCTGTACGGGCCCGGCACGGCAGACATGAAGGGCGGGGTCGTGCTCGCGCTCGGCGTGGCGCGGGCGCTGGCCGAGCGCAGCGAGCTCTTCGCCGAGCTCGCGGTCCTCCTCGTCACCGACGAGGAGTGGCGCACCGTCCCGTTCACGCACGTCCCCCGGTTCGCCGGGTACGACGCCTGCCTGTGCTTCGAGGCGGGCGAGCGGACCCAGGATGGGGAGGAGGCGGTCGTGGTCCGGCGCAAGGCCGCGGGAACGCTGCGGGTGAGCGCGGCGGGACGGGCCGCCCACTCGGGGAGCGCTCCGGATCGCGGCCGTAACGCCCTGCTCGCTTTGGCGCGGGCCTCGCAGCTGATCGCCGAGCGCCACGATCCCACCGGCCCCGAGCGGCTCAGCGTCGTGCCCACCCGGGTGCGCTCTGGCGAGGCGCTGAATGTGGTGCCAGCCGCGGGCGAGCTGATGGTCGACATGCGCGCCGACCGGCTCGAGGCGTTCGACGCAGTGCTCGAGGCCGTGCCGCCGGAGATCGCCGGCGTGACCCTGGCCCCCGGGATGGAGCGTCGCTGGCCCGGGATGGACGCGACGAGCGCGACCGCGGGCCTGCTCGCGCGCGCCGGCGACCGGCTCGGCCATCCGATCATCGCCTCGCGGCGCGGCGGCGCCAGCGACGCCAGCCACTTCGCCGCCACCGTGCCGCTGACCGTCGACGGCCTGGGGCCGCGCGGCGGGGGCGCCCACACCCCCGAGGAGTTCGTCTACCGCGACTCCCTGCGCCAGCGCGCGGCGGTCGCCCTGGCGGTGGCGGAGGCCGTCCTCGACGGGGAATAGCTCTTTCTTACGAGGCTCCTAACGGGGCCATGGCATCCTTTCCCCAGCGATGAACAAGCAACTCCCACAACGCTCGCGTGATGCCCAGGTCGAGGGACTGATCGTGCTGGTCGGGATCGTCGCGTTCATGTGGTTGATCGAGGTGTTCAACACGATCGACTCGAACCACCTCGACAACGACGGGATCATCCCGCGCAACCTCGACCGGGTGTGGGGGGTCTTCACCTCCCCGTTCATCCACGCCAGCTTCCAGCACCTGATCGACAACTCGATCCCGTTCATCTTCATGGGCGTGATCATCGCCCTGAGTGGCGCCGTCCGGCTGCTCAAGGTGACGCTGATCGTGATCCTCGTCGGCGGCATCGGGACCTGGCTGATCGGTCCCTCTCATTCGAGCACGATCGGCGCCAGCGGCGTCGTCTTCGGGTACGCCTCGTACCTGCTCGTGCGGGGCATCTTCAACCGCAGCGCGCTCGAGCTCGTCACCGGGGCGGTCGTCGCCGTGATCTGGGGCGGGGCGCTGCTCTCGAGCCTGGTGCCGCACTACGGGATCTCCTGGCAGGCTCACGCCTGCGGAGCGATCGGAGGCGTGGTCGCGGCGTACGTGCTCTCGAGCCGGCGCCCGGCCAAGACCGACGGGCCGAGCCGGTCCGATCCCCAGAGCGCGCTCGATCGCGCCCTGGCCAAGTAGCCGCCACCGGCGCTTCGTTCATCGACGCGCCCGAGCATGCCTCGGCGGCGCCGAGCGAAGTAGCCTCACAACCCCATGCGCATCTTCTCCGGAATCCAGCCCACGGGCCGCAAGCACCTCGGCAACTACATCGGGGCGATCACCCAGTACGTTGCGGGCCAGGACCGCGGCGAGGCGATCTACTGCCTGGTCGACCTGCACGCCACGAGCGTCCCGTACGAGCCCCAGGGGCTGCGGACGGCGGTGTACGACACGGCCGCGACGCTGCTCGCCGCCGGACTCGACCCCGACCGCTGCATCTTCTTCCGCCAGGGGGACGTCCCCGAGCACACCGAGCTGTGCTGGCTGTTGTGCAGCGTCACCGCGTGGGGCGATCTGAACCGCATGCACCAGTTCAAGGAGAAGTCGGGCGCGCAGCGCGACCTCGTGTCCGCCAGCCTGTTCTTCTATCCCGTCCTGCAGGCGGCCGACGTCCTCGTCTACCAGGCCGACGAGGTCCCGGTCGGCGAGGACCAGCGCCAGCACATCGAGCTGATGCGTGACATCGCCGAGCGCTTCAACGCCCGCTTCGGCGACACGTTCGTCGTCCCCGAGGGCCGGTATCCCGAGGTGGGGGCGCGGATCATGGACCTCCAGGTCCCCGATCGCAAGATGTCGACCACCGGCGGCTCAGAACAAGGGACCGTGCTCGTTCTCGACGAACCGAAGACGGTGGTCAAGAAGATCAAGTCCGCCGTCACCGATTCGGGCAGCGAGGTCCGCCGTGCCCCCGACAAGCCGGGCGTCTCGAACCTGATCGAGATCCTGGCCGCCGTCCGCGGGACCACCCCCGACCAGGTCGAGCAGGAGTTCGACGGTTCCGGCTATGGCGCCTTCAAGCAGACGGTGGCGGACGCCGTCGTCGACTATCTCGGCCCGGCCCGGGAGCGCTACAACGAGCTCCGCGCCGACGAGCCGGAGCTCGAGCGTATCCTCACCGCCGGCGCCGACCGGGCCCGCGAAATCACTGAGCGGACGATGATCGACGTCCGCCGAACAATGGGGGTCGGACCGGTCCGGTAGCCCCGCTACCGTTCGGCCACCGATGCGCCTGATCGACCTCGAGCTCGACCTGGACGTCTTCGCCGGTCCCTTCGACCTGCTGCTGACGCTGATCCTGCGCGAGGAGGTCGATCTGCTGGAAGTCGACCTGGCGGACGTGGTCGTCTCCTACATCGACCATCTCGAGCGGCGCGGTGAGCTCGACCTCGAGGCCGCGACCGAGTTCCTGGTCCTGATTGCGGCCCTGCTCGAGCTGAAGTCGCGGCTGATGCTCCCCGGCGAAGAGGCCGAGGAGATCGACCTCGATCCGGGCGAGGCCGCCGAGGAGCTCCTGGCCCGCCTGCTCGACGCCCACCGCTACCGCGCCGCCGCCACCCATCTGCAGGAGCGCCTCGCCGAGCAGTCCGGCTTCCGCTTCCGGTCGGCACCGCTGCCGCCGTCGCTGCGGCGGGCGTCGCTCGCCGACGCCCACGCCGTGTACGACCCCCGCCGCCTCTCGGCCGCCGTCGGCGACCTGCTGAAGCTCCCCGAGCCCGTCGATCTACGGCACATAACGGTCCCCAAGGTGACCGTCGCCGAGCGCCTCGCCCAGCTGCGGCAGCTGCTGCGCTCGGGCACGTTCAACTTCGACGACGCCGTCCCCGACGCCGACCGGGTGACGGTCGCGGTGACGGTGTTCGCGCTGCTCGAGCTCTACAAGCAGGGCGAGCTCACCTGGACCCAGGACGAGCCGTTCGGCGAGATCACGATCGAGGCCGTCGCTCCGGCGGTCGCGCCCCAGAGGCTGAGCGCATGACGCTCGCGCTCGAGCAGACGATCGAGTCGCTGCTGTTCCTGTCCGCCGACCCCGTGCCGGCGGCGGCTCTCGCCGACGCCACCGGAGCCGAGCTCCACGAGGTGGTGACCACGGTCGAGCGGCTGCGGGAGTACTACGAGTTCGAGCGCCGCGGCCTGGTCCTGCGCGAGCTCGGAGGCGGCTACGTGCTCTCCTCTCACCCCGACGCTGAGCCTGCCGCCCGGCGGCTGCTGGCCAAGCCGCGGACGCCGCCGCTCACCCCCGCTCAGGCCGAGACGCTGGCGATCATCGCCTACCTGCAGCCCGTCTCGCGCCCGGAGATCGCACGGATCCGAGGCGTCAACGCCGAGTCCGCCGCGGCCACGCTGCTCGAGCGCGGGATGGTCGAGGAGGCGGGCCGCTCGCAGTTCGGGGCGGTGCTGTATCGCACGACCGACCTGTTCCTGCGCCTGTTCGGGCTGAGCTCGCTCGACGAACTGCCCGACGTCAGCGAGTTCGATCCCTCGCCGGAGCTCGAGGAGGAGCTCCGCGAGCGCCTGCTCAAAGCCGGCGAGGCCCGCGCGACGGCCTGACGCTACGCCCGCGCTGCCAGCTGCCCGCAGGCCGCGTCGATGTCGCGGCCGCGAGTCAGCCGCACGGTGGCTCCGAGCCCCCGGCGCTCGAGCTCCGAGCGGAACGCCTCGATCGCCTTCGGCGTCGAGCCCTGAAATCCCGAGTCGGTCGGGTTGTACGGGATCAGGTTGACCTTGAAGATGCGCGGGTCGAGCAGCTCCGCGAGCTGGACCGCCTGGACGTGCGAGTCGTTGACACCGGCGAGCATCACGTACTCCACGAACACCATTCGCCGCTTGGCGGAATAGAAGTCATCGCAGGCGGCGACCACCTCGTCGAGCGGATAACGATCGTTGACCGGCATCAGCTCCGAGCGCAACGCCGGATCGGCGGCGTGCAGGGACAGCGCCAGCCGGATCGGAGCCGGCTGCGCCGCCAGCTGCCTGATCCCCGGCACCCAGCCCACCGTGGAGATCGCGGTACGCCGGTTGGTGATGCCGAGGTCCGGCAGCCGCGAGCACGCCGCGAGCACGTTGTCGAGGTTCATCATCGGCTCGCCCATGCCCATGAACACGGCATGGTCGACCTCATCGACTCGCCGGAAGTGCAGGGCCTGGTCGAGGATCTCCGAGGCGGTCAGGTTGCGGCCGAACCGCATCGAGCCGGTGGCGCAGAACGTGCAGGTGAGCGGACACCCCGACTGCGAGGACAGGCACAGCGAGCGGCGCCCGTCGCGATAGCGCATCAGCACGGCCTCGACCGGGCGCCCGTCGGCGGTGGTGAACAGGGCCTTGATCGTGCCGTCGCGGGCATGGTCCTCGCGCTCGAGCGTGAGCGTCGAGAACGGCAGCTCCTCGGCCAGGGTCTCGCGCAGCTGGAGCGGGAGATCGGTCATCGCGTCGAACCCGTCGACGCCCTGCGCCGCCCAGCGCCAGACCTGCCCCGCGCGGTAGCGGGGCTCGCCCAGCTCCTCGAGCCGTCGGTCGAGCGTCGCGAGATCCACGGTGTCTATGGTGGCAGCCGGATGCGGCTCGCCAAGTTCCTTGCTCATGCGGGTGTGGCCTCACGTCGCGCCGCGGAGGAGCTGGTCCGGACGGGAAGGGTGAGCGTCGGCGGCGACCCGGTCACCGATCCGGCCCGCGACGTCGGTCCCGGCGACGCGGTCGCGCTCGACGGCGAGCCGGTCGAGCCCAGCGAGGAGCGCGTCGTGTACGCCGTCAACAAGCCCGCCGGCGTGGTCTCGACCGCCCGCGATCCGCAGCGGCGTCCGACGGTCGTCTCGCTGATCGACAGCGACCGACGCCTGTATCCGGTGGGCCGGCTCGACATCGACACCACCGGGCTGATCCTGCTCACGAACGACGGCGCGCTCGCGAACCGCCTGACCCATCCCCGCTACGAGGTCCCCAAGACCTACCGGGCGCTCGTCGCCGAGCCACCCGTCTCTGAGCGGGCTCTGAACGCGCTGCGCACCGGGGTCGAGCTCGACGACGGCAGGACCGCCCCGGCGACGGTCCGGCGCGTCGCCCCCGACACGCTCGAGCTCACCGTCCACGAGGGACGCAAGCGGCAGGTCAAGCGAATGTGCGAGGCCGTGGGCCACCCCGTGCGGCGCCTCGAGCGCATCCGGTTCGGGCCGCTGACACTCGGCGGGCTGGCTCCGGGCGCGCACCGCAAGCTGAGCGCCGAGGAGGTCACCCAGCTGTCTAGGACTGGTACAGCAGACCGTCGTGCGGGAGCTTCGTCGCCGTGAGCGCGTGCGCGATCTCGGTGCGGGAGACCCGTTCGGGACGCCGCGCGTCGAGCTGCATCACGGTGAACTGGAGCGCGTGGCGTTCCCACACCTCGTGGAAGCCGGGGATCGGATACGAGCCCTGGATGTGGGATGGGATCAGGTTGCACGCCGCCCCCCACCAGCAGAGCGGCTGCTGGGGAGAGCTGATCGCGATCACGTCGAGCTGATCGATCCGCTCGGGCTTTCTGCTTCGCCACAACTGCAGCGACGGCATGTAGAGCGACAGGGGGAGACTGTCCCGGTAGTGCTGGACGAGCACCGCCCGACCACCCGGCGGCGCCGATCCGAGCACGTCGGCCACGGCCTCCCAGTCGGGGCGCTCGAGGTTTCGCTCGCTGGCCACACCGACCGTCGCCACGACGCCGATCGCGCAGAACAAAGCGGCCGCCGCGATGCCGGCCACCCTGATCCGGGCAGCCCCGAAACCAGCCGCCACCACGACCGCCGCCGGCAGCCACAGCGCGATCATGTTGCGGGTGATCAGGTCGTCATAACCGGCGGCGACGAGCACGAGGTTGAGCGCGAACCCGCCCACGGCGATCGATCCCGGCACGAACGCGCGGCGACGCTCGCGCGACTCACCCCGCACCACGAGCAGGGCCAGCCCGGCGAGCGTCAGCCCGGCGGCGAGCGGCTCGAGGACGTGGTAGGCGGGGGACCCCGTGCCGAGCACGAACTGCGGCACGAGCTGGCGCAGGCGCGGCCCGAGCGGCGCTGCGGCGATCCAGTCGTCGTTACCGGTCCCGTTCTGGCTGAGCGCGAGCGGCAACAGCGCGAGCCCGCACGCAGCGACCGCGGCCACGCCGAGCCCGACCGGGCGCCGGCGGTATCCGGGCAGCAGCAGCCAGGCCGCCTCGGGCACGATCACGAGCACCGCGTAGTAGTGGGTGGCCAGCGCCAGCGCCGACGCCACCGCCCACGCCGCCAGCCGGCGTCCGGTCGGTCGCTCCAGTGCGTACGCGAACGCGAGCAGCGACGCCGCGGCCAGGAGGACCAGCAGTGAGTACGAGCGGGCTTCCTGCGCGTACCAGATCAGGAGCGGGTTGAACGCGGTCAGCGCGGCCACGAGCACCCCGACCCGCTCGGCGATCAGCTTGCGAGACGCCGCGTACGCCACCGGGACCGTGGCAACGCCGGCCACCGCCGAGAGCGAGCGCATCCCGGCCTCGCCGAACCCGAACACCCGCGCCCACACCCAGACCACCGCGTAGTAGAGGGGAGGCGTCGACTCCGACTGGGGGAGGAGTCCGAACATCTTCCCGAGCGGGTAGTGCACGAGCAGGACGGTGTTGCCCTCGTCGAACCAGAATCCCTGATGGCCGATGCCGGCGAACCGGAGCACCGCGGCGAGCACGGTGAGGATGGCGACGGCGACGAGAGAACTGCTGATCCGGGACCGCAACTCGAATCGGGACCTGCCCACTCCACGCCTGCCGATCGGCAGGCTTAACATAATCTCAACTTAGCGACGCCTCACCTGCAAACCCCCACCGGGCAGTATCTCTAAGAAGATGGCCACCGAGTCGAGTGCCCCCGACCCGGCCGTCGTCCTCGCCTCTGGTCCCGTCGCCGGCGCCGGCGCGGGTCCGGGCGACGGTACGGTCGCGCTTCCCCGCCTGTCCACATTCGGCGGGCGCCTCGCGCTGCGCCTGCCCCGGGTCGCGCTGCACCCGCTGGCCGGGCCGATCGCGCTCGCCGCCCTCATCGTGGGGGCGCTCCTCGTGGTC
Organism: Solirubrobacteraceae bacterium; assembly: GCA_036494115.1. GTDB lineage: Bacteria > Actinomycetota > Thermoleophilia > Solirubrobacterales > Solirubrobacteraceae > Palsa-465. Next base: position 19,902 of record DASXOS010000048.1, on the reverse strand, counting down.
CTGTTCACCACGGCCGGCCCGAACGCGCTCGTTCCGCGCAGCGAGGCGGTCTTCCCGGGATGGGAAGCCGGGCCGCTGCACCTGATCTCGCGCGGGCTGCCGACCAGTAACCACACCGCGTACACGATCGGGTTCACCGTGGTGCTGGTGCTGATGACCCTGGCCTACGGGATCGTGCTCGCGTCGGTGCGGCGCTTCTCGGTGCGAACGATCGTGCTCGCCGTCGTCGCGCTCCACGTGATCCTGCTGATGACGCCGCCGATCTCGCTGACGGACCTCTTCAACTACCTCGGGTATGCCCGCCTCGGCGGCCTGCACCATCTCAACCCGTACACGCACGTGATCCAGGACGAGCTGCGGGACCCGGTCTTCCGCTTCACCACCTGGCACCACCTACCGAGTCCGTACGGGCCGCTGTTCAGCGTGCTCAGCTATCCGATCTCGTGGCTCCCACTGGCCTGGGCCTACTGGGTGATCAAGCTCGTCACCGTGCTCTCGAGCCTCGCGTTCCTGTGGCTCGTCTACAAGTGCGCGCGGCTGCTCGGACGCGACCCGCGGTTCGCGGTGCTGTTCGTGGCGGCCAACCCGATCTTCCTGATGTTCGAGGTGGCAGGGTTCCACAACGACTTCTTCATGCTGATCCCGTCGATGGCGGCGATCGCGCTGCTGCTGGCGCGTCGGGATCGCTCCGCCGGCGCGATGGTGGTGCTCGCCGTGGCGGTCAAGTTCACCGCCGTGCTGCTGTTGCCGTTCCTGCTGTTGGCGGCACGACCGAACCGGCGGCGCATCAACGTCCTGGTCGGTGCCGCCGCCGCGGCGGTTCCGCTCGGGATCATGTATCTGGCGTTATTTGGGCTCTCGCTCCCGAACCTGGCCGACCAGAGCACCCTGCTCACGCCGTGGGCGATCCCCAACCTCGTCGGGCTGATCCTCCACGTCGGGGGCGGAACGCCAACCATGCTCCGCCTCGCCAACGTGGCGGTGGTGGTCTGCGTCGCCCTGTTGCTGCGCCGCCGCCAGAACTGGCTGGAGGGAACCGGCTGGTCGACGCTGGCGCTGATCGCCAGCCTCGCGTGGCTCGTGCCGTGGTACGTCGTGTGGCTGCTGCCGCTGGCCGCTTTGGCCACGAGCTACCGGCTGCGTCAGGCCGCGTTGATCCTGACCGTCTACCTTGTCTTTGGGTTTGCACCGTACACCGGGTCGCTGCTCTCGAAGGTTCACATCAACCTCATGAACAGTCCGGCGGGGCACGCCTCGCAATCGCTTCAGAAGAAGCTCGAGCAGTAGCGCCGGCGTCAGGTCCGCGTAAGCGGGACTGATCCAGGCCGCCCGCGGGAAGCAAGCCAACTGTTAAGTTCGCCAACCAGTTCGTGATGCGCGTCGAGGTCGGAACACCCGGGATACCAGCCAGCTACAGCCGTCCCACGGCGGTATCGGCCGTGCCGCGACGCCGGTTCGACCGCTTCGAGCTCGGGGTCCTGATCGCGTTCGCCGCGGTGTCCCTGTGGGTGCTCGGACTCGATCTGTGGCAGGTGGTCGCGCACGGTCGCGTGTGGACCGGCACCGACGGCGTCTACATCGTCGACCAGATGCAGTATCTGGCCTGGATCCGCAGCGCCTCACACCATCTGCTGGCGTCGAACATGTTCGTGCTGCGCTCGACGCCGTCGGACTACTTCCAGCCGGCCGTCGTCATCTCGGGCGGGTTGTCCGCGCTCGGCATCGCGCCGTGGATCACGCTCCTGCTGTGGAAGCCGGTGGCGGTGTTCGCGCTGTTCTTCGCCGTCCGCGAGTACGCCTACCGGAGCGTCTCCGGCCTCTGGGCCCGGCGTCTGGTGCTTCTCCTGTCGCTGTTCTTCGGCTGCTTCACGATCGTGTATGGGTCGTTCGGCGTGCTCGGCGACCTGTTCCCGGGCTTCTTGTCCTGGGGCTACACGTTCGGGCTGCTCGCGCTGGCCCTGATGGTCGCCGGACTGCTCGCCTACGACCGGGCCCGGCGCCAGCGTCGCATCTCCTGGACCCCCGGCCTGCTCGGCGCGGTGGCCAGCCTCCTGCACCCCTGGCACGGGGAGCTGATGATCGCGGTCGCGCTCGGCGCCGAGGCGATGCTGTGGTGGGGGCGCCGCCCGACGCGCCGCGACCTGGCGCTCCCGGCGGTGACGGCCGTTCTGGCCGGGCTGCCGCTGCTCTACTACATCGCGCTCGGCAAGCTCGACCTCTCGTGGAGGCTGGCCCGAGAGGCGAGCAAGCACGCATTCTCGTTCTGGACGATCGTGCTCGCGATCCTGCCGCTGCTGCTGCCTGCGCTGCTCGCCTACCGCGGCCGCTCCAAGGACTTCATCCAGGCCTCCGCGCGGTTCTGGCCGATCGCCTCGTTCGGGGTGTTCATCGTCTCGGCCTCTGGGGTCAGCGCCACCCCACTGCACGCCTTCCAGGGGATCACGATCCCACTCTCGGTGCTCGCCGTGCAGGGGGTCCAGCGCGTCGGCTGGCGCCATCTGCCGTACCTGCGCTGGGTGACCGCGGCGGTCGTGGTGCTGTTCACGGTCCCGACCACGTACTACGAACTCGACAACGCGCGCAAGCTCGCGGCCCCGACGGTGGGCAACGCCAACTTCATCAAGCGCGACGAGCTGGGCGCGCTCGACTACCTGGCGGACAGCCGCACGCCCGGCGGGGTCCTCACCGCCGGCTATCTCGGGTCGACCGTGCCCGAGCGCACCGGCCGCCAGACGCTGCTCGGCGATTGCCTGTGGTCCGAGCCGCACTGCTCGGGCCGGGCCGCGGCGGCAGCGGCGCTGTTCCACGGATCGCTGAGCCCGAGCCAGGCGCAGCGCTTCGTGCGGCGCAGTGGAGCCCGCTTCGTGCTGGCCGACTGCACCTCGACCGCCAACCTGGGCGGCCTGCTGCGGCCGCTCATCGTCTCGGCTCACCGGTTCGGCTGCGCGCGCGTCTTCGAACTGGCCGCGCCGCGCGCCCCGCAGGGGCCTCTGGCACAATCCCGCCGCCATGCGTCTGTTCGCGCTACGGGGCGCAAATAGCGTCCCCGCCAACGAGGCAGACGCGATACTCGCCGCCACCGACGAGTTGATGCGCGAGCTGATGGGGCGTAACGAGCTCGGTCCGGAGGCGATGGTGAGCTGCATCTTCACGTTGACCGAGGACCTCAATGCCGAGTTCCCGGCCGTGGCCGCCCGCCGCCTCGGGCTCGACAAGGTGCCGCTGCTGTGCGCCCGGGAGATCCCCGTGCCCGGTTCGCTGCCGAGCGTGATCCGGGTGCTCATGCACTACTACGCCGCCGACGATCACCAGCCGCGACACGTGTACCTCGGGCGCGCGCAGGCCCTGCGGGCGGATCTCGAGTCGGCACAATAGGCGCAGCGATGGCGCTCGAGTTCGCGCAGCGGATCCGCAGGATCCCCGTATATCCGGTCGCGTCCGGCTACGACCTGGGCGTGGACGTGGCGATGCTGGCCTCCAACGAGGCGCCGTTCGGTCCGCTGCCGGTGGTTGCCGAGGCAGCCGGCCGCGCCGTCACGGGCGCGAACCGCTATCCGGACCCGGCGTACGCGCCGCTGCACCGAGCGTTGGCCGAGCGGTACGGGATCGCCGCCGAGCGAATCGCGCTCGGCAACGGGTCGTGCGACATCCTGCTCTCCGCCGGCGAGGCATTGCTCGAGCCGGGGGCGGAGGTGGTCTACGCGTGGCCCGCCTTCAGCGTCTACCCGCACCTGGCGGCGGCGTCGGGCGCTCGGGCGATCGAGGTTCCGCTCGACGCCTCGGATCGTCACGACCTCGACGCGATCGCCGCCGAGATCACGGTCGCCACCCGGCTCGTGCTGATCTGCAATCCGAACAACCCCACCTCGACCGCGCTCGACCTCGGTGAGATCGAGGCGTTCCTGCGCCGCGTGCCCCGGCAGGTGTGCGTGATCCTCGACGAGGCGTACTGCGAGTTCGCGCTGTCGCTGGGCGACACCTACGCCTCCGTGGACCTGCTGCGCCGGTTCCCGAACCTGGTCCTCCTGCGGACCTTCTCCAAGGTCTACGGGCTCGCCGGGCTGCGCGTCGGCTACGCCCTGTGCGGCTCCACCGAGCTCCGCGTGGCCGTCGACCAGGTCCGCCAGCCCTTCTACCTGAACGTTGCCGCCCAGGCGGCCGCCGTCGAGGCGCTGCGCCACCAGGACGAGGTCGAGCGCCGGGTCGTGCAGACGATCGCGGGGCGCGAGGAGCTCGCGCAGGGCGTGCGCTCGCTCGGGCTGTGGGTGGCCGAGTCCGACGCCAACTTCATCTGGCTTCACCTGGCCTCGGACGAGCCATCGGACGAGGCGGCGGTCGTCGCCGGCCTCCGCGAGCGGGGAGTGCTCGTCCGCGCCGGTGGGTCGCTCGGGCGGGTCGGGGCGTTGCGGGTCACCGTCGGCACCGACGAGGAGAACTCCCGGTTCCTGGCGGCTCTGGCCGACCTCGTCTGAGTCCGTCTTCTGCGGCGTTCCGTTCCGCGCCTTCGGCGGGCGGGCGGCGCCGGGTTTGCTGGGGAAGGGGGAGAGGGTGCACAACGCAGACATTCGCCCGGAATTAGCGAGCCCTGCTGCATCTCGCGCGATATGCAGCACTTTTGCAGGACCCCCTGCCCGTTCGCCGGCGATTGTCTGCGAAATGCACGCCAAAGCAGCCCACCCACCCCCTCAAAGCGCCGTTAAACCCGATCGCACCCGCCAACCCAAGCGGCGCCCGAAGAACGCAACACCCGCCTTGCCGCCAACCTGGGCCATCTGCCACAATCGACGACCGACGCGTATGACCGACCTTCGCCACAGCACCACTTCCGGTTGGTCCTTCTACGCGCGCTTCTACGCCTGGCGATTTAGCTAGGCGCTCGGCTCAACCCGCTCGCTGCGCATCACCGCCCAGCGACCGCCGCCTCTCAGAAGAGGCCGAGCGCCGGAAAACCCCTCGGACGTTCACAACCGTCCTGCACCCAGTTCCGTAGAGTTTTCGAAGCGCAGAAAGGACCCCAGAGATGATGATCGTGATGAAACCGGAGGCGACCGAACAGGAGGTTCGGGCCGTCATCGACCGAGTCGAGAGTGTCGGCGCGCGCACGCACGTCAGCACCGGCGAGGAGGTGACGGTGATCGGCGCGATCGGCGATCGCGAGCACGTCGCCCGGCTCGAGCTCGAGGGGGCTCCCGGCGTCGACCGGGTCGTCCCGATCCTCAAGCCGTACAAGCTCGCCTCGTCGCAGTTCGCCCACGGCGCTCGCAGCGTGCTCGACATCGCGGGCCGCAAGGTCGGCGGCAACCACTTCGCGATGATCGCCGGGCCCTGCACGGTCGAGTCGCGCGAGCAGACGCTCGACACGGCCCGGATCGTGAACGACGCCGGCGCAACCCTGTTCCGCGGCGGCGCCTACAAGCCCCGGACCTCTCCGTACGCGTTCCAGGGTCTCGGGCAGGAGGGCCTGCGCCTGCTCGCCGAGGCCAAGGCCGAGACCGGAATGCCGGTCGTCACCGAGGTCATGGACGTCCGCGATCTCGACGCCGTGCTCGAGGTGGCCGACGTGCTCCAGATCGGCGCCCGCAACATGCAGAACTACACGCTGCTCTCCGAGATCGGGCGTTCCGGCCGCCCGGCGCTGCTCAAGCGCGGGCTGTCGAGCACGCTCGAGGAGCTGCTGATGGCCGCCGAGTATGTGCTCAAGGAGGGCAACCCGAACCTGATGCTGTGCGAGCGGGGCATCCGCACGTTCGAGACCGCTTACCGGTTCACGCTCGACCTGATGGCGGTGCCGGTGCTCAAAGAGCTCAGCCACCTCCCGGTGATCGTCGATCCGAGCCATGCCGCGGGACGCCGCGATCTCGTGATGCCGCTGTCGCTGGCCGCCGCGGCCGCCGGGGCCGACGGGATCATCGTCGAGGTCCATCCCCGGCCCGAGGAAGCCATCTGCGACGGGCCCCAGCAGCTGGTCGCCGATGAGTTCGCCGAGTACATGGAGCGCGTGCAGGCCGCCGCCGCGGTCGCCGGAAAAGCGCTGTCGGGCGCAGCCGTTTGAGGATCGCGATCATCGGCGTCGGGTTGATCGGCGGCTCGGTCGCGCTCGCCCTGCGCGAACGGGCGGGCGCCACCGTGGCCGGATTCGATCGTTCGCCCGAGGCCGTGGAGACCGCAACCGCCCGCGGCGCGGTCGACCGGCCGGCAGCGAGTCTCGAGGAGGCCGTGGCCGACGCCGAAGCCGTGTTCGTCGCCGTGCCTGTCGGGTCGCTGCCTGATGCGGTTGCCGCCGCCCTCGCGCGCGCGCCGCAGGACTGCGTGGTCACCGACGTGGGTTCGACCAAGCGCGCCGTGGCGGCCGCCCATGACGACCCGCGGTTCGTCGGCGGGCATCCACTGGCGGGCGCCGAGACGGCGGGCGTCGAGCACGCCCGGGCCGACCTGTTCGAGAACGCCACCTGGTACCTCACCCCGACGAGCCAGACGAGCGGGATCCTGTACGAGCGCCTGCATCGGCTGCTGCACACCATCGGCGCACGGCCGACGGCTATCGAGGCCGACACGCACGACACGATTCTCGCCGCGGTCTCGCACCTGCCGCACGTGCTGGCCAACGTGCTCGTCTCCCAGGCCGCTGAGACGTTGGCAGCGGGCGGGGAGCGCCTGCCCGCCACCGGCCCCAGCTTCCGCGACGCCACGCGAGTGGCCGGCGCCTCGAGTGCGATCTGGACCGACATCTACCTGGCCAACCGCGATGCGCTCGCGCAGGAGATCGACGCCACGATCGACCGCCTGAGAGAGGTCCGACACGCCCTGGCATCGGCCGACGCAGATCGCATCACCGCCTGGAACGACGCCGCCGCGGCCGATCGCCGGCGCCTGCTCGAAGCTCAGCTCGCGGGCGGGCACCTGTTCGAGCTGCGCGCCTCGGTGCCGAACCGCCCCGGGGTGATCGCGCAGCTCGCGCTCGAGCTGGGACGCGCCGGCGTCAACATCACCGACATGGCCCTGTACCCGACCGCCGACATGACCGAGGGCGTCGTCGCGCTGTGGATCTCCGGCGAACAGGACGCGCGCCGGACCGAGCAGCTCGTCGCCGAGCTCGGCTTCCCGGTCGCGAGAGCGTGAACCTTCGCTTCGATCCGTCGGGACCACTCCGCGGCCAGCTCCGGCCGCCGGCCGACAAGTCGATCTCGCACCGCGCCGCGCTGATCGGGGCGATGGCGTCGGAGCCGGTGCGGGTCACGAACTACCTGCTCGCCGAGGACACCCGCTCGACGCTTGACGCGGTCCGCCGGCTGGGCGCGATCGTCGAGGAGCGCGGCACCGAGGTGCTGATCCGCGGAGGCGGCCTGCGCCACGCTCAGGCGCCGGACGACGTGATCGACGTCGGCAACGCCGGGACGCTGATGCGCCTGCTGCCGGGATGGCTGTCGTTCCAGGTGGGCGGCACGTTCACGCTCGATGGCGACGCCTCGATCCGCCGCCGTCCGATCGACCGGATCGCCGCGCCGCTCCGGCTGATGGGGGCGCGGCTCGAGGCGCGCGAGGACCGCTTCCCGCCGTTCACGGTCCACGGCGCGCCGCTCGGCGGCGTCCAGTACGAGCTCCCGATGGCCAGCGCCCAGGTCAAGTCGTGTGTGCTGCTCGCCGGCCTGGTCACCGACGCCACCGCGGTGGTCGAGCCGGTCGCCTCGCGCGATCACACCGAGCGGATGCTGCTGCGCGCGGGGGCTCCGCTCGAGCGCGTGCCCGCCGCCAGGAACGGGGGCTACCGGACGACGGTGCGCAATACCGACGAGCTCGAGCTCCCCGCCGTCGACGTCCCCGGCGATCTGTCGTCGGCGGCGTTCCTGATCGCCGCCGGTGTGCTCGTGCCGGGATCGCGGCTCGTGCTCGAGCGGGTGGGCGTCAACTGGACCCGCGCCGGCTTCCTGCGGATTCTCGAGCGGATGGGTGGGATCGTTCTCGGTGAGGTCGAACCGCCGGACACGTTCGGCCCTGAGGAGCCGGTCGCCGACCTCGACGTCACCGGCGCACCGATCGAGGGCACCATCGTCGAGGCCGACGAGGTGCCGCTGGCGATCGACGAGCTGCCGCTGGTGGCGCTGCTCGGCTGCTTCGCGGAGGGCGAGACCGTGGTCCGGGGCGCGCAGGAGCTGCGGGTCAAGGAAACCGACCGGATCGCCACGGTCGTCGAGGGCCTGCGGGGGCTCGGGGCCGACATCGAGGCCGCGCCTGACGGGTTCGTCGTGCGCGGCACTGGGGGCCTCAGGGGGGGACGCCTCGAGGCCCATGGCGATCACCGGCTGGCCCTGCTCGGAGCGGTCGCCGGTCTGGCCTCCGAGCAAGGAGTCGAGGTCGTCGGGATGCAGGCAGCGGATGTCTCGTATCCCGGATTCGCCGACGACCTGCAAGCGCTGACGACATGACCGTGGTCGCGATCGACGGGCCCGCCGGCGCCGGGAAATCGAGCGTGGCCAGAGCGCTCGCTGACCGGCTCGGATTCACCTACTTGGACTCGGGCGCCATGTACCGCAGCGTCGCGCTGGCCGCGCTTGAGCAGGGCCGCGAACCGGCCCAGATCGCCGACGGGGTCCGGGTCGAGCTCGGCGACCGGGTGTGGCTCGACGGGCGCGACGTGACCGACGAGATCCGGACTCCCGAGGTCTCCGAGGCCGCCTCACAGGCCGCCGCCGATCCGCAGGTGCGCCGGGCGATGGCCGCGGAGCAACGTCGCCTGCTCTCCGATGGGGACTGGGTCGCCGAGGGGCGCGACATCGGAACCGTGGTGGCGCCCGACGCCGAGCTCAAGGTGTTCCTCACGGCCGATCCGCAGGAGCGAGCTCGCCGGCGCGCGGAGCAGCTCGGGGTCGACCCGGCCACTGTGCTGGCCGAGCAGACGATCCGCGACCAGCGCGACCTTGGACGCGAGCACTCCCCGCTGCAGGCCGCGGACGACGCGGTCGAGCTCGATTCGACCGGGCTCACGCTTGACCAGGTCGTCGACCGGATCGCGTCGCTCGTCCGGGAGCGGACGGGCTGAGCCACCGGCCAGCTTTCGCAAGTTTCTCGCCTCGTAGACGTTCCAGGACCCGAAGGCCGAAACCGTCCGGTTCTCGCACACCGTCCCCGAGGGAGTTCTCGATGATCAAGCGCAGCGCACGCACGGGTGCCGCGATTTTCCTGGCCGCGTCGGCCGCACTGCTGACGTACGGCTCGGTCGCGGCGAATGCCAAGCCGATCCTGATGCCGACCCTGACCAAGGAGATCCAGGCCCAGAACCAGATCTGGTCGCAGCATGTGTTCGCGCCGGCGGGGAGCCTTCAGCCGCCCGCACCACCGTGTCCCGAGAACGGGATGCTGCCGTCGCCATTCTCCAGCTGCGGGCTTCCCGAGGCCCCGGCGACGACGCTTCCCTACCCCGGGAACATGGCCTACTGGGGCGGCCGGGTCCAGACCAAGCCGAAGGTCTACATCGTCTACTGGGGCTGGGGCCAGAAGGGTGCTTTCCCGGCCAGCAAGACCTGCCACGCGACGACGATCACCGAGGGGACGATCAGCGGCACGCTTCGCTGCGACCCCGACGGCGCCGGTAAGCGGACGGCCGACTGGGTCGACCAGATGGGCGGAACGTCGTGGGCGGGGACGCAAACCCAGTACTACCAGACGGCCAAGAACGCGGCCGGAGCGTCCGTCAACCAGCCGTTTACGAACCCCAAGAACATGCTCGCCGGGATCTGGGTCGACGACAGCGACGCGATCGCTCCGCTGGCCAAGACGAACGCCACGAACCCGGCCGGTCCTACGAACACGTACACCGACCTCGCGCGGGAAGCTCAGCGTGCGGTCACGCACTTCGGGATCAAGGACCTCGTCAACGCCGACATCGTGATCGCCCAGCCCGAGACGTATTCAGACCCGAATGCGCTCTCGCAGGGCTACTGCGCGTTCCACGATTACACGCAGCACGGCATCGAGAGCGGCATCTACAACAGCGTCAAGCCGGGCATCGTCTACACGAACCTGCCGTACCAGCTGGCGATCAACTCCGGCGGCGCCAACGTGTGTGGCGAGAACGCCGTCAACAGCGGCCCTGCCGGCACGCTCGATGGCACGTCGATCGTGCTCGGCCACGAGATCATGGAGTCCGTCACCGACCCCGGCGCCGAGGACATCCTCGGCAGCGGCACCAGCGAGACGAACCTCGGTGGGTGGTACGACGCCGCTGACGCGAACGAGAATGGCGACAAGTGCGCGTGGGTGGGCGAGCCGCTCGTGGGCGGGGTGCCCGGCAACCCGAACGTCGAGCCGGTCCCCGGGGCGATGGGTGACATCAAGGGCAACCACGGCACCACCTTCGCGGTCCAGTCGCTGTGGAGCAACGACTCGGGCGCAGGCGCCGGCTACTGCGCCGGCGCCGGGACGGACCTCCCCACGGGATAGCGGCAGGCACCAGATGCCGGACCCGGGACGGTGTGCCAGCTAGCCTCGGGTCCGGCATGAAGGTGGCAATCGTCGGATATCCGAACGTGGGGAAATCCTCGCTCGTCAACCGCCTCACGGAATCGCGTGAGGCGGTCGTGCACGAGCGCCCCGGTGTCACCCGTGACCGCAACGAGCTCCACACCGAGTGGAACGGGCGGCCGCTCACCCTGGTCGACACGGGGGGCGTCGATCTCGAAGAACGCGATGATCTCGCGCGTCAGATCCAGGCCCAGGCCCGCGCGGCTCTGGCCGACGCCGACGTCGCGGTGCTCATCGTCGACGCCAAGGCGGGGCTGCGTCCCGGGGATTCAGAGATGGCCGATCTGCTCCGGCGCGCCACGATCCCCGTGCTCGTCGCCGCCAACAAGATCGACACGGTCGGCGACATGCCGCTCGCGGCCGAGTTCCACTCGCTCGGCCTGGGCGATCCGATCCCGGTGTCGGCCGCACAGGGCCTCGGCACCGGCGACCTGCTCGACCGGATCGTCGAGGTAGGGCCCGACGAGGACCCCGAGCCGTCGGGCACGGATCCGATTCGCCTGGCGGTGATCGGGCGCCCGAACGTCGGCAAGTCCTCGCTCGTCAACCGCTTCCTGGGAGCCGAGCGGGTGATCGTGTCCGAGGTGGCCGGCACCACCCGCGACGCCATCGACCTGCCGTTTCAGTTCGAGGGCCGGGAGCTGACCCTGGTCGACACGGCGGGCCTGCGGCGACAGGCCAAGGTCGGGGAGTCGGTGGAGTACTACACGGCGCTGCGCTCGCGCCGGGCGGCCGAGCGCGCCGATGTGGCCCTGGTGGTGTGCGACGCCAGCGACGGGATCACCACGCAGGACCTGCGGATCGCCGAGCTCGCGATGAAGACCGGCTGCGCCACGGCGCTCGTGCTCAACAAGTGGGACATCGCAGACGAGTTCGATCTCGACCACGAGCGCGCCCGTGCCGTCCGCAAGCTCCGGCTGCGCCCGAAGGTCCTCACGGCCAGCGCCAAGACCGGGCGTCACGTGGAGCGGCTGCTCATCGAGGCGGTGGGACTCGCCGAGCGCAGTCGCGGGCGCATCCCCACCTCGCAGCTCAACCGCTTTCTGTCCGAGGCCGTGGCCGGACGCCAGCCGCCGTCGGGCGTCGGCCCGCGCAGCCATCGCCTGAAGCTGCTGTTCATGAGCCAGACCGACGAGCGCCCGCCCCGGTTCTCGATCCAGGTCAATTCCCGCGCGCGCGTCACGCGCGACTATGCCTACTACCTGGAGAACCGGCTCCGGGAGCGCTACCGCCTCGAGGGGATCCCGCTCGTGATCGACTTCGTGGAGCGCAGCGAGCGACGCCAGGGACGAGCCCGGGTCCGCGTCGGCTGACCCGTGCGCCGCACCGGCGGCGCGCAGCGAGCAATCCTGCTGGCGCGGCGCCGCCCAGCAGGTGATTAATTGATTCTGTGACAACGCTCGATGCGCCCGCCCCACCGCAGATCGAGGCCGGCGAGCGGCCGTCGCGCGAGCAGCTGACGCGCCGCCGCCGCGTGGCGCTGTCCGCGCTCGGGCTGATCGCCGCCGGGCTGGTTACGGCTGCCGTGCTGCTGGCGAGCGGATCCGGGGTGACCCCGCCGGCCACCGGGGCCGCGGCGGTCGTGCCCGCCGACGCGCTGGCCTACGTGAACGTCTCGACCGACCGGGCCCGCAGCGCGGTCGAGGACTCGCTGGCACGGGCCCGGCGGCTGCCCACGTACCCGATCGCCTCCGGAGCTGTCGCCTCCTGGCTCGGCTCGGCGATGGGAAGCTCGACGCCCGTCGACTTCGCGAGCGATATCCGGCCCTGGCTCGGCAACGAAGCGGCGCTGGCGGTGCTCGACACCACGAGCTCGACCGCCGGGACACTGATCGTGCTCGATGTCACCGATCGGACGAAGGCCCGGTCGTTCTTGACCCGGGCCGGCGCGACGGCGGAGGGCGGCTATCGAGGGGCCACGCTGTTGCGGACGCCGCCCGGAACCACCTTCGCCTTCAGCGGGCACTTCCTGATGTTCGGGCAGGACGCCAGCGTGCGCGCCGCGCTCGACGTCGTCGCCGGTGCCGCGCCCTCGCTCGCGGACAGCGCCACATACCGCGCCGCGGCCACGGGCGAACCGGCGGGCCGGGTGCTCGACGCGTACGCATCGGCTGCGGGCGTCCAGCGTGTGCTCGCGTCGCAATCCGGCGCCGTGGGCGCGCTGGGAGCGTTGCTCGACCAGCCCGCGCTTCAGGCGGTCACGATCTCGCTGTCTCCGTCGCCGTCCGGCGCGGCGATGCAGGTTCACAGCACGTTCGACCCGGCGCTGAGCCGGCTCCGCGGGTCGGCCGGCTCCTTCGATCCCTCGTTGCAGAGGACGGTGCCCGCGGGATCGGCGCTGCTGCTCGACGTCGCCGGGCTGGCCAGAGTCGCCCCGCGCGTGCTGTCGGCCGGTGCCGCAGCCGGCGTCGGCGGTGGCGTGGGGCCGCTGCTCTCGCGCCTGGGATCGGCGCTGAAGGCCGAAGGGGTCAACGTACCGTCGCTGTTGTCCCTGTTCGGCGGCGAGACGGCGGTCGCGATCGGCGGGGGCCCCACCGGCACGTCACCGGGACTGATCGTGGTGACGCGCACCGCCCACCCGGCGCAGGCCCGCGCTGCGCTGGCGTCGCTCGAGGTACCACTCGCGCAGCTGTTCGCCGCCCCGTCGGCGGGTCCTGGCACCGCCCCTGAATTCAACGACACCACGATCGACGGCGTCACCGCACACCGGCTCGATCTGACCCCTGGGCTGCAACTCGACTATGCCGTCTTCCGCGGGCTGGTGGTGTTCTCCACGAGCTTGAGCTCGCTCCAGAGCGTGATCGAGCATCGCGGCGCCGTGGCCGATGATCCGGCCTACCGCGCGGTGGCGGGCCCGCCGAAACGGGTCACATCGCTACTCTTTCTCGACTTACGCCAGCTCCTCAGCCTTGGCGAGCAGATGGGCCTAACGCAGAGCGCGCCGTTGCAGGCGCTGATGCCGGACCTCGCCAGGGTCCGGGCGGTGGGCATGAGCTCGATGGGCGGGGAGGACGATTCGACCGCGGAGCTGACCCTCCAATTCCAATGACCACGCTTTCCAACCGAAACGAGTATCTGTTCACCTCGGAGTCCGTCACCGAGGGCCACCCCGACAAGATCGCCGACCAGATCTCCGACGGCGTCCTCGACGCGGTCCTACGCGATGATCCCGCCGGGCGGGTCGCCTGCGAGACGCTGGTCAACACGGGGCTGGTCGTGGTCTCCGGGGAGATCACCACCTCAACGTACGTGGACATCCAGGACATCGCCCGCGAGACGATCAAGAAGATCGGCTACACGAATGCCGAGTACGGCTTCGACTACCACACCTGCGCGGTCATCAACGCGATCGACAAGCAGTCGACGGACATCGCCCAGGGCGTCGACCAGGCCTGGGAGGCCCGCACCCGCCCCGGCGACGACGACGAGCTCGATCTGGCCGGCGCCGGCGATCAGGGAATGATGTTCGGGTACGCCTCGAACGAGACCGAGGAGCTGATGCCGCTGCCGATCTCGCTCGCCCACAAGCTCGCCAAGCGCCTGGCCGACGTGCGCAAGGCCGAGATCGTTCCCTACCTCCGCCCCGACGGCAAGACGCAGGTCACCGTCCGGTACGTCGACGGCCGTCCGGCTGAGATCGAGAAGGTCCTGATCTCGACCCAGCATCGAGACGGTGCGGAGTCGCTGATCAAGGACGATCTGTGGGAGCACGTGATCGAGCCGGTCCTTCCTGAGGATCTGTACGACTCGCGCAAGCTCCACAAGAGCTTGCTCGTCAACCCGACTGGCCGGTTCGTGATCGGCGGTCCGATGGGCGACTGCGGGCTCACCGGGCGAAAGATCATCGTCGACACCTACGGCGGCATGGCTCGTCACGGTGGTGGCGCGTTCTCCGGCAAGGACCCGTCGAAGGTCGACCGCTCGGCGGCGTACGCCGCACGCTACGTGGCCAAGAACGTCGTCGCGGCCGGTCTTGCCGAGCGCTGCGAGGTCCAGGTCGCGTATGCGATCGGCGTCGCGCACCCGGTCTCGACGATGGTCGAGACGTTCGGCACCGAGAAGATCGACCGCTCGCGGATCGAGGACCTCGTGCGCGAGCACTTCGACCTGCGCCCCGGCGCCTTCCGCCACTACCTGCGCCTGCACCGCCCGATCTTCCAGAAGACCGCGGCCTACGGCCACTTCGGCCGCGAGGACCACGACTTCACCTGGGAGCGGACCGACAAGGCCCAGGCGCTGCGGGCGGCCGCAGGTCTCGGCGACGCGGTCGTCCAGGCGTAGAGGCCTCTCAGCGTCTCGTGGCGGGGCGGACGATTCGCCCCGCCACCTCGCTCAGACGCCGGGATGCGACTGCTGTAGGTCGCGCAGCGCCCGATCCACGGTGCGCACGATCTGCTGCGGGCCGCTGACCCCGAGGAACGCGAAGTTGTAATCGGCGCTGCCCGCCGTGTCGAATTGCACGTCGCCGACGCGGAGCAGCCGCTCGACCACGGACTGGCTCGAGTTGACGTTCTGTACCCGCTCCAGCCGCGTCTCGTGATGCTCCTTGGAGAGGATCCCGGTCGTGATCGCCAGCCGCCGGCTGCTGATCGTGTACGTGGTGCTGATCCGGCGTAGCAGTCCCGCGACGACCATGATCAGCAGGCCCACGACCACGACGAGAGCCACCCAGGCGACGTCGACGGACCTGCCGGTGGCGCGGGTGACGATCCCGGCGATCGCGCCCGCCACGATCGTCAGCACGAGCCCCTTGAGGTAGAAGGCGAGGATCGAACGCCACGAGGGGTGGCCCGTGAAGAAGACCTCTTCACCCGGCTCCGTTTCCATGAGCGTCAGCCTAACGGGGCGGCTGGCCGAGGCGTCGGGGTGCCCCGCCATCCTGGGCGGGGACTAGGCTCGGGCGCCGCATGGCCCACAGCCTCGCCCTCTCATCGCCGCCGCTGATCGCCCGCGTCGAGCCGCTGACCTCGACCCGCGCCGTGCGAGGCCCGTTCGACTACCGGCTGCGCCACGATCAGCCGCCCGTCGAGGTGGGCTCGCTGCTGCGCGTTCCCTTCGGCCACCGGAACACGCTCGGCGTGGTGCTCGAGCTCGCGGACGCATCCGAGCTGGCGCCGGAGCGATTGGCCGAACCCGAGTCGGTGCTCGCCCAGCAGCTCCCCGGCGACCTGGTGAAGCTGGCGCGCTGGATGGCTGCGGAATACTGCTCGACGACCGCTCGAGGGCTGATGCTGGTCCTGGGACCGGCCGCGAGCGGCAAGCTCAGGCGCAAGCAGGCGCTGCTGGCGTCCCTCACCTCCGACGGTGAGGCGGCGCTGCGGAGCGCCGATCCGCTGACCGACCGTCAGCGAGCGCTGCTGGCCGAGCTCGAGCAGCGCGGGGAAACGGTCGCGGCCGATCTCGGAACTCCGGCGCTGCGGCGCCTCGAGCAGCGCGGCCTCGTCGCGATCAGGCGGGGCACGATCCGCCGGCGCCCCGCGAAGCACCAGATCGAGCGGGCGGCGGTCACGGCGCCGGTGATGACCGCCGAGCAGACCGCGGTGCTCGAGCGTCTGCTTCCGGCGGTGCGCGGCGAGGCGGAGGAGCGCCGGTTCCTGCTGCACGGCGTCACCGGCTCCGGCAAGACGGAGGTGTACCTCCGCGCGGTGCAGGAGACCCTCGCGGCGGGGCGGTCGGCGATCGTGCTCGTTCCCGAGATCGCGCTCACCCCCCAGACCGTGGGACGGTTCGAAGCCCGCTTCGGCGACGTGGTCGCGGTCGTCCATTCCGCGCTCGGTCAGGGCGAGCGCTTCGACGAGTGGGAACGCCTGCGCAGCGGCGACGCGCGGGTGTGCGTCGGCCCGCGGTCCGCCGTGTTCGCCCCGCTTGCCGACATCGGACTGATCGTGGTCGACGAGGAGCACGAGTCGTCCTACAAGCACGAGGGGGATCCCCGGTACGACGCGCGCACCGTGGCGGCCCGGCGCGCGCTCGACCACGACGCGGTACTGCTGGTGGGCAGTGCCACGCCGCGCCCCGAGAGTGCGCTGGCGCTGCCCTCCCTCACCCTCTCCGAGCGCGTCGACCGCCGGCCGCTCCCCGGCGTCGAGATCCTCGACATGCGCGGGCTGCACCACCCGCTCCATCCCGAGACCCGCCTCGCGCTCGCCGATCTGCGCCGCGCCGGCGGCAAGGGCATCGTGTTGCTCAACCGCCGCGGTTGGTCGAACTTCCTGTCCTGCCGCTCGTGCGGGGAGGTATGGATGTGCCCGAACTGCGAGGTCGCGCTCGTGCTGCACCGCGCCGGCGAGGAGATCGCCTGCCATCACTGCGGCCACCGCCAGCGGGTGCCCGAACGCTGCCCCGCCTGCGCGTCGGTGGCCGTGGCTCGCCATGGCTCGGGAACCGAGCGGATCGAGCGGGAGCTGGCCGAGGCCCTGGGGACCGAGGCATTCCCCGTGCTGCGGCTGGATGCCGATTCGGCCGGGCTCGAGCAGCGCGCGCGGACGCTGGCCCAGTTCGCGGCAGCGCCCGCCGGGGTGCTCGTCGGCACGCAGATGGTGGCCAAGGGCCACGACTTTCCGGACGTTGCGCTGGGGGTCGTGCTCGACGCCGACCAGACCCTGCGCTTTCCCGACTTCCGCGCCGAGGAGCGGACGTTCTCGCTGATCACGCAACTCGCCGGGCGGGCCGGCCGGGCTGGGCCGGGCGGCCGGGTCCTCGTCCAGACGCTGGCCCCGGATGCGCGCTCGATCGAGTTCGCCTCGCGCCACGATTCCGCCGGCTTTCTCGCCGATGAGCTGCGCCGGCGCGAGGCACTCTCCTATCCGCCGTTCGCGTCGCTGATCCGGGTGGTGTGCTCCTCCGAGGAGCCAGCCGCGGCGCACGACGTGGCGACGCTCCTGCACGGCCACCTGATCGAGGCCCCGGCGACGCTTCTCGGTCCGGCACCGCTGTTTCGTTTGCGCGGCCGCGCCAGGGCCCAGCTGGTCCTCAAGGCCGAGCAGCGCCGGCCGGCAATTGAGGCCGTGGGGGAGGGGGTGGACGCGATCGCCCGCGAGGCGTCCAAGCGCGGCGTCAGCATCAGCGTCGACGTCGACCCCCAGTAGGAGCACTCGGCCAGGTTCGGCGGCCGCAAACGGGCCGCAAACTAAACTCCGGTCCGTGGCTGAGAAGCTGACAGACGAGATCGATCCCGAGATCGAGGAGGAGCTCGAGGAGGAGCCTCAGCTCGATCCCGAGGTCGTCGCGCGCCGCGAGGCGGCGCTCCGCCACGTGCGCAAGTTCGGCGACCCGGTGCTGCGCACGGCCGCGCGTCCGGTGACCCAGATCGACGACGCGCTGCGCACCGAGATCGGCCGGATGGGCATGCTGATGGAGGATGCGCTCGGGGTCGGGTTGGCCGCGACCCAGCTCGGGGTCCTGCACCGCGTGCTCGTCTACCGAGTTCAGCAGCAGGCCCCGGTCAATGCGTTGATCAACCCCGAGATCGAGTGGCGCGGAGACGACCTGGAGATCGCGGAGGAAGGATGCCTCAGCCTCCCGGCGGTCCTCGTCGACGTCGAGCGACCGGTCTACGTCCGCGTCCGCGCCCTGAACGAGCACGGCGAGCCGATCCTGGTGGAGGCCTCGGGGCTCGAGGCGCGGGTCATCCAGCACGAGATGGACCACCTCGACGGCGTGCTGATCCTCGACCGCACGGCGCGCGACCAGCGCAAGGAGGCGATGCGGACGCTGCGTGAGGCGCAGTCCGCCGCCTGAGCGCCGCGGTCCCCGGTGCAGACGGTCTTCCTTGGGACGTCCGAGTTCGCCGCCGCGGTGCTCCGCTGGCTGGCCGAGTCCCCCCACCGGCCTGAGCTGGTCGTGACCCGGCCCGACCGGCCCCGCGGCCGCGGGCGCAAGCTGAGTGCGCCGCCGGTGGCCGACACCGCGCGTGAGCTCGGCATCGACCTCGACCAGCCGGCGTCGGTCAACGACGAGTCCGCACGCGCCCGGATCGCGCAGGCGCGTCCCGGTGTCGTGTGCGTGTGCGCGTTCGGGGCGCTGATCAAGGACCCGCTGCTGTCCGAGTACGAGATGCTCAACGTCCATCCCTCGCTGCTCCCGCGGTGGCGGGGAGCGGCGCCGATCGAGCGGGCCATGATCGCCGGCGATGAGCGGACCGGCGTGTCGATCATGCGCGTCACCGCGGGCCTCGACTCGGGGCCGGTGTGCGCGCAGCGCTCCGAACCGATCGCCACCGACGACACCTACGCGACACTCGCCGCGCGGCTCGCTGCGATCGGGGGCGAGCTGCTCGTCCGAGCGCTCGACGAGCGCCCCGAATGCAGCGAGCAGGACGACTCCGCGGCCACCTACGCCGACAAGATCGAGGCCGCCGATCGACAGCTCGACCCGAGCCGCCCGGCGGTCGAGCTGGAGCGCCGGGTGCGGGCCCTGACCCCTCACATCGGCGCGTTCGTGCTGCTGGGGGATGGGACCCGGCTCGGCGTCCGCCGGGCCCGGGTCGTCGACGGCCCGCCGCCCGAGCCTGGGGCGGTGTCGTTCGAGGGCCGGGCACCGGTACTGGGGTGCGCCGAGGGCGCGCTCGAACTGCTCGAGGTCCAGCCGCCGGGCCGCCGGGCGATGAGCGGCGAGGACTACCTCCGTGGCCACCGGCACTGAATCCGGCGTCGCGCCGGCTCGCGCGGTCGCGTACGCCGTGATCCGCCGCGTGTTCGAGCACGATGCGTACGCGGACCGGGTGCTGCAGGCCGAGGCGGCCGACCTGGGGTCTCGGGACCGGGCGCTGGCCACGACCCTCGCCTATGGGACCGTGCAGCGCCGGGCCACGCTCGACCACGTCGCGGGCAAGCTCTCCTCGCGCCCGCTCGAGCGACTCGACCCCCCGGTTCTGGCGGCCATCCGCCTCGGGCTGTTCCAGATCCTGTTCCTCGGAGGGGTCGCCGATCACGCCGCCGTCAACGAGAGCGTCGAGCTCGTCAAGCGCGAGCGCCGAGGCGGGGCGGGGCTCGTCAACGCGGTGCTGCGCCGCGCCACCCGGGAGGCATCGACGCTGCTCGAGGCCTTGAACGACCGCGACCCGGTGGCTGCGGCGGTGCTCTATTCGGTCCCGGAGTGGCTGTCGGCGATGTGGTGGGAGCAGCTTGGGCCGGAACGCGCCCGGGCGCTGATGCGCCACGTCAACGAAGCTGCCGAGTCGGCGCTGCGCATCAACACGCTCGTGGCCAAGCCAGAGGCGGTCCTGGCTCAGCTGCCCGTTCCGGCCCATCCCGCGCCACACCTGTCCGAGGGACTCGTGCTGGAGGCGCCGTTCGACGCGCACGGTTCGGCGCTGTTCGAGCGGGGGGCGATCATGCCGCAGTCGCGCGCCTCGATGCTCGTGGCGCGCATCCTGGCACCCCG
>DASXOS010000047.1:0-29730 GCA_036494115.1 Solirubrobacteraceae bacterium | reverse complement strand
CGGGTGAGCGCGTCCTGGATCGCTCCGACGAGCGAGTCGCGCGTGTGGCGCACGTTCGGGTCGCTCCCGGCGCCGTGATCGTTGAACGGCTTGGCCACGTCCGGCACCGTCCCCCGCGGCGCCCGTTGGAGCTCGTCGCGCATCTCGAGCGCGATCGACACCTCCTGGCGGATCGACAGCGGGGCGTTCAGCAGCACCTTCGTCCCGCTCAGGAGCGCGTCGCGCCCGCCGCGATCGAGATCCGTCGAGAGCAGGGGTGCGACGAGCACGAGCGCGACCACCAACCCCACGTGTCGCGCGCCGATCGTCACTGTCCCGTCGTGCACCATGCCGTCATCCGGCCGGACCGCATCCCGGCTGAGGACGGGCACGGCCAGGCCCATCCCGACTCCACACAGCGCGAGCGCGATCACCACGATCACGGTGCTCGTCGCCGGGAGCAGCGCGAGCGCGACGAGCCCCGCGGCCAGCAGCGACGCGCCGGCCACGGCCGCCGCCCAGGGCGACACCTCAGCGCTCAGCCAGCGGGCGGCGAGCGTGGCCACCGGAACCGCGCACAGGACGGCGCCGCCGGCGATGGGCGAGCGCCCCCAGACCGTGACCAGCAGCAGCACCGACAGGAACAACGCTCCGACGAGGGCTCCGAACAGCAGCGCCAGGCCGAGGTTGGGAGCGACCGCGGTGCGTCCGGCGCGGCCGGCCGGTGCCTGCGGCGCAGTCCGCAGCGCCGCGGCGAGCGCCGCCAGGGCGACCGGCGCCTGGAACACGAAGATCGCGCGCCAGTCGAACAGCTGGGTCAGGATCCCGCCGAGAGCCGGACCGATCGCGGCGCCGAACGTGCCGGCCGCGATCCAGGTCGCGATGCCGCGTGCCCGCGATCCTCGCAGCGCCGCGAGGAGACTCAGCGAGCCGGCGAGCAGCATCGCCGCGCCGGCGCCCTGCGCGCAGCGGAATACGATCAGGGCAGGCAGGCTCCACGCCGCCGCGCAGCCGATCGAGGCGCCACAGAACAGCGCCAGCCCGGCGATCGTCGGCCGGCGTGGATCGACGCGCCGGACGAGCGGGACCAGGGCGAACGCGCCCACCGCGACGACCAGGTTGTAGGCGGTGATCACCCAGGAGACACCGACGATCGAGGTGTTGAAGCGGGCGTAGAGCTCAGGCAGCGCCAGCACCACGATCGACGAGTCAGCGAACGCAACCGCGACCGCGGCGGCCACGAGCGGAGCGAGCCCGGACTGAACGGGGCGAGTGCCGGGGCGCGTCGTCACGCGGCGCCCCCGCGGCTCACGGCGTGGGTGAGCGCCGCTCGACCGTCCCCGGCGCGATCATCAGCGTCTCGGGAGTCAGGTCGGCGAGCGTCGGATACCCGTCGACGGCCATCAGCAGGTCGGCCTCGGCGAGCAGGCTGCGCAGGACGTGCACGATCCCCTCCGTGCCGCCGAGCGCCAGCCCGTACGCGTATGGGCGCCCGATCCCAACCGCGGTGGCGCCGAGCGCGAGCGCCTTGACGATGTGCTCGCCCCCGCGCACGCCCGAATCGAAGATCACCGGCACATCACCGGCCGCCTCGACGACCGCCGCGAGCATGTCGATCGCGGCGATGCCGCCGTTGGCCTGCCGGCCGCCGTGATTGGAGCAATAGATACCGTCGATCCCGCCGTCGATCGCCCGGCGGACGTCCTCGGGGTGGCAGATGCCCTTGAGCAGCATCGGCAGATCGGTCAGCGACCGCAGCCAGGCCAGGTCGTCCCAGCTCAGCGCTGGATCTGAGAACCCGAGCGACCATTCCAGCGCCGCCGCGCGCACGTCCTCCTCGGGCGGGACCTTCAGCTTGGCGCGGAAGATCGGATCGGTGAAGTAGTTGGCCAGGCAGTTGCCTTTCAGCTGCGGAAACGAGGCGATCGCCAGGTCGCGCGGCCGGTAGCCGAGGAACTGCGTGTCGAGCGTGACCACGATCCCCTTGAATCCGGCCAGCTCGGCGCGGTGCACGAAGCTCGCCGCGAGCTCGCGGTCGGCGGGCGTGTAGAGCTGGAAGAACCCCGGCGTCTCCCCCAGCTGCGCGGCCACCTCCTCGAGCGGGTCGACGGTCAGCGTGGAGGCGATCATCGGGACGCCGGTCTGGGCCGCCGCCCGTGCGGTGGCCAGATCGCCGTGGCCGTCCTGCGCGCACAGCCCGAGCACGCCGATCGGCGCCATCAGAATCGGCGAGGGCAGCTTCATCCCGAACAGCTCGATCGAGAGGTCCCGTTCGGCTGCGCCGGCGAGCATCCGCGGGATCAGCCCGTAGCGGTCGAATGCGGTGACATTCGCGTGCTGGGTGAACTCGTTGCCGGCGCCACCGGCCACGTAGGACCACACATCCGGCGCCAGCGCGCTGCGAGCCCGCGCCTCGAGCTCGGCGAAGGCGACGGGCATGTGCGGCCGCTCGCCGGCCAGGCCGCGGAAGTAGATCTCGAGCTGGTAGTCGGCGAAGTTCGGCATCAGACCGGTACTCGGAGCCGCGAGCCTACTCCCCCGGGTCGGGGTCGTCGTCGGCGCCGGCGACCGGGGTCAGACCTCGGGTCCGCAGCCACAGCTCGAACATCGGATCGGTCAGCCGCGGCCGGCCGTCCTCGTCGATGACGTCGGCGTTGGCGACGAGGCTCTCGAGCGCCTTGCCGATGCTCGAGCGCTTGATCCCGACCGCGACCGCGGTCTCCTCGCTGTGCAGGGGGGCGGGCACGACCGCCAGCGCGCGGGCCACGCGCCGCTCGTTAGCGCTCAGCGCACGCCAGATCGCGCGCATCAGGGGCGCCGAGTCGGCCACGGCCTGATCGATCGCCGCCACCCACGTCCCCTCGTCGGCGGCGCCCCCGCGCGGGGTGCGAGCCCACAGGTAGTGGGCGAGCATCATGCTCCGCTGCGGATGGCCGCGCGTGAACTCGAGCAGCGGGCCAAGCGCCGCCCCTGCGTCGCGTCCTGCCGTAGCGAACCGGCTGGTGACGTACTCGCCCACGGCGTCGAGCGGCAGCGGCGCGAGGTTGCGGGGCACAGCCTGATCGAGCAGCGGCCGCTTCGGGTCCGCGAACAGCTGCGCCATGACGCCGGGCGCCGACCCCGCGAACGCGTACGTCGCCGCGTCGGTCTGGTGCTGGATCACGCTGCGGATCTTGCCGTCGGCGCCCCTGACCGCGAGCACGTCCTGGATCTCGTCGAACACGATCAGGCTCGGTGTCCCCTCGCGGTCGAACAGCGCGGCCGGCAGTTCGAGCAGCCGCAGCAGCACCGCCTCCGAGTCGACGTGCGGATTGCGCTGGAGCGTGGCCGTGAATCCGCCGCCGCTCAGCGACAGCCCGATGTTCCAGCTCCGGAACAGGTTCTCCACGTGGCGGCGGATCGGGCCCTTGAGCCGCTGATATCCGCGCTCGATCCGCACCACGATCTCCGAGATGGAGAGGACGTCTTGGAGATCGACGAGGACCGTCGCCAGCCCCTCGCGTTCGGCGCTCTCCAGCACGCGTCGCAGCAACGTCGTCTTGCCGTACCGGCGCGGCCCGACGAGGCGGAACGAATGGCCGCCGGCGGCGAGCGCCAGCAGGTCGTCCGCCTCGGGGTCGCGGTCGATCATCTCCTCCGGGGGCAGCGGCCCGGAGAACCGGAACGGATTGATGTCGCGAGCGGACGTCACGCCGATCATCAGATTAGCAGCGGTCCGCATACCAAAAGTATGCTGAATTGCATTCTAAAAGTATGCGGTTTCGCATGCTAATGGAATGCTGGCGCGCTACTGTCCCCAGAGCCGCTCGCGCAGACCCGAGGCCCGCGCCACCGGGCGTTCGACCGCGGCCCGCACGGTCTCCTCGGTCCCGACGAGGATCAGCTCGCGGCGGGCGCGGGTGACCGCGGTGTAGAGCAGCTCGCGGGTGAGGATCCGCGAGCTGGCGGGCGGCAGCAGCACCGCGGCGGTCTCGAACTGCGAGCCCTGGCTCTTGTGGATCGTCATCGCGTACACGGTCTCGACCGCCCCGAGCCGCAGCGGGCTGAACCGCAGGAGCTCTCCCCCGCGCTCAAACGCAGCGGCCGGCCGCCCCGCGGGGCCGTCGACGATGACGCCGGTGTCGCCGTTCCACAGTCCCAGCTCGTAGTCGTTCTCGAGCACGAGCAGCGGCCGGCCGACGTAGTCACGCTGCTCGAGGTCGAGCTCGTCGAGCTCGGCGGCCAGCCAGCTGCGCACCCGGGAGGTCCAGTCGCTGACCCCGTGCGGGCCGCGGCGGTGGGCGCAGAGCAGCCGGAACGTCGCGAGCGCGTCGAGCGCCGAGCGGGCGTCGCCGGCACGCGCCGCGTCCGTCACCGCGCGGCCGGCGGCGACGGCATGCTCGCGAACGAGATGGACGTGCGGGTCGGCGCTGTCCGCGGTTTCGAGATCGACGGGCAGCCACGTGACCTCGCCGGCCGCGTTCTGGAGCGCGGCGATCGTCGCATCGGCGTCGCCCGCGCGAATCGCCTCGGCCACGTGTGCGATTCCGCCGCCGTAGCGATGCACGCGGTCGAGCACCACGATCCCGGTTGGGCTCTGTGCGGCGTGCTCGACCGGGCCGACGATGTCGCCGAGCACGACGCCGGCCTCGATCGAGGTCAGCTGCCCCGGATCGCCGACCAGGATCAGCCGCGCGTCGGCGCGCACGGTTTCGAGCAGCCGGGCCATCATCGTCAACGACACCATCGAGGTCTCGTCGACGATCACCACGTCGTGGGGCAGGCGGTTGGCGCGGTCGTGCTTGAAGCGGCTGTGGCTCCCGGGACGCCAGCCGAGCAGGCGGTGAAGCGTCGAGGCGCTGAGCTCGCGCAGCGCGCTGCGCACAGGTTCGCCGACCGGCATCCGGGCGGCCTCCTCGTGGACGGCCTCCTGAAGCCGCGCCGCCGCCTTGCCGGTCGGAGCGGCCAGCGCGATCAGGGGTGGCCGCCCGCCGCCAGCCTCCGCCTGCTCGAGCAGCAGGGCCACGATTCTGGCCACCGTCGTCGTCTTGCCGGTGCCCGGGCCGCCGGCCACGACCGCGAACCGTCGCGCGACCGCGGTGGCCGCCGCCGAGCGCTGGGCCCGGTCGGCATCGCCAGGGAACAGACGATCCAGCCTCGCCTCGATCTCGGCCTGCGCTCCGCCATTGGCGCGCTCGAGCGCGGTCAGGGCGCGCGCCACTGCGCGCTCCTCGCGCCAGTACCGGTCGAGATACAGGCGGCTGCCGAGCAGCCGGAGCGGCCGGTCGGCGGCGGGGTCCTCCTCGCCAAGCGCCACCAGCTCGCTCGCCCCGGTGGCCGCGGTCCACGAGGTCGGCGTGGGCCAGGGCAGCGCCGAGACGTCGATCGGCTCGTCGGACTCGACGGTCGCGGTCTGCGCGATCGTGTCCAGGTCGACGAACACGTGGCCGAGGCGCGGTCCGCGGACGGCGAGCGCGATCGCGAGCCGGACCGCCTCGCTGCGCTCCTCGACGAGCGCCGAGAGCCGCATCGCGACGTGGACATCCGCGGCCGAGAGGACCCCGGCGTCATTGAACTCGCGCAGCAGGCCGGTGGCACCGGTCGCCCGGCGCGGGTCGAACGGGTCGAGCACGACGGCCGTCGCGGTCATCGAGTGTCGCTCCCGGTGTCGAGCACGTCGCTCAACGCCTGCACCAGCGCGCCGGGCGGGGTCCACGCGAACACCCCACACGGGACCCCGTCGACGACCGGCGTGTCCGCGCCGGCCATGCCGCGAACGAACAGGTAGAGCACCCCGGCGAGGTGCCGATCGGGGTCGTAGTCCGGAAGTCGCCAGCGCAGGTAGCGGTGCAGCGCGACCGTGTACAGCAGCGCCTGCAGCCCGTATTGCGCGCGGTACATCTCCTCCGCCACCGCGCGCGGGTGGTAGTGGCGCAGCGTCAGCGGCTCGTCCGCCGGGCCGAGCCAGTTCGTCTTGTAGTCGACGATCGCGAACCGCGGCCCCGGCAGGCGGACGACCAGGTCGAGGCTGCCGGTGAGGAATCCGCGCACGTTCGAGCGCAGCGCGGGGTCCTCGAGGCGGACTGCATACGCAGCCATCGGGTCGCTCTCGGGGAGCCCCTCCCGCAACACACGCGCGATCGCGTCGAGCGTGAGCCGGCCCGTCGGATCCTCGCCCCCGACGAGCGGCAGCTCGAACTCCAGCTCGTCGAGTCGGTCGCGCGTGGGCACGTCTCGCAGGCGGATGCCCCCGGCCACAGGCCCGAGCGGCGTCTCGATCGCGTGCCTCAGCCCGACGGCGGCCCGGAGCCGATCGTCGGCCTCGAGCCCCCACCGGGCGCCCGCGATCCCCGCCTGCTCGGCGAGCGCCGCGTCGAGATCGTCGGCCGCGAAGTCGCTCGCCTCGAACACGGCGTGGACGAAGCTCCCGAATCGCACGCCGACCGGGAGCTCCCCCAGGGGCGAGAGACGATCGAGCTCCGGCATCGGCAGCACGGAGGGCGCCGGCATCGGGGCCTCGGGCTCGTCGCCGAGGCTCGGCTGCTCGGGTTCGCTCGTGACCAGCGGCTCGTGCGCCTCGGCGGTGATGTCGGTGTACGAGGTCCGGCGCCAGTTGAGATCCAGCTGGCGGTCGAACGTCGCGGCGCGCAGCGCGGCGGGCCGCTCGAGCGATGGGCTCCACGATGGCGGCACCGGCGGCAGCGTCGCGCGCTCGACGCTGATCCGATTCTGGGCGGAAGCCGCCAGCTCTTCGAAGCGCTGGATCGCGGCCGCGTCGCTCGGGGTCTGGCTGCCGAATGCCTTGACGTCGCCGGCGCTGTCCTTGGAGAACAGCAGGCGGGTCAGCGGCCCGTTCGCGCTGTCCTTGGAGCCCGCCCACCACACGACCGCCTGGTGCTGCGCGCGGGTCAGTGCGACGTAGGCGAGGCGCAGATCCTCTCCCCGCTGCTCGATCAGGAACTGCTCGGCGTGGCGCTTGTAGCCCTGTCCCTCGAGCCCGACGTCGATCGTGTGCCGGAACCCCGTGGTCGGCTCGTGAAACGCCACCGGCTCGTTCTTGCGGATGTACGTCGGGTCCCACAGGAACGGGCAGTACACGACCGGGAACTCGAGTCCCTTGCTGCGGTGGATCGTCAGCACCTGAACCGCCTCGGCGTCCGACTCGAGCCTGCGGGCCCGCTCCTCGAGCCGGTCCTCGCGATCGGAGTCGGCCACCCGCTCGGCCAGCCAGCCGCGCAGCGCAGTCACCCCCAGTCCCTCGGTGCTCGCGGCGTGATGGAGCAGCTGGGCGAGATGGCGAATGTCGGTGAGCCGCCGCTCCCCCTCCTGGACCGCGAGCATCCGGGCGGCCAGCCCCTCGTCGACCATCACGGTCTCGGCGAGCGCGGCCATTCCGCTGTCGCGAAGGATCCGGCTCCAGCGGTGGAGGCGGCGATGCACGCCCTCCCACTCGTCGTCGGAGGCCATGGCAACGCGCTCGGCCGACCACCCGATGAACGGCGTCAGCGCCGCGCCCCGGACGCGCACCGTCGAAGACGGCCGCTCGAGTGCCTCGAGCAGACGGAGCCACTCCCGCGCCGCCGGCGCCGCGAACACGCTCCCGGCCCCGTTGATGACGACGGGCACCCGCGCCGCGTCGAGCTGGGAGCGGACGAGCTCCGCGGTGGCGTGGGTGCGGACGAGCACCGCGATGTGGCCGGGGCAGAGCCGGTCGCGCCCCAGCGGCGTGCCGTCGGGCGCCCGGCGCTCGATCGTCGCGCCCGAGTCGAGCAGCGCGACCACGTCGGCGGCCAGGTCCTTCGCGACGTGTGCGCGCGCCGAGCCGGCGCTGGCAAAGCCGTTGTAGGTCTGCTCGATCGATGGCGCGTCGCGGGGCACGACCCGCACCCGGAGCGCGGCGTCGGTGGGTGCCCCGCTCAGCCGCGAGGTGTGGTTGGCCGGCGCCGCCCGCACTCGCCGGTAGACGATCCCCTCGTGCCCGAGCCTCGCCCCATCGAACAGGGCGTCGTAGGCATCGAGCAACGCCTGGTCGCTGCGCCGGTTCTCGAGCAGCGTCGCCCGCTCGCCGGCCGTCGCCGCCGCGGTCAGGTATGCGTACACGTCGGCCCCGCGGAACGCGTAGATCGCCTGCTTGGGGTCGGCGATCAGGACGAGCGTGATCCCCTCGACGTCGAACGCCCGGTGCAGGATCTGCCACTGGATCGGGTCCGTGTCCTGGAACTCATCGACGAGCACGACATCGAACCGCGATCGCAGCCGGGCCCGGGCGGCGTCCGCGTTCGGACCGTCGAGCGTGTCGTTCAACCGCGTCAAGAGATCGTCGTAGGTCATGACGGCGAGCCGCCGCTTGCGCCGCTCGAGCTCCTTGTGGACCCGATCGGCCAGGCTGTAGCGCATCGCCGCCGCGCTCCCGCGCCTGGCGTCCCGCGGCTCGAGGTCCGCCATCGGGTTCAGCACCGCGGCCCGAGCGATCTGGACCGCCTCGTTCCGGGTGAGCCGGATGGGCTCGTTCGACGGGCCGAACTTGCGCACGTACAGGTCGTCGAGCGCCTCCTCGAGCAGGTCGGAGACGTCCTCCACGAACACGGTCTCGGGATCGAGGTCCCCCTCCGTGCCGAGCTCGGCCAGCACCTCCTGACAAAAGCCGTGGGTGGTCGCGATCGTGCCGGCGTCGAAGTCCGCGACCGCGCGCGCCAAGTTGTGGCGCCGGGCCTCGACCGCGTCCCGCTCCCCGGTCGCGAGCAGGCGCACGATCGGGTCGGCGCTCGTATCGCTCGCGCCATGGAGGATCCGAGCCAGCTCCTGCTCGCAGCTCGTGAGCCGCTCGCGGACGCGGTCGCGAAGCTCGCCGGTGGCCATTCGCGTGAACGTGATCAGGAGCAGCCGTTCGAGCGGCGTTCCCTCCGCCACGTACCGCGCGGCCAGGGCGGCGATCGTGTACGTCTTGCCGGTCCCGGCGCTCGCCTCGAGCACGGTCAGACCGGTCGGGAGCGGCCCGCAGAAGTCGAACTCGGCCTCGGGAGCGACCGTGCTCATAGATCCTCCACACCCTCGGCGGCGAGCAGGTCGTCCCACAGGCGCCGGGCGTACCGCCCGAACCGGCTGGCTTCGGACTCGTTCCACCCCGGGCCGCGCTCGTCGGCGCGCGGGACGTCGGCGACGAGCTCGTCGAACGGGAGCTGTCGGCCGAATGCGAGCAGGTGCTCGGGCTGGCGGTCCTCCTTGTCGTAGCCGTAGGTGCTCTCCCAGGTCTTGCGGGCCGGGCCCAGCCCGTCGGCCCCGGTGACCGCGGCCTGGGCATACGCCGCCGATGTGTCGCAAGCCAGTAGCAGCGGCTCGCGCATCCCCCGGTCGTAGAGGTCGATGATCGCCGCGAGGCTCCTCATCGCGTTCGTCTGACGGATCGCCAGGTCCCCACCGAGCGGCGGGATCCGGGCGATGCACAGGTCAGAGCGATAGGCGTCGCTGCGAGCACGGCCGATCACGATCGACTCGAAGGGACGCTCGGGGCGCGACGCGGTCAGCGCCAGCAGCCTGACCCATGCCCGCAGCCGGTCGCGCGCGCGCACGCGCGAATAGGAGACCGTGCGGATCGTCTCGCCGCACACGCCGGTCACCGTGCCCGCCAGCCGGCGCCCGTCGGGGAGCTCGACGTTCACCTCCAGCGATTCGGGTGTTCCGTCGCAACGCGTCCGGGTCGCGCTGATGAGCTGCTGCACCTCCCCCGCGATCCGCTGAAGCGGCGAGCGGGCCAGCTCGCCCGGGGGGAGCAGGCCGCGGGCCTGCTCGGCACGCACGCAGTCGCCCAGGTCCCCGCCGCCGAGCACGCCCTCGAGCAGCGCCTGCCCGACCTGCCACTCCTCGAGCTTGTCGAGCTCGACCGGGATCGCGTCCTCGATCTCATCGAAGGACTCGAACACGCTCACCCCCAGGCGGTCGCGGAGCAGCGCGCGCACCGGGCGCTCCACGAAGCTGACGAGGCGGTCGAGCTCGATCACGCGCGTCCCGGGCGCCGGCAGCGGCTCCGTCAGGAACGGCTGTACCGGCCTTCGCGGGCCGGTGAGCGCGCGGGCCCCGGCGAGGGACTGCGGATCGAAACCCCAGGGTGTGCCGGAGGCGAAGTTCCGGGGGTCGAAGGGCTGGAGCGGATGGCGGACCAGGACCTGCTCGCGCGCCGGGCCGTCGTCGGTGCGAACCGTGGCGTCGATCGTGTCAAGCAGCTCGCCGACCGGGACCGCGGGCGGCCGCCGCAGGTTCGTGCGCTCGTCGTTGCCGGTGTAGGTGATGATCAGCCGCTCACCCGCCGCCATCAGCGCGTCGAGCAGCATCTGCCGATCCTCGGTGCGGGGGTCGCGATCGCCGACGTGCGGATCCTGGAGCATCAGGTCGTCGCCGTCGCGCCAGGCGCGGCGCGGGAACTCGCCGTCGTCGAGCCCGAGCACGCACACCACGCGGTGTGGCACCGAGCGCATCGGCACCAGGGTGCAGACGGTCAGATGCCCGGTGCGGAAGTTCGCCCGCGTCGGCCGCCCACGGAGCCGATCGGCGAGCAGCGCGCGGACGTCGGCGAGCTCGAGGATCGCGCCGCTCCCGCTGGCCGAGTCGGCGACGACGTCGTCGAGCATCCGTTGAAGCTCGCGGCGCTGCCAGCTGTCGCGTTCGCTGGTGGCCGTGAGCGCGTCCGCGGCGTGCGCAATTGCGGTCGCCCAGTTGTGCAGTGGCTGGGGCTGCGTCAGCTCGTCGACCGCGGCCCTGGCACGCTCGATGTACTCCGCGAACCGCCCGGCGAGCTCGATCGCGCCGCTCTCGACGTCGTCGAGCGGGAGCACGGTGTCGGCGACGAGCCGGCGTTCCTCCTCGCTCATCGTGACCCCGACGAGGATCCGGTCGAGCCCCCGACTCCACGTGTTTGCCTTGAGCCCGTCGAGCTTGAACGGCGCGCGGTGCGCGGCGTCGAACCCCCAGCGGATCCCGGACTCGCCGACCCAGTCCTGCATCCGCGCCAGCTCGTCGTCGTCGAACCGGAACCGGTGGCGGACGGGACCGGTAGCGGCGAGGTCGAGCAGCTCGGAGGCCGTCCCGCGCTGGTCGGCGAGCGCGAGCAACTGGCTGACGACGCCGAGCACCGGGTTGGTCTGCCGCAGCGACCGATCCGCGAGGCGGACACGCAAGTCCGGCAGCCGCTGGCTCCGCCGCCCCGGGGCGTCCGCATCGTCGGTCGCCTGATCGTCGCCGCCCACGACACGACCGGCCCCGAACGTCGCCTCGATCAGCGGCGCGAACGTCTCGATATCCGGGCACATCACGATCACGTCGCGCGGCTCGAGCGTGGGATCGTCGTCGAGCAGGTGGAGCACCGCGTCGCGCAGCACCTCGACCTGGCGCGCCCGGCCATGGCATGAGTGGACCTGGATGCTGCAGTCGTCGGGATCGAGCCGGGGCCGCGCGTCGCCGTCATCGGGCGCCGGCGGGACGCGGTCGTCGCGGATGTCCGCCTGGAGGCGGTGAAGCAGCGTGCGGCCGCCTTGGCCGGGAGCCGGCGCGTGATGATCGACGCCTTGGCCGGGAGCCGGGGCGTGATGATCGACGAGGTCGGTGCCGGCGCGCCTGACGACCAGCTGTAGTTCACGCGCGTCACGTCCCCACGATGCGAGGAGCCGGTTCGCGGCGAGCGCGGCCGTCGGGTCATCTGCGCGCCGGGCGCTCGGGTGGGCGGCCTTAAGCGCGTCGTCGACGCGCCGCCACAGCGCCGGCGACGGGTGCAGGAGGAACAGGTGCACGCCGCGCGCGTGCGCGATTGCGGCCAGCACGTCGAGGTAGGAGCGGGGCAGGCGGGTGAGGCCGAACAGCGACAGCCTCGGGGGGAGCTCGAGCATGTCCGGCTCGGCGCGGATCTGCTCACAGGCGCCGGCCAGCCGTTCGGCCGGGCTTGGTTGCCCGATCCGGGCCCGCAGCCGGCGCCACAGCTCCGCCTGCCATTCGTCGACATCGGCCGCCGTGGCCCAGCTGCGCAGCATGTCCGGCCGGTGCACCGCGTAGCGGTCGAAGAGATCCGCGATGTGCCGCGCCGCCCCGAACCGTCGCGTCGGGCCACCCGGCTCCGCGCGGGTGCCATCCAGGTGCTGCTTAAGCGTGCGCAGCCACGACTCGCCCAACGACTCATCGATCACGTCGAGCAGGGGCCACACCGAACGCTGCGGGAGCCACGGATCCTCGTCGGGCTCGATGCCGGTGACCGCCGCCAGGGCCCCGACGACCAGCCGGCCGAGGAACGGAAACTCGATATTCGCGCACACCCCGTCCCTGCGGGCCCCGCTCGCCCCAAGGCGAGTCGAGAGCCGCTGGGTCAGCCAGCGCTCGATGCCGCGGGTGGGGACCGCGATCACGTCGGGCGCGAATGGATCGTCGAGCGGCTCGATCAGCGCCTCGCCGAGGTGGTCGGCGAGGACGTCGGCACGTTCGGCTCGGTGGACGTGGAGCATCGTCGAAAGAACTTAGCTCTGGGGGTGGACCCTCTCGCCCCCCGTGTGGGTTAATGCCGACCCGATGGCAGTCGGCGAATCGATCGTGGTCGGAACGGACGGCTCCGAGCGAGCCGAGCGGGCTATCGAGCGCGCCGGCCAGCTCGCGAGTGCCCTCGGCACCATGGTCCACGTGGTCAGCGCCCACGGCAAGGGCCCGGACGGGGTGCACATGGCCGGGGCCGGTGAGTTCGGCGACGCCGAGGTGTTCGTCGAGGACGAGAAGCGCCTCCGCGCCGAGCACTACGTCGAGCGCGCCCGCGGCCGCCTCACCGACCTCGGCGTCGCCAGCGAGGGCCACGTGTGGCGGGGCGATCCGGCGGAGGCCCTGGTCCACATCGCCGAGGAGCAGACGGCGCAGATGATCGTCGTCGGCAACCGCGGCATGACCGGCGCGCGCCGGGTCCTCGGGTCAGTGCCGAACAGCGTGTCGCATCACGCGCCCTGCGACGTGCTCATCGTCTCGACAGCACCGCGGTCCGCGGCGCCCCCGGGCTAACCCGCTCTCGGCTGGCGCACCCGGAGCGTGACGATCTCCCCGGGGCGGACCTCGACCGTGCCGTCCGCGACCGGTGAGCCACGGGTTTCGTCGAGCCGGACCCGCTCGACGCCGCCCTCTCCGGCGCCCACGCTCGCCGTCGCTGCCTGCGCGCCCGGATTGAACACGCGCAGGATCAGCCCGTCACCGTCCTCGGCCCCCTTGAGCGCCGAGAACACCACGTCGCCGGCGAGCTTGAGCGGTGGCGCGAACTCCGCGGGGCGCGGTACGACCAGGAACTCGCGCCGGTAGTCGAGGGATTCACGCGCGAGCGCGACGTCGTCGAGCTCGTCGGCGTCGAGCCGGAGCGCGTATTCGAGCACGTGGCGTCCGAGGCATTGCCCCTCGGGCGTCGGCATCCGGGGGCCGGCGCCCAGCGGGCGCGTCGCGATCTCGTCCGTCGCGCGGGAGATGAGCCCGACGCAGCGCAGCATGGTCAGACACAGATCCGAGCCTCCGTCGCCGGTTCCCGGTCGGGCCTCGTACTCCGGAAGCCCGCGGGTGACCACCGCGATGGCGCCGAGCGCGACGGCGCCGCTCGTGTGCTGGGTCGCATCCGGCGGCTCGCACCAGTCGGTGCGCGGAACCGGCGGGACGAGCGGACGGTGGACGATCGCGAACTGGCCCTCGGCCCGCACCGGTCGTTCCGCGAACTGGCCCTCGGCCCACACCGGTCCTTCCGCGGGCGGGTCGCCGCCGCTCGGAAACACGACGCGCAGCCGGTGGTCCTTCGCCGGGTTGTCGATGGTCGTCTCGAACTCGATCCGGTCGCTCCCGCGGACCAGCCGCACGATCGTGGTCAGCGACAGGACGACCGTCTCGGCTGGCTCGTCGAGACCGGCTGGGAGCAGCGCCTCGTAGGTGATCTCGAGCTCATGGGCGAGCGGGCCGTCGGCCAGGATCCTCGTCCCGGTCGCGGCGAACGTCCGCACGCCGATCCCATCGACGGGACAGAAGTTGTAGAGATCGCCCATGTCGAACTCGTCCTCGAGCGCGTGCAGGCCCGCGAACCGGCGTCCGCGCGCCAGGTCGTCGATCGCGAGCGTCCCGTCGGCGGCGACCTCGACGCGGAACCGGTCACTCTCGATGTGCGACGCGTTGCGCGGCGCCCGGTTCCTCGCCGCCGCCGGCGCGAGCTCGACCGTCTTGGTTTCGAACCCGGCGAGCTCGACGAGCGTGGGCTCGGCGCCGGGGAGCTTCAGCAGGCCGGTGCGAGCGAACGGCAGCGGATTGAAGACGCCGATGCCCTCGGCGCCGGGCTCGCTGGGGAGCGGCGCCAGCGCGCCCACGACGAGCATCGCGAGCGTCCGGTCGAGCGACGCATACCGCGCGAGCATGTCGCGGTGGACCTCGTCACAGGAGCAGCCGCAGATCGAGTCATGCGGATGGCAGGCCAGGAGCTCGCGCCACGCGACCTCGAAGTCCGCGTGCGGGAACGGGGTGCCGCCACTCAGCGCACCCAGCGCGGCGAGGGCCTCGACGCTCAGCAGTCGCTGCTCGGCCGTCTCGTTGGCCTGCTTCAGGTAGAGCCGGGCGGAGTTGACGCCGCGCAGGACGTTCCACAGACGGCTCCCCAGGAGCTCGCCGCTCCACGAGGGCAGCGAGCCGGTTCGCAGCTCGGACACGTAGTCGCCGAACTTGGCGATCGTGAACGTCGTGCCCGGGAAGCGCTGCTCGAGCTCGGCGCACACCGCCGGCATCTCGGGCTGGATCGGGTGGTGGTCGGTGCCGTTGCACAACACGACCTCACTGGTGCCCGCCCGCTCCACCAGGGGCCCGAAGCGCTCGAGCACACCCCGCACCCGCGCCTCGGCGTCGTCCGCGCCCTGGATGGCGGCGAAGTTGCTGTAGTCGCCGAGCAGCTGGAGCGCGAGCACCTCGCTCCCGTCCGGGGCGACCCAGTTGAACGCGACCCCGATCTCGTCGATCTCGTCGCCCAGCCCGCGCGAGAACAGGATCGTGTCGATGCCGAACCCGGCCAGGATCTGGGGCAGCTGCATCGGGTGGCCGAAGCTGTCCGGGAGATACCCGGCGGCCGAGGCCCGTCCGCCGAAGCGCTCGCACACCGACCGGCCGATCAGCAGATTGCGCACGAGCGCCTCGCCGCCGACCAGCAGCTCGTCGGGGAGGACGTAGCTCGGGCCGATCTCGATCCGGCCGGCCTCGATCAACGCGCGCAGCCGCGACTCGTTGCCGGGCCTGACGGCGACGTAGTCCTCGAGCACGATCGCCTGCCCG
This sequence comes from Solirubrobacteraceae bacterium, assembly GCA_036494115.1. GTDB lineage: Bacteria > Actinomycetota > Thermoleophilia > Solirubrobacterales > Solirubrobacteraceae > Palsa-465. Next base: position 14,475 of record DASXOS010000047.1, on the reverse strand, counting down.
TCGAGCGTGAACGAGGAGAACGCCGGGTCGCGCTCGAGCGTGTCGAGCACCTCATCGACGACGCCGCCCAGCATCAGCCGGAAGTGCTCGAGCGGCCGATACCACTCGCGGTCCCAGTGGGTGTGGGGAACGACGAAGTAACGGTCGACGAGCGGAAGGGGGGTGGTTTCCGGAGCGCCTGCGACCATGGATCCAGTATGAGCGTGAGCTCCGACACCTTCGCCACCGTCGCCGTCGAGCGGCTTCGGCTTCTCACCGGCGATCCGGGCGCGCACTTCCGGGAGAGCCAGCTCGAGGCCGTGAGTGACATCGTCGCCGACCGGGCCCGGGTGCTCTGCGTGCAGCGGACGGGATGGGGTAAATCGGCCGTCTACTTCATCGCCACGTCGCTGCTCCGCGACGAGGGCGCCGGGCCGACGCTGATCATCAGCCCGCTGTTGGCTTTGATGCGCAACCAGATCGCCGCGGCGGAGCGGCTCGGGCTGCGCGCGCACACGATCAACAGCACGAACCGCGACGAGTGGGATGCCGTGCGCGACGAGCTCGCGACGGGCGCGATCGACCTGCTGCTGATCAGCCCCGAGCGGCTCAACAACCCGCGGTTCCGCGACGAGATGCTGCCGCTGTTCGCCTCCTCGGTCGGGCTGCTCGTGATCGACGAGGCGCACTGCATCTCGGACTGGGGCCACGACTTCCGCCCCGACTACCGGCGGGTCCGGGACATGCTTCTGGCGTTGCCGCCTGAGGTGGCGGTGCTGGGGACGACCGCCACCGCCAACGATCGCGTGGTCGCCGATGTCGTCGAGCAACTCGGCGTCGGCTCGTCTGGCGACGCGCTGCGAACGTATCGGGGTCCGCTCGCGCGCTCGAGCTTGCGGCTGGAGGTCCTGGAGCTGCCGCGGCCGGCCGAGCGATTGGCGTGGCTCGCGTCGACCCTCCCCTCGCTGCCGGGCTCGGGGATCGTCTACACGCTGACCAAGCGCGACGCCGAGCAGGTCGCGGCGTTCCTGTCAGCTCAGGGAATTCCCGCGCTCGCGTACAGCGGCGAGCAGGAGACCGCGTTTCGGGTCGAGACGGAGGAGCGGCTCCTCCGCAACGAGGTCAAGGCCGTGGTCGCCACGAGCGCGCTCGGGATGGGCTACGACAAGGCCGATCTGGAGTTCGTCGTCCACTACCAGGCGCCGGGCTCGGTGATCTCCTACTACCAGCAGATCGGGCGCGCCGGCCGCGGTGTCGACCACGCCGAGATCGTCTTGCTGCGCGGCGTCGAGGACCGGCGGATCCAGGATTTCTTCATCGAGCAGGCGTTCCCCGACCGGGATCGTGTCGCTGCCGTGCTCGACGATCTGTCGGGTGCGGGCGAGCGGGGGCGGACGTCTCGTGAGCTCCTGGCAGTCGTCAACATCGGCTTGGGCCGGCTCGAGGCGATGCTGAAGATTCTCGACGTCGAGGGTGCCGTGACGCGCGACAGGACGCGGTGGGTCCTCGTGCCCGGGTCCGATTGGGAGTACGACGCCGAACGCTACGCCGCGGTCACCGCGCTGCGCCGGGAGGAGCAGGCGGCGATGGCCGCGTTCGGGAGCGACGGCCGGTGCCTGATGCGGACGCTCCAGGAGCAGCTGGATGACCCGTCCCCGTCGGACTGCGGTCGCTGCTCGGTATGCGCGGGCCCACGATTCGCGGCCGCGCTCGATCCGGCGCTGGTCGAGGCGGCGGGGCGGCATCTGCGGTCGAGGCCGATCGAGCTCGAGGTCAAGAAGATGGCCCCGGACGAGGCGGGGTCGATGCGCAAGATCCCGGTCGACGTCCTCCTGGAGCCTGGGCGCGCGATTGCCCGGTTCGGCGACGGCGGGTGGTGGCCGGCCGTGTCCCGCGGGTTGGAGTCCGGCGAGTTCGAGGAGGACGTCGTGGCGGCCCTGGCCGATGCCGTCCGGGGCGTTGGTGTGGGTGTCGACTGGGTCACGTCCGTGCCGTCGGTTCCGCTCGGAGACACGCTGGCTCGGCTCGGCTCGCGGGTGGCTGACGCGCTCGGCGTGCCATACGTGTCGCTCGTGGCGCGCGTTGCCGAGCGGCCACCCCAGCGTGAGATGGCCAACGCCGCCCAGCAGGCGGCCAACGTCCGTGGCGCGTTCCGCGTCGTCGAGTCGCCGCCGGCTGGCGTCGGCGTCCTGTTGGATGACCGGCGCATGTCCGGCTGGACACTGGCGATGGTCGGCGGTCAGCTGCGCAGGGCGGGCGCCACCGCGATCGTGCCGCTGGCCCTCGCCACGCTCCAGTAAGCCGGCGGTTTTACGCTGGATCCCTGGATCCCCCGCGGCGGAGGGTCGGGGAGGGCCGGTGGCTGCCCTCCCCGCACCATGCGTTACTACCCGCTTACGATCGTGAACTTGATCGTGTTGATGCTGCTCCGGTTGCCGGCGGCGTCAGCGGCCTGTGCGACCAGTTCGTACGTGCCCGGGGCGAGCTTGCGCGTCCCCAGCCGTCCTGAGAACACGAGCTGATCGGCGCCGCTCACGCCAGTGCGGGCGAGGGTGCCCTTGCTCTTGGTGAGCACGCAGCGCTTCGCGTGCTGGAGCTTCTTCGTCGGCTTGACGCAAGCGCTGCCCTTCTTGCGGCCCTGTGCCAGCTGCTCGACCGTGAAGCTGACCTTGGCCGGCTCGGAGAGCGTGTAGCGGACGATCGCACCGAGCGGCGCCGTGTGCTTGTGCTTCCTCTTGCCCGCGCTCATCGCCGTGGCCGTCTTCGCCACCGCGAACCGCTTCGGCTGGATCGACAGCGCCCCGAGCGTCGGCGGCGTTTTATCGGGCTGCGGCGTGTGGTTCCCGTTGTTGCCGTTGTCGGGGTTCTTCGGCGGAACCCAGCCCGCGTTCGCGGCCTCGTTGCCGCCGCTCCAGAAGGGCTGCGTGGCGCCGGCGATCACCAGCGGCGCCGCGGTGACGCTCGCGCAGTTGTTGAGGTTCGACGTGTTGGCGACGTGAATGCCGTCCGGCTCAGCGAACGCCAGCTTCGACCCGTCCGGCGAGAACGTCGGCCCGGAGTTGGCGAAGTACAGCGTCGCGTCCGGGTCGGCGGGCAGCGGGATCTCGCACTTTAACGTCGGCGTCGGCACCGTTTCGTGCGCCGGCGTCGGGGCACCACCGGCGCTCCACACTCGGATCACGACCTTGTGCGCGGCGCCGCTGACCCAGTTCCCGGCGTCCTCCTCGAGCGTGGCCACCTTCGTCCCGTCCCGCGAGACGGCGATGCCGTCGAATCCGGTGGCCCACCCGTTCGGGTTGCCCGGCTCGGCAGACGAGTCCGGGTCGCCGAACCAGTTGTAGCCGTAGTTGATCTTGTCCCCGAGGTCGTGCACCCACCACTCGCCGTCGCTGTCCTGGAACGGCACCCCGCCGCGGCTCACCACGAAGTCGCTGTTGTCGACCCAGTACGGGTACTCGAAGTCCGACATGTACTCGGAGCTCGTGAACGCGAGTCCTCCGACGGTGCCGATCTCGGTGATGAAGTGGTCGCAGAACCACGAGTGGTACGCGTAGTGCTGGCCATCGGGCGCGACGCGCAGCCCCACCGGCGGGTATGTCGGACACGACGGCGTGCTGAACGAGCCCGGCGTCTTCTCCGGATCCGCGAGCGATGCCCCCTGCTGGTTCAGGCGGTAGATCTCCGATCCGGCCGAGTCCTCCATACCGGCGCTGATGCCACCCTGTCCCCCGGCGACCACGATGTTCCCGCCATCGTCCTCGGTCGGCCAGGACCACGTGTTCTCCGCACCGGTCACCTGGCGCGCATTCGATCCATCCCCGTGCGAGATCCACACGTTGCCGCCCTTCATGTAGACGAGCGAATCCGCACTGGCGGCCGGCGCGGCAATCGCTCCCAAGACCATCGCCGCGGCGACCCCAATCAGCGCACGAGCACGACGAGTACCCATATATGTCACCCCTTGTGTACTGGACGTTCGCGCGCGGCCCCACCGCGCGGCGCGGCATCTTAACTCAAGTTGTGAAAAGCCGAGTGTCTGCACCCTGACAATCCGGCCCCGCGTTGAGGACCGCGGCACGCGCTGACAACCGGGCTACGCTGGATCCGTGCCAGAACTCCCCGAGGCGGAGATCGCCCGCCAGACCCTCGAGTCCGCGCTGGGCCGGACGATCGCCGCCGTCGACGACAGCGACTCCTACGTGTCCCGCCCGCACGCGCCGGGCGAGATCGCCGACGCGCTCGTCGGCCACACGCTCGTGGGCGCCCATCGCCGGGGCAAGTTCCTGTGGGTCGAGACCGACGACGGACCGACCCTCGGGCTGCACCTGGGCATGTCCGGCCGGATCCTCGTCGACCCCGAGGACAGCACGCGGTGGGACCGCTTCGCGATCGAGTTCGAGGACGGTGGACGCCTCGTGCTCCGGGACAAGCGCCGTCTCGGGCGCGCCGTGGTCAACCCGGACTTCTCGCACGTCGGACCGGACGCCGCCGACGTCGGCCGCGACGAGTTCCGCCGGCTGATCGGCTCAGGCCGCACCGCGGTCAAGGCGCGGCTGCTCAACCAGCACGCGATCTCCGGCGTCGGCAATCTGCTCGCCGACCAGGCGCTGTGGCAGGCCCGCATCTCTCCGCGGCGGCTGACCTCGGAGCTCTCTATGGATGATCTGGATCGGCTGCGCCGCGAGCTCCGCTCCGCGATCCGCTCGGCGATCGCCAATGGCGGTGCTCACACGGGCAACTTCAACCCCGCCCGGCGCCGCGAGGGTCGCTGCCCGCGCGACGGCAGCCCGCTCGAGCGGGCTACGGTGGGTGGCCGCACCACGTACTGGTGCCCGGTCTGCCAGCGGTGAACATCAGTTCATCTCCGGATCTCCCGCCTCGGCGGCGCCGTCCAGCGCCCCGTGGTCATCGAACATCTCCGGGTTGACGGCGTAGATCTCGTCGCAGATCGCCGTGGTGACCTCCTCCACGAGCCGGGTGGCCATCCGGATGTCCCGCCTCGAGTAGCGCCGCTCGACATGGTCGAGGACGCTGCAGATCAGCGTGTGCATCACCTCGGGGATCGACGGGGCATCCGGCGCCGATCGCCCCGACGCGGAGAACTCGGCCATGTGACTCATCATCTGACTGAGAACGCCGCCGCAGGCGAGGAGCTCTGTGACCAGCTCGTCGACCGCGTCGGTCGCATGGTTGGAATCGCTCATGACTCCTAGAGCCACCAGCCCACCGACTTTCGCCCCCCGGTGAACGAAGGCGCGATCAGCCGACCTCGACCGGCACGAACTCGAACCGGTCGACGTCGACGACACCGCCGTCGGTGATCCGCAGCTCCGGGATCACCGAGAGCGCGATGAACGACAGCTCCATGAACGGTTCCTCGACGGTCACGCCAAGACGGTGCGCCGCGCCGTCGTTCAGGCGCGCGATCCGCTCCGCCACCTCAGCGGCGGGCGCGTCGCTCATCAGCCCGGCGAGCGGCAGCGGCACCTCCCCGATCACGTTGCCGTCGAGGACCGCCACCTGTCCTCCGCCGATCTGGGCGATCCGCGCCACCGCGGCCGCCATGTCCTCGCCTGATTTGCCAACCACGACCACGTTGTGAGCGTCGTGGGCGACGGTCGACGCGATCGCGCCGCACCGTATCCCGAACCCGGTCGCGAACCCGCGCCCGATCCGGCCGGAGGCGCCGTGGCGCTCGACCACGGCCGCGTACGCGAGGTCGCCGGCCACGCCGACCTGCAGCTCCCGGCGGCGGGTGCTGATGCTGCGATTGATGACCTCGACCGCGCGGACGCGCGTCCCGTGCGCGAGGCTGAGCGTGAGCTCGTCGGCCTTCGGGAGCCGGCCGATGTTGACCGTTCCGCGCAGGAGCTCGGGGGCTGTCGAATCGGGGACCGCGCCCGGCACGATCCGGCCGTTCCCGGCGACGAGCCGTCCCGCCTGCCACACCCGGGTGGGCTCCCACGTACCCAGGTCCGCGAACGCGAGGATGTCCGCCTGGTGCCCCGGCCCGAGGTTCCCGAGATGGGTGAAGCCGTGATAGCGGGCGGGATGCGTGCTCGCGAGCAGGATCACGTCGACCTCGCCGACGCCGGCGGACGCGGCGAGGCGGGCGCAATCGTTGACGTGGCCCTTCTCGAGCAGCGTGTCCGGCTCGCGGTCGTCGGTGCAGAACGCGGCCAGGCCGGGCCCGTGCTCGAGCACGGTGGGGATCAGATCGAGCAGGTTCTGGCTCGCCGAGCCCTGCCGCAGAAACACCCACATCCCCTTGCGACGCTTCTCCTCCGCCTCGGTCAACGTGGTCGATTCGTGGTCTGACTCGACGCCGGCGGCCAGGTAGGCGTCCAGCTGTCGGCCGCCCACGCCGGGGCTGTGCCCGTCGACCGGCCGCCCGCCACCGGCCCGGATCCGAGCGAGCATCTCGGGATCGCCCGCGATCACGCCCGGGAAGTTCATGACCTCGGCGATCCCGCGGGCGCCGAACTCGTCGACGAGCACCTCGAGATCCCGCGCGGTCAGCGTCGCGCCCGAGCACTCGAACTGCGACGCCGGCACGCAGCTCGAGGCGTACACCGCGAACGTGAACGGCAGCGGCACCGCCGCCTCCATCAGGGCGAGGATCCCGGGGATGCCGAGCACGTTCGCGACCTCGTGCGGGTCGGCCGCCACCGCAGTCGTCCCCCGGGGCAGCACCGTGCGCACGAACTCGTCGATCCACAGCTTCGTCGACTCGAGGTGCATGTGCGCGTCGATGAAGCCCGGCGTCAGCGCCGCGCCACCGACGTCGACGATCTCCCGCGCGTCGCGCTCCCCCCAGCCGGCGATGACCCCGTCGGCCACCGCCAGCGACGTCTCGACCCACTCGCGCGTCCCCGCGCTGAAGACGCGACCGCCCCGGATCAGCAGGTCCGCCGGCTCGTCACCCCGCGCGACCGCGAGAGCGCGCGGGGTGGCCTGCGGTCTGCCCATGCGATCAGGCCGGGAAGCTCCAGAAGTACATGTGCCCGGCCGGCTTGAGCTTCCAGGTCTCGGACTTACCGAGCCCGTGAGGCTGGGTGCTCGTGTAGGTCACCTGCATCCGGGTGAACACCTTCTTGCCGAGCACGGTGCGGGGCCGGGACGCCTTGAGGGTCACTGGGAACTTGGCGAACGTGCCCTTGGCGCAGTTCGGCACGCACTTGTTGAGCCAGTTGGCGCCGGTGGCGCTCGCGCTCGACCCACTCCAACTCGTCCAGTGAAGCTTCCCGACCTTCGGATGCTTTCCGGGCTGTCCGTTGCCGGCGAAGAACCCGCTGCCGTCGCCCGTGTACAGGATCACGCCCGGCCGCACCTTCGCCTGCTTCGAGCCGACGTTATCGGCCAGGCCCGGTAGCCCGGCGGCGCCGGCAGACGTCGCGGTCGCGGCGAGCAATCCGGCGGCGATCAATGTTGCGCTCTTCAGTCTCATCACTGCTCCCTCGTCGAGAAAACGGCCGGCCCACCGACGAGAGACTACGGAATACCGGCTGTTGCTGACCCTCGCATTCGGGGTAGGTCGTCACCTGCGAGGACTTGGAGAGGAGGCGCTAATGGCGCAAACAGCCGAGACATCGTCAAATGGCCAAGGGCGATCGGGGGCGCGCTGGCACGAGATCGCGCAGTCGCGTGAGTTCAGGGAGCTCGCGGCGCTGAGGCGCCGCGCGATGTTCATCACGCTGGGGATCTTCGCCGCGATCTTCGGCGCGTTCCTGATCCTGAGCGGATATGCCCGGCCGTGGATGAGCAAGTCGGTCGACGGCGCCCTGACCGTCGCGTACGTGTGGATCCTGGGGCTGACCGTGCTCGCCTGGGTCCTCGTCTGGGGGTACCTGCGCTTCGCATCACGGCTCGAGCAGCGCTCCCACGACATGCTGCGGCGCGGCGGCTACTTGGAGGAGGGACAGCGATGACCATCCTGTTCGCAGCCGCGCCGGCGCGCGGCCTCACGATCGGCGTCTTCATCCTCGTGATGGCGCTCGCACTCGGCATCACCTTCTGGGCCGCCCGCCAGATCCACTCCGCGACCGACTTCTGGTCGGCCGGGCGCGGCATCTCCGGTGCCCAGAACGGGATCGCGATCGCCGGCGAGTTCCTCTCCGCCGCGGCGTTTCTCGGCGTCGTCGGCCTGATGTTCCTATCGGGCTTCGACGGTTACATGACCGGCATCGCGGCGCTGCTGTCGTTCGTGCCGCTGCTCGTGCTGCTGGCGGAGCGGATGCGCAACGCCGGCCGCTACACGATGGCGGACGTGCTCGCGCTCCGGCTCCCGATCCCCCGTGTGCTCGTGGCCTCCGGCATCTCGACGATGGTGATCGCGATCCTCTACGTGGTGGCCCAAGCGGTCGCCGCCGGCTCGCTCGTCGAGGCGCTCGCGGGCATCCCCTACTGGGTCGGTGTGCTGATCACGGTGGCCGCGATCCTCACCTACGTCACGCTCGGCGGGATGCTCTCGACGACCTGGGTCCAGATCATCAAGGCGCTGCTGCTGATGATCGGGGTGGCCACGATGGCGATCTGGGTGCTGGCCAAGTTCGGGTTCGACCCGATCCGGCTGCTGAACCGCGCGGCGGCACGGTCAGGAGACGCAAAGGCCTACGGCGGTCCCGGTCTCGTGTTCCCGAACCGTGTCGATGAGATCTCCACCGGAATCGCGTTCTGCCTCGGCACGCTCGGGCTGCCCCACATCCTGATGCGCTTCATGACGGTCCCGAACGGCCGAGCGGCGCGAAGCTCGGTCGGCTGGGCCGTCGGGCTGATCGGGGTCTTCTACGTGTTCGTCGCGATCATCGGCCTCGGTGGCCGCGCGATCCTCGGACCCGCGGGCTTGAAGCTCGGCGGCAAGACCGGGAACCTGATCGCGCCGTATCTGGCCGCGAACCTCGGCGGCGGCTCGGGACACCCCGGCGGCGACATCTTCTTCGCCGCGATCAGCGCGGTCGCCTTCACCACGATCCTGGCCGTGGTCGCGGGGGTGTTGATGGCTGCCTCGGGCGCTGCGGCGCACGACGTGTACGGGACCGTGATCCGCAAGGGCCAGGCGAACGACCGCGAGGAGATCGTCGCCGGCCGGATCGCGGTGGCGGTCGTCGCCGGCGTCGGCGCGGTGCTCGCGCTCATCGCCGGACAGACCTTCAACGTCCAGATCCTCGTCGGCCTGACGTTCGCGGTCGCCGCCTCGGCGAACTTCCCGGTGATGGTGCTCGCCCTCAGCTGGAGGAAGTTCAACTCGACCGGCGTGGTGCTCGGCATCGCCTTCGGGCTGATCTCGTCGATCGTCCTGATCCTCCTCTCGCCGCAGGTCTGGTCGCCGAAGACGGCCGCGCCGTTCCCGCTCGGCAATCCGGCGATCGTGTCGATCCCGATCGGGTTCCTCGGCTGCGTCCTCGGCACGTGGCTCGGCCGTCACGAGAAGCTCGGGCTCGACAGCTTCGACGAGGTCCGCGTCCGGAGCACCACCGGCCTCGGCGCCGAGGTGGCGCCGTCGCGTGAGGCACCCGCGCCATCGGAGTCGACTTCACGGCAGCCCGTGCTCACACGCTGATGGCCGCTGGTCCGCGCGTCGGGCTGATCGTCCCGTCGTCGAACACGGTCGCCGAGCCCGACTTCTACCGCCATCTCCCGGGTGAGGCGACCCTCCACACGGCGCGGATGTACCTCGACGAGGTCACGCCCGAGCAGGAGGCGGTGATGCTCGACGAGCACCTGCCCGGTGCGCTGCGCGATCTGGCGACCGTCCAGCCCGACGTGGTCGTGTTCGCGTGCACGAGCGCGGGCGCGCTGCGCGGGAAGGCGTACGAGTCCCGGCTGGTCGAGCAGATCGGCTCGGTCACGGGGGCTCGCGTCGCCGTCAGCGTCGCGGCCTCGGTGCGGGCGGCGATCCTGCGCGCCGGCGCCGAGCGGGTCGGCGTGGCCACTCCCTACTCAGACGCGATCAACGACACCCTCCGTGCCTCGCTACAGGAGGACGGAATCCCGGTGTGCCAGATCCACGGGATGGGCATCGTCGCGAACGCGTCGATCGGCGCCGTCTGCCCCAGCGACGTCGCCGCGTTCGCCTGCGAGACGTATCGCGATGCGAACATCGATCTGCTGTTCGTCTCGTGTACGAACTTCCGTGCGTTCGAGGCGCGCTCGGAGATCGAGTCCGAGCTCGGCGTACCCGTCCTGACGAGCAACCAGGTCGCGTTCGCAGCGGCGCTGGAGCCGCTGTTCAGCCAATCGGCCTGATCGGATTAGCCGGCGGCGATCACCTGACGCCGCGTCGTGCGACGCTCAGGCGTGCGTGCTGTGGCCGACGTTGAAGGCGGGCTTGGCGACGAAGCCGAACGGGCTCGACTTGCCCTTCCGGAAGCTGCCGGTGGGGACGTTGATCACCCAGGGCGACGGGAGCTTGCCGTCCGTGCGCTGCAGGAACGAGGCGAACAGCTGCGATGACTGCGGGCACGTGATGCCCGTGCCCTTGTAGATGCTCACCCAGTACGGCCCCGCGGGAAACTTCAGCGCGCCGATCTGGTCGTTGTGCAGGACCCGGAAGGTCGCCGAGCAGCGCTGGGTCTTCGTCGGGAAGTTGCTCCCGCCGCCCCCGCTGTTGTTCGGGGCCGGCTCGACGCGGAATCCGTAGCTGACCGACCCGCGGACGAACGTGCCATCGTCGGCGAGCACGGTCCAACCGCCCGGCAGGACACCGTCGAAGTCCATGAGGAACTGCGAGAGCAGCTTGGAGGAAGCCGCGCAGCTCGGCGACAGCGGCCCGAGCCGGTCGATGATGTATTGCCCCTTCTTCATCACCAGCGCACCGATCCGGTCGTTCTGCTTCAGCGTGAAGCGCCCGCTGCAGACGAGCCCGTTGCCGGTGCCGCCGCCCGAGGCCTTCTGCACGGTGAACGACTGCCCCCGTGGACCGGTGAAGCCGCCATTGCCCACACCCTTGATGACGGTCTTCCAGCCGCCGGGCAGCTTCCCGTCCCAGTCGTTGAGGAACGTCGTGAACAGCGACGACGCCGACGAGCAGCTGAGGTTCGTCGCCTTGACCGTGTACGGCCCCTGAGGCAGCGAGAACTTCCCGATCTTGTCGTTGTGCTGCACCTGGAACGTCCCTGGACATGTCGTCGTGGCCGCCTGACCGATGGTCGCGTAGAGCAGACCTGTCAGCAGGATCGCAACGAGCGCGGCCAGCCATGCGATGTGCCGCCGCGCGGTCAGGCGGACGAACTGCGAGCGATCGGACATTCCCCCGGTTCTCCCCTCAAGCAATGATGGACGTCGCGCAGCCTATATGCGCGCGGCCTCCGGCGCCAGGGTGCGCACACGTCACGCCGAGGCCGGCAGCTACCGGATTAGGCGCGTGTGGGCGTGCGCCGCCGGCGTGAGCGTCGGCGAGGCGGCCGCGCACCGTTTGCAGCGTGGGCGCGGGGTGAAGGATCGGCCGACCGATGACGAGAGTCCGCTCGATTGAGGCCATGGTCGAGCCCGAGTTGGCCGGCGAGTGTCCTCACGTCGTGATGCTGGTCCGGCGAGAGGAGCGTGATCCCGATGCCAGTGCGGCCGGCTCGCCCGGTGCGGCCGATGCGGTGCACGTAGGTCTCGCTATCGGCCGGAGGGTCGAAGTTGATCACGTGAGAGATTCTCTCCACGTCGATGCCGCGCGCGGCAACGTCGGTCGCGACCAGGGTGTCGACCGCGCCGGACTCGAAGCGGGCGAGCGCCTGCTCGCGCTGCCGCTGCGACTTGTTGCCGTGCATCGCGACGGCCTTGATGCCATGTGCGCTGAGCCGCTTGACGAGCCGGTCAGCGCCGCGCTTGGTGCGAACGAACACCAGCGTGAGGTCCCGGTCGCGACGGAGCTCGCCGACGAGCGCCTCGACACGGTGCTCATGCGCGACCGGCACGAACCGGTGCTCGATCTCGCCACGCGCGCGGCGAGCCGTCGGCCCATGCTCGTGAATCACCGGGTCGTGCGCGTAGCGTCGGGCGATGCGTCCGGCCTCGCCGTCCAGCGTGGCCGAGAAGAACAGCGTCTGACGCCTCTCCGGACAGGCGGCCACGATCCGGTCGATCGCGGGGCGAAAGCCCATGTCGAGCATGCGGTCGGCCTCGTCGAGAACCAGCATCCGGACGTGGTCGAGCGTGAATGCACCACGCGCGAGCAGGTCCTCGAGGCGACCTGGGGTCGCGACCAGCACCTGCGACGCGGCGGCGTCCTTGGCCTGCTTGACCAGGCCGACGCCACCGTAGACCGGGGTGACGCGGAGCGCCCGTGCGTGCGCGATGCCGCGAAGGTCATCGACGATCTGGCTGGCCAGCTCGCGGGTCGGGGCGAGCACGAGCGCGGCCGGACGCCGGTCATTGGCGGCGACCCGCTCGACCAACGGGATCCCGAAGGCGAGGGTCTTTCCCGACCCGGTGGGCGACTTTGCGATCACATCGCGGCCGGCGATCGCATCGCCGATCACGGCGCGCTGGATCGCAAACGGCGAGGTGACTCCTGCCGCTGAGAGAGAGCTGATGACGGCGTGCGAGACGCCCAGCTCAGCGAACGACTGATTGGACATGAACTACTCCTTGGCGGCCCTTCTGAACGGGTCCGCGAACGATTCGGGAGGCACTGGCTGACCCGAACCGCTTCATGCGGGACCCAAGAAAGCTGCCTCGCGGCCGAGACTCGACCGCCCCCTGAACGTAGCAGGTGGACCCCACGCCACCCGCAACCGCTCTCCCACGCCTATACGACCCAGAGGGCCACGACGGCGTACTGCAACGCGGCCGCGACAACGACCAGTAGATGGAACAGCTCGTGATAGCCGAACACGGTCGGGAGCGGGTCCGGTCGCTGGCGGGCGTAGACGAGGCCGCCGACGCTGTAGAGGACGCCGCCTAGCGCGAGCGCCATGACGGCCACGATGCCAAGTCGTCCGACGAGCTCGGGGATCGCGATCACGGCGATCCAACCGACCGCGATGTACGTGGTCGCGATCAGCCAGCTCGGCGCATCGATCCAGATGAGCCGGAACAGCGCTCCGGCGAGGGCCGCGGACCACGCGGTGATCAGGATCACCGGCCCGAGCGAGCCGTGCAGCACGAGCAGTCCGAATGGCGTGTAGGTGCCGGCGATCAGCACGAAGATCATCGTGTGGTCGAGCCGGCGCATCCGGCGCCGTGCGCCGAGCGTCCGCCAGTCAACGCGGTGGTACAGGGCGCTTGTGCCGAACAAGGCGGCGACGCTCAGCGCGTAGACCGCCATGGCCAGCCGAGCCCGCGGAGACTCGGCCTCGAGCAGCAGGGCCGCCCCCGCGACCAGCGACACCCCGAAGGCCCACTGATGCAGGACGCCGCGCAGCCGTGGCTTCAGCGTTGGATCCTGGACTGCGGCTGACACGGCCGAGGTGGTCTCCTTTGTCCGGCGGCCTTGAATGACGGCTGTTGCCGGCTGGGCCGGCAACAGCTGCAGGGACGTCCTCGGGCTAGGTGAGCTGAACGTTCGCGGCCGAAGGTCCCTTCGGACCGTTCTCAGTGTCGAACGACACCTTCGCGCCCTCGGCCAACGACCTGAAGCCGCCGCCCGTGATCGCTGAGTGATGGACGAACAGGTCCTTGCCGACATCATCAGGCGTGATGAAGCCGTAGCCCTTTTGGTCGTTGAACCACTTCACGGTTCCAGTTGCCATTGCATTCCCTCCGGGAGATCGTGTGCCGCGACACGCGGCAGATGCAGAGCAACCTCAACGAACGCTGGCACGACTTCGCCGAGCACTGCGCCCGGCACGAGACCCCGAGTCTAGTGCTTGGCCGCTCCACGGTGGTGGCGATCGAGGCTCGCCCTGTGCAAGATCGCCTCTCTCGATCGAGCATCGGCTGAGCTGATCAGCGCGCGGTGGCGGTGGCCGACGCCGGTCGGTTCTTCGCGTCCCCGCCGTACCGGGCGCGTACCCGCTTCACTCCCGACGGGAGGACGAAGCTGGCGCTGTGGTGGCGGCCGGCGAGAGGGAGCGGCGCCGTGAGCGCGCCCGCCCTGAACGTCACCACGCCCTGCGCATGCTTGCCGCGCACCGTTGCGGTGACCACCCGCGTTCCGCCACGAGCGTTGCTGATGCGTAGCCGCAACGTCGTCTTCGCGCGTTTCAGGTGCGGGCACCGGAGCTTGATCAGGATGTTGGTGACGGGAGGCGGCACCGCGTAGACCTGCGTTGCGGCGGTCGTCCCGCCCGTTGGGGCGGTGCAGCCCTTGTGACTCGCGGTCACCTTGTAGTAGCCGGGCAGCGTGTCCCAGCCGAACGCGCCGAAGGCGTCGGTGTGGTCGGGGTTGGCCCGATTGCTGGGCGACATCACCGCCGAGCCGTTGGGCACGGCGCCGAACGGACCGGCGCTCGTCGTGGCTGCGAGGAGGGTCACGGTCGCGCCGGCCACCGGGGCGCCGGTAGTCGTCCGGACCAGGCCGCTGGGGTCGATGTAGAGGTTGCCGCCGGAGCCGGGGCCCGGGGT
>DASXOS010000046.1:0-3848 GCA_036494115.1 Solirubrobacteraceae bacterium | reverse complement strand
CAACGCGCACTTCGCGATGTCGCTCGATGCGCCGGTTGCGACGCCCGACACCGAAGACGCCGAGCCGCTCCACGACCGTGTGGGCGAACTGGAGGACGGGTATGCGCTGGTCGAGCTGACCGCGTCGTTGGCGGCAGCGCTGCCGCGGCTGCCTTATCTGGAGCGCCGCGCGTTGACCTTGCGCCTACGCGACAACCTCAAGCAGACTGAGATTGCCGAGCATCTCGACTGCTCACAGATGCAGGTGTCGCGCCTGCTGCGACGCGCCGCCACCCGGCTGCGCGAACTCGCCGATCCGGACATCGCATAACGGGCCGACGGCTGTCGGGCCGCCGCCTGCTGGTGGGAGCCACATCCTGACCGCGGCGGCAACCTCGGTCGCTCCTGAGCATGGGCCGCGTCCAAACTGCGGTCGCGCAGAGCCTCGTCGAGCCGGAGGTCCGCGATCGGCCAAATGGTCACGCGCGCGCGAGCGGGCTCAGGCCGTACCGCGAAACCGTGCCGGCGCCTCGCGTTGGTCCCTTTGACGCCTCGACCGCAACCGCCACCGGGAGCGTGACCGGTTCTTGGGCAGCGAGGCCCGGTTCGGGCAGCATGAAAGCGCGCCCGGCAGGATTTGAACCTGCGACCTTCCGCTCCGGAGGCGGACGCTCTATCCCCTGAGCTACGGGCGCTCGGTTGATCGGGGAAGATCGCAGGCCAGCTTAGCCTGGATCATCCGGCCCTGCGGTCGGCTCGGCGCATGCACATCGCGATCATCTCGGACACCCACCTGCCCCGCGGCTCGCGCGCGCTGCCCGACCGCTGCATCGAGCGGCTCAAGCCTGCCGACCTCATCATCCACGCGGGTGACTTCAGCCGGCTGGAGGTGCTGGAGGAGCTGAAAGCCCTCGGGCCGGTTGTCGCGGTGTACGGCAACACCGACGACGCGCTGCTGCGAGCCGCGCTGCCCGAGACGACGGTGATTCCGGTCGGTGACGGCCGCAAGCTGGCGGTGATCCATGATGGCGGCCCGGCCCAGGGTCGCCTCCGACGACTGAGAGCGCGCTTCCCCGCCACAGACGCGGTGATCTTCGGCCACTCCCACATCCCGCTGCACGAGCGGGCGCCCGACGGCTTTCAGATCTTCAACCCGGGCAGCCCCACTGACCGGCGCCGCCAGCCACGGCACACCATGGGCCTCTGCCAGGTTCAGCGCGGCGCTCTCGAGTTCGAGCTCATCGACCTCGACTGATCTGGCTGACACACTCAGGCCGCAGCTATGGAGCTCTCGATCTTCTTCGCCGGCACGGGCGGCTCGATCCCCACCGCACGGCGGGGCCTGCCGTCGATCCTCCTCCGCCGTGGCGGTGACCGGATCCTCGTCGACTGCGGTGAGGGGACTCAGCGCCAGCTGGTGAGCTCCGTGGGGCTGGCCGATCTCACCGAGATCCTCCTGACCCATTTTCACGCCGACCATTGGCTGGGTCTTCCCGGCATGCTCAAGACCTTCGATCTGCGCGGCCGGGAGCTCCCGCTGACAATCAGCGGCCCGCCCGGCCTGCGGGCGCTCATGGGCCTGGCGCTGCGGATGGCGGGGGCTGTGAGCTTTGAGCTGGACCTGGTGGAGCTCGAGGCCGGCGAGGAGCTCGCGCGCGACGGCTACCGGATCGCGGCGGTGCCCGTCTCTCATCGCGGCCCGGCGCTCGGCTACGTGCTCTACGAGGACGAGCGACCCGGCGAGTTCGACAAGGAGGCGGCGCTGCGCCTCGGCCTCCAGGAAGGCCCCGAGTTCGGTCGCGTCCAGCGCGGCGACACGATCCGCGGGGTGACGCCCGACCAGGTCCTCGGTCCGGCGCGGCCCGGACGCAAGGTGGTGCTGTCGGGCGACACCCGGCCGTGTGAGTCGCTGCGCATCGCTTCGCACCGGGCCGACGTGCTCGTCCATGAGGCCACCTTCGCCGAGGAGGAGCGGGAGCGAGCCGCCGACAACGGCCACTCCACCGCCGAGCAGGCGGCGACGATCGCCCGCGAGGCGGAGGTGACGATGCTCGCCCTCAATCACGTCTCCACGCGCCACCCCCTCCGACAGCTGCGTGACGAGGCCCGCGCGGTCTTCCCCAACACCGTCGTGCCGCGCGATTTCGACACGATCGAGGTCCCCTTCGCCGAGCGGGGCGAGCCCGCGCTCATCCGGTGGAACCAGCGCGTGGCCGAGCAACCGGCGACGCCGGCGGCGTGAAGAAGGCGCTCGCCCCCTCGAGCCTGGACACGCCGCGGATGAGCGGCGAGCCCATCGGACCCGAGCACGAGGCGGAGATCGCCGGGCTCATGCTGGACCCGCGGGTCTATCGCACGCTGTGGCCGTGGGCGAGCGCGCCGACTCCCGCCGACGTACGCGCCAGCCTGGCCGACAAGCGCGATCACTGGGAACGCCACGGCTTCGGCCTGTGGCTCCTGCGCGATCGCGAGACGGGCGTGATGGTGGGGCGGGGCGGCCTGCAGTACACCGACGCCATCGGAGGCTTCGCGGTGGAGGCGGCGTGGACGGTCGCGCCCGAGCGATGGGGCCAGGGCCTGGCCACCGAACTGGCCGTGGCCTCGGTGGCCGTGGCCTTCGACGTCCTGCACCTCGACGAGCTCATCGCCATCACGCTGCCTGACAACCTCGCCTCCCGGCGCGTGATGGAGAAGGCCGGTTTCGCCTACGACCGTCCCATCGAGCACGGCGGCCTCGAGCATGTTCTCTACCGCCGAGGGCGCTGCTACGCTCCGCGCCACTAAGCCCGCCCCTTTAACCCGGTCCCGTGAGGCCAGGAAGGAGCCAGTTGGATCCCGTGACGGTCGCGCTCGACCGCGATGACATGCGCCGCACGCTCGTGCGGATTGCCCACGAGATCGTCGAGAAGAATCCCGCGGGCGCCGTGGCCCTGGTGGGCATCCATCGCCGGGGCGCACACCTGGCCAAGCGCCTGCAGCCGCTGACCTCGGAGCTGCTGGACTCGGCGGTACCGCTGGGCTCGGTGGACATCGCGTTCTACCGCGACGACCTCACCCTGCGCGCCAGCTCGCCGGTCGTCCACTCCACCGAACTGGACTTCTCACTCGACGGCCGCACGATCGTCATCGTCGACGACGTGCTCTACACCGGGCGCACGGCGCGCGCGGCAATCGAGGCCGTCTTCGACTACGGCCGGCCGGCGCGCGTCCAGCTCGCGGTGATGGTGGACCGCGGGCACCGCGAGCTGCCCATCCGCCCTGACTACGTCGGTAAGAACCTGCCGACCTCCCAGGACCAGCGCGTCAATGTCCGCGTCGACGAGGTCGACGGCGTCGACGAGGTCACCATCGCGGGTGGGCCGGGTGCGCGGGACACGACTCAGACAAGGATCAAAGCCGCATGAGCACCACTCGTATGCCACGCCACCTGATCTCCATCGACGACCTGGACCGCAGCGGCATCGAGCAGGTGCTCGACCGGGCCGAGTCCTTCGCCGAGGTCTCGGGCCGCGAGATCAAGAAGGTCCCGGCGTTGCGAGGGCGGACGATCGTCAACCTCTTCTACGAGGCCAGCACGCGGACCTCTAGCTCGTTCGAGCTGGCCGCCAAGCGGCTCTCCGCGGACGTCGTCAGCGTCAAGTCCTCGGGCTCCTCGGTCGACAAGGGCGAGTCGCTGAAGGACACCGTCGCGACCCTCTCCGCCTACGACCCGGCCGCGATCGTGATCCGCTCGCCGCACGCCGGCGCCGCCGGCCTGGTCGCAGGCTGGACCGAGGCCTCGGTGATCAACGCCGGGGACGGCAAGCACGAGCACCCGACGCAGGCCCTGCTCGATGTCTTCACCCTGCGCCAGCGCCTCGATTCCCTCG
>DASXOS010000045.1:0-3440 GCA_036494115.1 Solirubrobacteraceae bacterium | reverse complement strand
CCAGCGGGCGATTCGCGCTCGCGCAGGGCGGGGCGACGACTCTGGTGCAGGTCACCGGCGGCTCGGCACGGCGCGCGCTGCCGGGCCGCGGTCTGTGGGCGGCAGGATCGTTCGGGGTGCGAGCGATCACCAACGCGGCCGCGCTCGAGCTGCGCCCCCACGGCATTCAGGTCACGTTGCTGATCGTCGACGCCGGCATCCAGCCGCTCGACGGGTCCACACGCGCCGGTGTCTCGCCGGAGGCGCTGGCCGACCCGCGCAGGATCGCCGATGCCGCCCTCTTCCTCGCCAACCAGGACGCGCGCTCCGCGACACACGAGCTCCAGCTCACCCCGCTCGCCGAGAACTGGACGCCCTGAACGACCGGAGCCTTCCGGCGCGCCTCAGCCGTACGAGATGAACTCGAGCAGGCTGCCGTCGGGGTCGCGGAAGTAGACGCTCGTTCCCTCGCCGCCCGCACCGCGACGAGGCACCGGGCCGAGCTCGACCTCTACGCCGTGGGCGCGCAGATGGTCGATCGCGCCGTCGATCGCTCCGGGCCACACAAAGCAGAGATCGCTTCCCCCCGGCTGTACCGGCAGGCGCGCGACCGGCTCGGGGTCGAGGCCGGGTCCGTGGACATTGAGCTGCTGCGCACCGAAGCGATACATCGCGACACCGTCCGAGTGGCCGACGAGCTCCGCCCCGAGGACCTCGCGATAGAACGCGTTCGAGCGTGGTCGCTCGGACACATGGATCACGCAGTGATCGAGGCGGATCTCCATCGGCCGCCAGCCTACTGCTCGCTTACGCGAGCGTGGAGACCTTTAGCCACTCCTCGAAGGTGGGGCCGGCGAGTTTCGCGCCGGGGCCCGGCAGCGCGGCACCGTTCGCATAGGCCGCGGCGTCCGGATCGTCCGGCTGTGCCAGCAGACCGCCGCGGGCCTCGCGGATCTCGACCGAGTCGCCTCGGCTGGCGAAGAGCGCCGCTGCCGCTTCGGCGAGACGCTCCTCCCGCGGGCCGGCCACCTCGGTGATCCTGCCGTTCTCGATCTCCGGCCCCTCGGCAGCGTCGGCGACCGTCTCGGCGACCACGCGGGCAGCCACGAGCTGCGTTCGCATCTCGGGCACGTGGGCGACGCCATCCTGGATCGTCCACCCGACGAGCGGATCTACGAACTCGTGGAACTGGGCCGCGCGAACGATCCGGACGGGGAGCGGGCCTTCGAGCAGCGTCTGCTCCTGCGCCAGCTTGGCCGCGTTGTAGCCGCTGTGGAACTTGTCGATGCCGATGATCGAGACGACGACGATCCGCTTCGCGCCGGCGGCAGCGCCTGCTCGCTGCACGTTGCGCGCCGAGGCGGTGAAGAATGCCGTCGCCTCCTCCTGGTCCGGCGAGGGCCCGGTGGCCGCGTCGATGATGGTCTCGACCCCGGCGAGTGCCGCATCGAGACCCTCGCCGCTGACAACGTCGACACCCTTCGAGCGCGCGATCGCGACCACATCGTGCCCGCGCTGCTCGAGGATCTCGACGAGGTGAGAGCCAAGCCGGCCGGTGGCTCCCGTGACCGCAATCTTCTGGCTCCTGTTTTCGGCTTCCATGGTCCTTCCTTTCTGTCTCAAGGCCGGGGCCTGGTACCCGGAATTGATCTGTCATTCGCTTGACGCCCGGCCGGGCGAAGACGTGACCGCGGAGCTCAGAGATCGAGCACGACGTCGCCGCGCGGCTGTGAGCAGCAGATGAGCGTCGCCGTCGAGATTCAGCTTGCGCGCCCGGCACGAGCCGGCGACCGGATCCTTGAAGACGCCGGTGAAGACGGTCTTCCCCTGCCAGGGCACGTCCTTCGGCATCCCGACATTCACGGACACGAGGCTGCCACGGCCTTGACGGCGCGCGGTGCGGGTCGGGAGAATGGCCTCACCCGGCCCGATGACTCGCAAACTCGGCTTGTTCGCCGCCCTCGCGGCGGCCGTTGTGGTGGTGGCGCTCCCGCCGCCCGTTTCCGCTCAGTCGCCGTTCGGCGCGACCACGGTGCAGTCGCCGCCGAATCCTGTCCCGGCAGGCACTGTCGTCACCTACACGACGACCGTGACCAACACCAGCGGTGAGCCGTGGCCCCCGGCGATCACGCCCCCGCCGGACGTGTTCGTCTCGATGTACCTCACGGTCGCCGGCTCGGACAGCAGAGCCACGCCGAACAGCTACCAGTCGGTGGTCGGCTCGCCGGGTGGGTGCTCGAACGACGCCACGATGCCGCCTTCGGTCAACTGCCCGATCGGCTCCCTGGCGCCGGCCCAGGCCGCCACCTACACATCCACTGTGGTGGCCCAGGTGAGCATGACCAACTGGGTCGCGGTCGTCGGATGCGCCAGCGTGGACGACTGCAGCTCCGCGGCCGACGCCGATGTCGACACGATGGTGCTTCAGCCGTGCATCGTGCCGAACCTCTTGAATCGCACGCTCCCCTCTGCCAAGCGCAGGCTGGCGAAGCACAACTGCACCCTCGGCAAGGTGAAGAAGAAGCACGCTGCGCGCCGCAAGCGCGGTCGGGTGGTCCGTCAGAAGCCCGCGCCGGGCACGAAGCTGCCGAACAGCGGCAAGGTCAGGCTGTTCCTCGGCAAGTCTTAGTTGGCTCGCCGCACGCGCTCGGGGACAGAAAGCGCGATGAAGATAAGGCCGCGGCGACAGCTAGGGCTGCTGGGAGATCCGAAAGATCGGATGCTTCGGCGCGATGCGTCGCAGGTCTTCGTCCGGCGCGTCCGCGCCCACTCCCTCGAAGAAGGCCCCGACTTCCCAGGCCCACTTCGTCAGGTACGCGCGCAGCAGCGGCGGCTTCTGCTCGTCGGAGAGCTCGGTGGCTGTGAACTGAGGCGCGCGTCGGCCCTTTCGCAGACGGCCCTCGCCGCTCGCCCGCAGGTTGCGCACCCACTGAGTCTCGCCGCGCGGCGCGACGATGTACCAGTCGCCCTCGAACTCAAGCGGATTCACCGGCGTCGACCGCCACTCGCCGCTCTTCCGGCCACGCACCTCGAGCACGCGCGAGCCCACCAGGCTCACGCCGAGGCGGGCCAGGCCGGCCACGAGCGGGTTGAACAGATGCTTCGTGAACCAACCGGGGCGCTGATACTCGACAGCCATCGCCCCACATTCTGAGGAATCCCGCCCGCTGACGCCAGGCCCCCGCGCTCGTCCAGAGCAGGAGCGTCTCAAGCAGCTTGAGACGCATGGTTGGGAACATCCGGTGTATGGCGGATGACGCCGCATCATTTTGGGACGCGCAGGCCGCGACGTTCGATGCCGAGCCCGCGCCGATCCGAGGTCGGGTATTCAGCGCCTGGTCTCGTACCTGGTCAGGAGCACGCCGTCGGGAAACGTCCGGGTCTCCACCAGGTTCAGGTTCACCCAGTTGTCCAGGGCCGTGAAGAACGGCGTGCCGCCGCCCACCAGGACCGGGTGGGTG
>DASXOS010000044.1:0-24283 GCA_036494115.1 Solirubrobacteraceae bacterium | reverse complement strand
AGGCGAAACAGGGCAAGATCAGCGCCACCGACGCGTTCAACTACTACCTGGGCTGGCTCACGAACTCGAGCATCAGTCCGCACTTCCAGTTCATCCCCGACTCGAGCGTCGAGTTCGCCAAGCAATGGGGAATGAAGGTCGCGGTCGGTGACCTGCATCGCGTGATCCAGTCCGCGCGGAAGCTCGGGGGTCAAGTCGTGCTCGGCGGCCACTCGCTCGGCGGCGCGGTCGTGACCGCCTACGCCACCTGGAACTTCCACGGTCATCCGGGCGCTGCCCAGCTCGCCGGGCTGATCTTCGATGACGGGGGGAGCTTCCCGGCTTCGAGTGGTGCAGACACCACCTCCCGCCTGCGGGCGCTGATGGCGCCGTCGGCATCGCCGTGGCTCGTGTTCGGGGGGATCGCCGCGCCCTTCGCCGGGCTGTTCAACGCCACCGGCTCGCTGGGCGCGCTGCTCGATCCCAACTCGCCCTCGGTAGGTCAGCAGTTCTCGCTGCTGCCGGCGGACCTGAAGCCGCCCGTCCCGGTCACGAACCTAAGCGAGTACGGCTACGCCCTCGACACGAAGTCCTCTCCGCCGGCGCTCGCCGCAGCGCAGGCGCACCTCGGTCAGCTATCCCCCACGGGCCCCGTCCACGGCTGGGAACGCGACGGCGCGCTGACCCCGATCAGGCGCTTCGCCACGATGTTCTCGGGCATGGGAATCGACGACGCCGACGGCACCGAGTGGTATTTCCCGGGCCGGCTGACGCTCGACACCTCCGCGATCGGCAACGGCATCGCGAACCCCGCGCAGAAGGTCCTCGGCGTGAACGCCACGATGGGGCGCCGGCTTCCGCACTCGTTGCGGATCTACGCGTTCGACACCTCGCTCGGCGGCCCGGGCGTGCTCGCGGCCGCCAAGCAGTTGGCCCGCCAGTCGCACATCCCGCGCAGCCACCTGACCCTGATCGATCGCCACCGGACCTACGCTCACAACGACCCGAACGGGGCGTATCCGCACAACGCGTTCTTCGCGCGTCTGGTGCCGTACCTGACAAGCGTCGCTTCCGAGCTGTAGCTTTTCGCGCGCCGGCACTGAGAGCCGGCGGGAACGGAGGCGCGCCAGGTATGTCATCGGATCGACTAAAGGCGTTGGACGAACAGCTGGGGGCAGCGGCGCCCCGTGCGCTGTCGGCGTTGACCGACGGGCAGGTCCGGGATCTGACGGATTCGGTCCGCGACGCCCGCCACCGCCAGGCGGCGGAGCTCGCGGCGGCCGGCGATCGGGCGCTCCGCCACATCCCGAAGCTGCTGCGCGGCCCGGTGCGCAAGGTCGTCGGATCGTGAGCGACGCGCTCCAGGCCCAGGCCGAGATCCTCAAGCTCGCGCGCTTGCTCCACCGCGATCCGGACGAGCTCTCGTATCTCGGCGAGATCCCGTCCGCGGACATCCGCCGGTTGCGCGATCAGATCACCGACGTGCTGTTCGATGCCCAGAGCCATGCACTCGGGCGGGTCGCCGCGGCGAGCAAGCTGCTCCCAGTCGGGGTGGCGGCGACGATCGGACAGCGCGCCTTCGGCCCAGTGCTCTCGGCGCGCATCACGGGGCTGCTCGATCCGGGCCGAGCGGTCGAGATAGCCGACCGGATGCCGATTCCGTTCCTCGCCGACGTCGCAATCGAGCTCGACCCGCGGCGGGCTCGTGAAGTGATCGCGAGGATCCCGGCGCAGCGCATCGCGCAGATCACCGGCGAACTGGTCCGTCGCGGCGAGTACGTGGCGATGGGCCGCTTCGTCGGCCACCTCCCCGACGGGACCCTGCTCGCGGTCGTCTCCGCGATGGACGATGCCTCGCTGCTTCGAGTGGCGTTCGTGCTCGAGGCCAAGGGGGGACTGGACGACCTGATCGCGATGCTGCCGCCCGAGCGGCTCGATTCGGTGATCGACGCCGCCAGCCGCGAGCAGCTCTGGGTCGAGGCGCTCGACCTGCTGGCCAACCTCGCCCCCGAGCACCGCGCCGAGCTGGCGGAGCGCGCCGGCGAACACGGGGACAACGTGCTCGAGCAGATCGTCCGAACCGCGACCGAACGAGGCCTGTGGGTCGAGCTGCTGCCGCTCCTCGACTCGCTCTCGCCCGACGCGGTCGAGATCGTGGCCCGCGAGGCCGCCCGGCTCGATCCGACCCAGCGCGAGGCGATCGCGGCCAACGCCCGCGCCGCCGGGCTCGGCGACCAGATCGCCCTGCTCGAGCGCGCGGCCCAGCAGGCCTAAAGGCGAGCCACGATCTCCTCGGCGAGACGTCCGGCGGCGCCCTCGCCGTGGGACAGGAACAGGGAGGGCTCGGTCAGCTCGAGCTCGATCAATCGTGGCTCGCCCTCCGGGCCGCGGATCAGGTCCACCCGCGCGTAGAGGAGCTCGGAGCGCGGGAACGGCAGGGCGTCGAGCACCCGATCGCCGGCGGCGAGCTCGTCGGGATCCGGCTGGCGGGTCGTAACGTGCTCATTGGCATACAGCTGCTCGCCCGGGTCGGCGCCGGACACCAGCAGCGGGCCCTTGCGGATCGCGTGTGAATAGCGGCCGCCGAAGTACAGGAGTGCCGTCTCGCCGCGCGCATCGACGGAGCTCAGATAGGGCTGCACCATGGCGGTCCGCCCGCCGGCCACCAGCTGCTCGACGTGCGCGCGGGCCCGAGCCGTGTCTGCCTCCGAGTACCGCGCCGCGTCGCGGGCGCCCGCCGACACCGACGGTTTGACCACGAATTCGGCCGCCGGCGGCGCCCAGTCCTCGCCGTCGACGACGAACTGGGTGGGGATTGCGCCGGGGACGTCGGCCAGATACCGCTTGTCGGTGTTCCACCGGAGCACCTCGGGGGCGTTCAGGACACGTGGGAGCGACTCGGCCCAGGCCAGGAACCGTTCGCGCTGCGCGACGTAGTCCCAGGTCGAGCGGATCACCACGAGCTCGTAGCCACCCCAGTGGATCCCCGGCGAATCCCACACGACGGGCTCCGCCGGCACGCCCCGCGTCCGGAGCTCGTCGAGCAGCAGCGGCTCGTCCTCCGGCAGCTGCGGGAAGGCGGAGCATGTGGCGATCGCGAGGCGTGCTGTCATGGACAGCCCGCGACTTTAGATCCTCGCCATACAAGGACTCCGACCTGCCAGTATCTGCCGATGGACCGCGAAGACCAACGCCGTGTCGCGGCGAACGAGGCGCTGTTCCGCCAGGTCAACGAAGGGATTCAACGAGGGCAGTGGCCGGGCGATGACGGCGAGCCGTTCGGCTATCGCTGCGAGTGCGCCCGCCTCGGCTGCAGCGCGCTCGTGACCTTGACCCCGCGCGAGTACGAGCGGATCCGCGCCCACCCGCGGAGATTTGTGCTCCTCCCCGGCCACGAGCTCGAACAGGTCGAGACCGTGGTCGAGAACACCGCCGGCTACATCGTGGTGGAGAAGCGGGCCGAGGCCGGCCGCGAGGCCGCCATCACGGATCCCCGCAGCTGATCCTGGCCGGCAGTCTCGCGGGTCCCGTCGAGGCAGAAGCGGATCTGCACCTCTGTGCCGCCTTCGGAACGGCTGCCGATCGAGAAGTCGTCGGCCACCTGGGAGACGAGCACCAGACCGAGGCCCAGTCCAGGACTGTCGTTCCGAGCGTGGAGCCCGCGACCGTCGTCGGAGATCAGGATGAGCAGCTCCTCGGCCACCGCGGCGGCGGTCACCTGGATCCGACCGGGGCGCCCGCGGTACGCATGGAGCACGACATTGGTCAGCACCTCGGAGGTCGCCAGGCGGATCGACTCGAGTTGCTCCGCCGTGGCGCCGGCCGCCGACGCGAGCCGCACCAGGGCCTCTCGCGCTGGCGAAATCGACTCCCGAACCGCAGGGTAGCTGGCGTTATGGGTGTTGCCCACGACACTCATTCATCGAGCAGATACCCGATTTGCCAAAGGCGAAGCGCCGGAATTCTGCCTGCTCGTACAACCGTTGGCGCCGGGGCGGGCCGCTTTATCGATGTCGGGGCGCCACCAGCTCGTCAAACAGGGCTTCGAGGGTGTTCGCCGGCTCGTCGCTCAGCCCGGTGTGGACCTCGGAGGGCTGGATCACCGTGCTCGACGGCGCCACCAGCCAGCCGAACCGCTCCGACGCGGGCATCGCGGCGATCGGACCAGCCGCGGGGTCGCCCGCCGCCACCCGGACGAGCCCGTCGAGTGCCTCCCGCAGCTCCGCGGCCGACGCCTCGGGGGCCAGTGCAGCGAGCCGCGACTCGTCGAGCGCCACCTGGGCCCCCAGAAAGTCGCGCTGGCGACAGAACAGGACGACCCCCGCGTTGAAGCACTCGCCCCGCTCGACGTGGGGAACGATGCGCAGGATCGCGTAGGAAAAGGGGCTACGCGACGCGGACACGTTCGGCCTCGATCGCAAACGCGCCGCTTCGCAGTCGGCGGTTCAGGTAGTCCACGTACACATCCGCCTCATCGCCACCCTGAAACCAGTCATCCGGCACGGACGCCGCGGTGGCGGCCAAAACCGCCTCGTCCAACTTGATTGCGAGCCGCTCATGGGCGGCGGTGACCGGCCCGGCGCGCGGCAGCAGCACGTGTTCGGCGATCGGGCGGAAGGGCTGGTCGTACTGCTCGGCCGGGACCAGGCCACGATGGTGCAGATAGAGCGCGGCGCCGTGGTCGATCAACCACAGCCGACCGTGCCAGATCAGCATGTTCGGGTTGCGGGGCGTGCGGTCGACGTTTGTCGTGAGCGCATCGAGCCAGACCACATCGGCGGCGAGTTCGGGGTCGGGCTGCCACGACCCGGCCGGTGAGTAGGGCAGCGCGCTCGGCAGGAAATCGACCCCGAGGTTGGTGCCCGCGCTGGCCGTGATCAGCTCCTGGATCTCGGGATCAGGCTCGGCCGCCCCCAGCACCGGATCGATCTCGATCCTCACCAGCTCGGGCACGAGCAGCCCGAGCCGCCGCGCAAGCTCCCCGACGATCACCTCGGCGACGAGCGCCCGCAACCCCTGCCCGGCCCCGCGGAACTTCGTCACGTACAGACCGTCGTCGTCGGCCTCGACGAGCCCGGGCAGCGAGCCGCCCTCGCGCAGTGCAGTGACATAGCGCAGCGCGGTGACCTGCCTGAGCTGGACGGCGAGCGACATCGCGCGGGGACCGTAGCGGAGGCGTGCGCCCGGACCGGGCGACTTTTCGCAAGTTTCCCCGGCGGGCGTCGTTCCAGCTCCCAGATCCCGCCCCTCGTCTCGCCAAAGCAGGCCTGAATGCCCCTGATCCGCTCCCGCATCATCTCGTTCGCCGTCGTCGCCGCGGCGGCGCTGGCCACAGCCGGCGCCGCACAGGCCGCTGGCGCGAGCCGGGTCTACTTCCCGCGCAATGTCCTGCCGCTGGCCCATGCCACCAACCTGGGCGCCGCGCCCAGTTCGCAGCGGATGGTGATCGGGATCGGTCTCAAGGATCCCCGCCAGGCCGCCGAGCAGGTGCTGCTCCGAGCCGAGCAGAATCCGGCCAGCCCGCAGTACCACCGATTCCTCACCCCGACGCAGTTCGACCACCGCTTCGCCATCCCGAAGTCGACCTTCTCGCGCCTGCGCGCCTGGCTGACCGGCGGCGGCGCGCGCATCGTGGACAGCGCCGGCGCGCGCAACTTCGTAGAGGTCTCGGCCACCGTCTCGCAGGTGGACAGGCTGTTCAAGACCCAGGTCAACCGCTACAGCGCGAAGGGCGCCAGCTTCCTCGCCAACCGCTCAGAGCCGAGCGTCCCCGCCGGCCTGCACGTGCTGGCGATCATGGGGCTGAACACGCTCGAGCACCCGACGACGCCGCTGTCGGGAGCTCACGAGGGCGCGGCGGCCCCGGGCTCGGCGAAGCTCGGCCTCTCGACGGCGCCGCAGCAGCTGAGCGCGGTGCCGGGCGAGCAGGCGCTGCTGTCCGCGCTCGGCTCGGCCGTGGCCAAGGCAACGGCGAGCGCGCCGCAGATCCCGGCTTCGCTCTCACCGCAGGACATGTGGTCGATCTACGACATGCCGGCCAACAACACCGGGCAGCGGCAGTCGATCGCGATCATGGGCGAGGGCGACTCGAGCACGACGATCAAGGACCTGGCCAAGTTCGAGTCCGAGCACAAGCTCCCCACCGTTCCGGTCAAGCTCACGCGCATCCCCCGCGACGGCGACTTCTCCGATACGGGCGGGAACGTCGAGTGGGAGCTCGACACTCAGGCCTCGACCGGGGTCGCCCCGAGCGTCAAGCAGGTCCATCTGTATTTCGCACAGCATCTGACCGACCCCGACGCCGAGTCCGACTTCGCGACTTGGGCGGATGATCCGAACGGGCCGAAGCAGGCCAACGCCTCGTTCGGCGAGTGCGAGTCGACGCCGGAGTACGCGACGATCGAGTCGACGGTCCCGAAGCAGTTCAACAACAACCAGGATCCGAACGCGTTCTACGGGACGGGATTCCCGAACGCGCTCGAGCCGGTCGCCGATCAGACGCTCGAGCAGGCCGCGCTCGAGGGCCGCACGCTGTTTGCTTCGACCGGCGACACCGGATCCTCGTGCCCCGTGCTGGTGCTCGGCCCGCTCCTGGGCGCCGGCAACGGCGTGCTGAACCAGGGCGTGCCGATCGTCAACTACCCGGCGGTCAGCCCGTACGCCGTGGCCGTCGGCGGCTCGGTCCTGTACCCCGACGGAAGCACCCCGCCCCAGCGTGGGCTCGAGTACCCGTGGCCGTATACCGGCGGGGGTCAGAGCTTCTTCGTTTCCGAGCCCGCGTTCCAGAAGGGCGACGCGAACGTCAACCGTCCATGCATCTCCGACATCACCGGCAAGCCGAACACGGGGCTGGGCACGTGCCGCGGCATCCCGGATGTGGCTGCCGAGTCAGGCGACGTAGCGACCAGCTCGTACGACATCTACAGCGACGAGCTCGGCGGCGATTCCGGCGAGGGTGGCACCAGCCTGTCGTCGCCGCTGATGGTGGGCATGTGGGCACGGATCCAGGCCGCGTCGAAGGCCGGCACTGGGTTCGCCGACCCGGCGATCTACAAGGTCGCGGAGAACGCGAGCAGCTACGCGACGGACTTCTACGACTACGAGGCGGGCACGAA
Source organism: Solirubrobacteraceae bacterium (assembly GCA_036494115.1). Taxonomy (GTDB): domain Bacteria; phylum Actinomycetota; class Thermoleophilia; order Solirubrobacterales; family Solirubrobacteraceae; genus Palsa-465. The sequence goes on along the minus strand of DASXOS010000044.1, from coordinate 17,189 downwards.
CGGTGCCTATACCGCCGGTCCAGGTTGGGACTACGTCTCGGGCTGGGGAACGCCCGTGCTGACGCCGCTGATGAGCGACATCGACGGCGGCAACACGAAACCAGTCCACTAAGCCGCGCGGGGCGCCCGGCTGCGGGAAGCCGGTCGACTCCGGCGGGCAGGGGCACGAGACGGTCGGCTGCGGGAGCCGGCCGTCTCGGTGTTTAAGCGAGGCTGGCCCAGACCGGCCGGCGCATGTCTGGCGGCGACCCGCAGCGGGAAGTCTGGTAGAACTGGAAGCCCCTCATTAGGGTGCCCTAACCACGCTGCGCTTCTCCAATGGGATTTGCCGAGACAACCCTCCTCGGCGCGATCGCCGGCTTCACGATCTATCTCGGCCTGCCGGTCGGGCGCCTCCCCCGCGTCGACCAGCGGCTGCGCGTCGCGCTCGCGATGTTCTCGGTCGGCATCCTCGCCTTCATCTTCGTGGACGTCACCGGCCACGGCCAGCAGATCGTCGACAGCGCGCTGACCCGGTTCAAGGACCATCGCGCGAGCTTCGGGCACGTCGCCGGGCTGTTCGCGCTGCTCGCGGCCGGGTTCACCGCCGGCACCGCCGGGATCGCCACGGTCGAGCGCCGGCTGATCCGCCGGCGGCCCCCACCAGTTGCCGGTGGCGAGGCGGCGGCCGTTATGAGCGAGGGACAACTCGCCGCGCATCAGGCGGCCGCGTACCGCGCGGCGCTACGCACGGGGTTGACCGTTGCGGTGGCGATCGGACTGCACAACTTCGCCGAGGGGCTGGCCATCGGCGTGTCGGCCAAGACCGGCGAGATCGGACTGGCCACCGTCCTGATCATCGGGTTCGGCCTGCACAACGCGACCGAGGGGTTCGGCATCGTCGGGCCGCTCGGCAACGCGCGCCCGTCGTGGTCGTGGCTCGCGCTCGCCGGGCTGATCGGCGGCGGCCCCACGTTCCTCGGCACGCTCGTCGGCTACCAGGTCCATTCCGACGCGCTCGAGCTGTGCTTCTACGCCCTCGCCGGCGGCGCCATCCTGTACGTGATCGGCGAGATCTGGACCGGCATGCGCCGCTACGGGCATCGCACGCTGGGCCTCTACCTGATCGCCGCCGGATTCCTGGCCGGAGTGCTCACCGACCTGATCGTGTCCTACGGCGGCGGCTGACCGCACACAGCGCCGTTGAGCCGGCGGTCACAGGCGGAGCCGTTGAGCCGGCGGTCACAGGCGGAGCCGTTGACCCGGCGGTCACCAGGCGGAGCCGTTGACCCGGCGGTCACAGGCGGAGCTACACCGGAATTGGGCTGTTCCCCATATAGTCCCCGCGCATGGGCGATGTTCGCGATCCGCTGGAAGCGGAGCGTCTGCGAGAGGCGGAGCCCGAGGCCTACCACACGCGTCGTGACTTCCTGCAGAGGACCGCGGCCGCCGCGGGCCTCGCGTCCGGTCTCGGCCTGGTGCTCAGCCCGGACACTCTGATCGCCGAGGCGGCGAAGCGCCAGCGCGCGGTCAACATCCCCTCGCCGCGCAATCTCCCGATCGACACCTTCGTGGTGCTGATGATGGAGAACCGCTCGTTCGATCACTACCTCGGCTGGCTGCCCGGCGCCGACGGCCGGCAGGCCGGTCTGCGCTACACCGACAACAGCGGGCACACGTTCGCGACGCACCGGCTGTTCACCGACTTCCAGGGGTGCGCCTATCTCGACCCCGATCACTCGTGGGACGGCGGGCGCAAGGAGATGGACGGCGGCAAGATGGACGGGTTCTTGAAGGCCGCGAGCGACGTGTTCTCGATCGGCTACTACACGAAGGACGACCTCCCGTTCACGCCCGACGTCGCGCAGGCGTTCACGGCGTTCGATCGCTTCTTCTGCTCGCTCTTGTCCTCGACGTACCCGAACCGCGAGTACATGCACGCCGGCCAGTCCTACGGGAGGATGGACAACTCGCTCCCCGTCGGCGGCGGGCAATTCGGCTTCCCCGACACGACGATCTTCGCGGCGCTGACCAAGGCCAGTGTCTCGAACCACTACTACTACACCGACATCCCGGTCTCCGCGCTGTGGGGCGCCCCGGGCGTGGCCCGGTCGAGCCCGGTGCAGACGTACTACGAGCAGGCCGCGGCGGGCACGCTGCCGGCACTGTCGTTCGTCGACCCGGCGTTCAACGGGGAGGCTCAGGGCACCTCAGGCGACGAGCATCCGCACGGGGACATCCGCGTCGGGCAGGCGTTCGTCTCGGACGTGGTGCACGCCTTCATGGAGTCGCCGCAGTACAAGCGCGGGGCCCTGTTCATCGTCTACGACGAGTGGGGTGGCTTCTTCGACCATGTGGCCCCGCCGCGGGTGCCCGACACGCGACAGAGCTCCGACATCAACCAGGACTTCGGCCAGATGGGCCTGCGGATCCCCGCCGTGCTGGTCTCGCCGTACGCGCGCCGCGGCCACGTCGACCACTCCATCTACGGGTTCGAGTCGATCCTGAAGATGATCCGCTATCGCTACGGACTCCCACCGCTCACGCTGCGCGACCTGTACGCGAACAACATTGCGGCGGCGTTCGACTTTGCGTCGAAGCCGAATCTCACGCCCCCTGAACTGCCCTCGCCGGCACACGTGAAGGGCGCGGCCTGCCCGGGCTCGCCGCCGGTCAGCTCGCCGTTGCTCCGCGCCGCTCGCGCGGAGGCCCGGAACGCGCACGCCGGACACCACGCACACGCCGCACACACCGAGCGCGAGCACGAGCGCGACGCCGGTCCGGCTGCCGCCCGGCCCAAGCCACACGACCTCTCGACGCTCGTCACCTCCGGCTATCTCGAGCGGCTCGGGTTCAAGTATCAGCCGGCGACGCCCGCCCGCATGTACCGACACCCGTCGAAGCTGGGATTCCGTACGTGAGACCAACGCGCCGGGCGATCGCGCTCGGGTTGGCGCTGGCGGGGCTGATGCCGGCCTCGCTCGCCGGCGCGGACAGCTTCACGCCGGTGCGACTGGGAATCACGGTCACCCCAGTGGCCCGGCGTCACGTCAAGCTGCCGATCACGGTCCGGGTGAGCGCCGATGCAGGCGCGTTCGATCCCGCCACCGCGCCGCTGCGCCTCCGGGCCAAGCTGGCCTCAGAATGCGGGGGCACGTACCAATACACTCCGGGCACGGTCCTGCTCGACAAGCGATTGAGCCCGCAGCCCGTGAAGGGGCAGCCGTATTCGGCCACGGTGAGGAGCTCGGGAAAGCCAGCGGCGTTCGGCGCCCAGACGGTGTGCTTGTTCCTCGATGAGGAGGGCGACAACCGTACGTTCGCCAGCAATCAGTCAACCGTGGTAGACGTATCCAGGCCATGCACGTCGAAGGCCACCCGGTACGACAGGGCTCGCCGAGCCCTGCGGCGGCTGAAGCGCCACAAGCACTCGGCGCGGCAGCAGAGGCGCGCCAAGCTGAGGGTTCACCGAACGCGCAAGGCCGCACGGCGCGCGTGTGGGCCGCGGGTCAAGCTGTGAGACGGCTGCTCGTGACGCTCATTGCGCTCGCGGCCACGTGGGCCCTGCCCGCGGTGGCCAGCGCCAGCTCCGGCCTGCCGCCGATCCAGCACGTGTTCACGATTGTGCTCGAGAACGAGTCGGCCTCGACGACGTTCGGCCCCGGCTCGCCCGCGCCATACCTGGCGAGCACGCTGCGCTCGCAAGGGGCCTTCCTCCCGAAGTACTACGGGATCGGCCACAACAGCCTCGACAACTACATCGCGATGATCTCGGGCCAGGCGCCGAACATGCAGACCCGGAATGACTGCCCGGTGTTCTCCGACTTCGTGGGCACGATCCAGTCCAACGGACAGGCCGCCGGGACCGGCTGCGTGTATCCGGCGGCTGTGCAGACACTCCCCGGGCAGCTGACCTCGGCCGGCAAGACCTGGCGCAGCTACGACGAGGACATGGGCGCGAATCCGTCCCGCGAGTCCGCCACCTGTGGCCATCCGGCGCTGAACGGACCGGACAACACCGAGACGGCGACCGCCACCGACCAGTACGCCACGCGTCACGACCCGTTCGTGTACTTCCACTCGATCATCGACAACCAGGCGCTGTGCAACAGCCACGTGGTCAACCTCGACCAGCTGCCGCACGACCTCGCCTCGGCGTCGACCACGCCGAACTACGCCTTCATCACGCCTGACCTGTGCGAGGACGGCCACGACGCACCATGTGCCAACGGCGACCCCGGTGGTCTCGCCCAGGTCAACACGTTCCTGCAGAAGTGGGTACCGATGATCACCGGCTCTCCGGCGTTCAAGCAGCAGAACGGGCTGCTAATCGTCACCTTCGACGAGGCCGCCACGAGCGGCCCCGCCGCGGATGCGAGCTCGTGCTGCGGGGAGATCCCCGGCCCCGCAGCGGACATGGCGCCGAACCCAGGCGGCAGCGGACCCGGCGGTGGCGTGGTTGGCGCGGTGATGCTGTCGCCGTGCATCGCGCCGGGGACCGTCACGCAGACGCCGTACAACCACTACACGATGCTCCGCAGCGTCGAGGACATCTTTGGCCTCGGGCGCATCGGCTACGCGAATCTGCCCGGCGAGAGCTCGTTCGGCAGCGACATTTTCACGCGCGCCTGCGCGCCCGCGCCACAGGCCAAGGTGACAGCGCCGGCGCTCGCCTCCTCCCGCGCGACCACGTCCAGCATTCCGGTGCGCTGGAGCGGCAGCGACGGAAGCGGCGCGGGCATAGCGAACTACACGGTCACCGTGGCCCAAGCGGGGAAGTCCGGCTCGCGGACGCTCGCCGCCGGGACGAAGGCAACGTCGCTGACGTTCCATGGCAAGGCCGGCAAGACCTATAGGTTCAGCGTGGAGGCGACGGACCTGGCCGGCGCTCACAGCGCCGCCGCCACCGCAACCACCGTGGTCCCGAGCGGAGCCAAGCCCCACGGCGGGCACTATCACGGGCGCTGGCAGGTCAAACACGTGAAGGGCGCCTGGGAGGGAAAGGCGATCAGCTGCTCGTCGGCGAGCTGCAGCTTCACGCTGACGTACACCGGGCGCGCAATCGCGATCATCGGCGAGCGCGGCCCGACCGGGGGCAGCGCTCGCGTCAGCGGCGGCAAGAGCCGAACGATCAACCTGCACGCGAAGAAGCGCACGACGCGCCAGGTGATCTACCGCACCCAGGGCAAGGATGGCCGCCACAAGCTCACGCTCAAGGTGAAGCGCGGCACCGTCGCCCTCGAGGGCTTCGCGATCACCCCCTGAGCTCGTAAGGAGGTTCAACTGATGTCACCCGTGTCCAGAGGTTTCCTGGGCAGGCGGCGACCCGTCGAGGACCCCTCGCGGGTCCCACCAGGGCAGTACGTCACCCACGACTTCCCGGTGCTGTCGGCCGGCCCCACGCCACATACGCCGCTCGAGGAATGGAGCTTCACGATCTCTGGTGAGGTCGCGGAGCCGGTGTCGTGGACCTGGGAGGAGTTCCTCGGCCTGGCCGCAGAGAGCCCGACCGTCGACATCCACTGCGTGACCAAGTGGTCGAAGCTCGACACGTCCTGGAAGGGCGTCTCGGTCGACGCACTGCTCGGCAACGTCGAGTCCGAAGCGGCCTGGCTGACCGCGTGGAGCGACGGCGGATACACCACGAACCTGGCCGTCGAGGACGTCACCGGTGGCAAGGCGTGGGTCGCCTATGAGTACGGCGGCGAGCCGCTCGAGCCCGAGCACGGCGGCCCCGCCCGGCTACTGGTGCCGCACCTGTATTTCTGGAAGAGCGCCAAGTGGGTCCGCGGACTCACGCTCACGCGCGACGACGAGCCCGGCTTCTGGGAGAACTACGGCTACAACAACCATGGGGACCCGTGGCTCGAGCAGCGCTATCAGGGCGACTGAGCTGGCAGTTCGGCCGCGTCGTCGAGCTCGTCGAGGAGACGGCCCGGACCAAGAGCCTCGTGCTCGAGACCCCCGCCCGGCAGGGCCACCGCGCCGGGCAGCACGTCGACGTGCGGCTGACAGCGCCCGATGGATACCAGGCGCAGCGCAGCTACTCGATCGCGTCGGGACCCGAGGACGAGCACCTCGTGCTCACGGTCGAGCGGCTCGTCGACGGCGAGGTGTCTCCGTATCTGGTCGATGAGCTGAGACCCGGCGATGAACTCGAGCTGCGCGGTCCGATCGGCGGCTACTTCGTGTGGGAGGCGGCGCTCGTCGGGCCGGTGCTGATGGTCGCGGGCGGATCGGGCGTGGTCCCGTTCCGCGCGATGCTCAGGCATGGCGCCGCGCTCGGCAGCGATGTCCCGATGCGGCTGCTCTACTCCTCGCGCGCCCTGAGCGATGTCATCTACGGCGAGGAACTGATGCGGCTCGCCGAGCGCGAACCGGTCGAGGTGCACCTGACGCTCACCCGCGAGTGGCCGGACGACTGGGCGGGCCCGCGCGGGCGAATCGACGGACCGCTGCTCGATCAGGTCGCGTGGCCGCCGCCGCAGCGGCCGTTGATCTACATCTGCGGGCCGAGCGGCTTCGTCGAGGCGGCGTCGCAGACGCTCGTGCAGCGTGGACACGACCCGAGCCGGATCCGCACCGAGCGGTTCGGTCCGAGCGGTCAATGATTGGAGGGATGGCGATGGAGGAACTCGACGGAAACGCAATCGCAGGCCAGTTGGTGGAGGTGTTTGGCCGCGACATGACCCGCGCGCACGGGGCATGCGCCCACTGCGGCACGGAATCGCAACTGGCCGAGCTCGTGGTCTACCCGGGCGGCCCGGGGACCGTCGTCCGCTGCCGGGCGTGCGGAAACGTGGCGTTCGTGTTCGTCACGGTCCGCCAGACGACGTGCATCGATGTGGCCGGCTTCGCGCTCGACGTGATCTCATAGCCGCTCGGCCAGACGCTGGTGGATCAGCCGGACCGCCATCGACCCCTCGCCCACCGCCGATGCCACCCGCTTGATCGAACCCGAGTGGACGTCGCCGACGGCGAAGATCCCCGGGAGGCTGGTCTCGAGGAAGTAGGGCCGATCCTGGGCGTGCCCGGCGAGGTCCTGGACGTCGCGACCGGCGAGCAGGAAGCCGTGGTCGTCCATCGCCACATGACCACGCAGCCACTCGGTGTGGGGCTCGGCGCCGATGAACACGAACAGCGCCCTGACTTCGAGCTGCCTGCGTTCACCGGTGTTCGTGTCCTGGATCGTGACCGCCTCGAGTGAGTTCTCGCCGTGTAGCTCTACCACCTCGCAGCACGTCATCAGCTCGACCTGCGGACGGCTCTCCAGCTCGTCGATCAAGTACCGCGACATTGACGCTGACAGATCGTCGCGGCGGATCATCAGCCGGCAGCTCGCCGCGTGCCGGGAGAGGAACATGGCGGCCTGGCCGGCCGAATTGCCGCCGCCCACGATCAGCACCGGATCACCGAAGCACATCTGTGCCTCCATCTGCGTGGCGGCGTAGTAGACCCCGTTGCCCTCGAAGCGGTCGAGATCCGCCAGCGGGAGCTTTCGATACTGCGCGCCCGTGGCCACGATCACGGTCCGCCCGTGGACCAAATCGCCGGTCGAGAGTTGGATCGCGTAGTGGCTGTTCTCGCGCTCCAGACCGACCGCCTGGGCCGGCACGACCAGACGGGCCCCGAACTTCCGGGCCTGAAGCGCCGCGCGCTCGGCCAGCTCGCTGCCGGAGATCCCGGTCGGGAATCCGAGGTAGTTCTCGATGCGTGACGACGTGCTCGCCTGACCGCCGAACGCAACCTTGTCGATCGCCTGCGTGTCGAGTCCCTCGGACGCACCGTACAGCGCCGCCGACAGCCCGGCCGGACCACCGCCGACGACGACCAGGTCGCACATCGGAGGCGGCGACCCTCTGGCCCCGAGCCCGAGCATCGACCCCAGCTCGGTGATGCTCGGGTTGCGCAGCACGTCATCGCCGCCGATCACGACCGGCGTCTCGCACGGCGCGATCGAGAGCGAGCGCAGCAGCTGCTCGGCCTCCTCGTCGGCTTCGAGCTCGATCCACTGGTACGGGACCCGGTTGCGGGCCAGGAACTCGCGCAGGCGGCGCGAATCCTGCGAGTAGCGGGAGCCCACAACGCGCACGCCCCCGCCGATCGAGATCAGGATGGAGCGCCGGGCCAGATACGCGCGCATGATGATGTTGGCCAGCTCATCGTCGGAGGCGAGCAGGCTCTTGAGCCGCCCCTTCGGAACCACGATCAACTCGGTCGGCTCGCGCACGACCGCCGTCAGGTAGACGCTGGCCCCCGTGAGCAGGTTGAGCTCGCCCAGGAACCGGTGGGCCCCGTGGACCGCGATCACGCGGTTCTCCGTTCCGTAGCCGCGCAGGATCGTGACCGAGCCCGACTCGATCACGATGAAGTCGTAGGAGTCATCACCCTCGCGGAACAGGATCTCGCCGACCTCCGCATGGCGGATGTCGCCGATCATCCGCAGCCGGGCGCGCTGGTCGTCATCGAGGCGGGGAAACGCCCCGCCGCGATTGATTGGCTCGTCCACGCCCGCGCCGAGCGGCTCCGTATCTGCGCTGTCGGTCATCTCCCTAGCTAAGCGAAGTCGTCAAGGCGGCGATGAGTTCGTGTCTGCCGGTCGGTCAGAGATCGTGTCGTAGTCACCTGACCCGGGAGCGAACGAAATGTCAACCGTGATCGCCGATATGTCGATGTCGTTGGATGGGTTCATCGCCGATCCCGACGACGCGGTCGGGCCCCTGTTCGACTGGTTCGAGAATGGCCCGGTCGCGTTCGAGTGGCCGGGCATCGAGGGCGCCGCGCACGTCACCGAGGCCAGCGCGGGGCATCTGCGTCGGATCCTCGTTGAGGTTGGGGCGCTGGTCTGCGGCCGGCGCCTCTATGACCACACCAACGGCTGGAATGGCAGCCATCCGGCCGGCGTCCTGGTGTTCGTGGTCTCGCACACGGCGCCCGACACGTCGCCACAGGGAACGACGCCGCTCACGTTCGTCACTGACGGCGTCGAGAGCGCGATCGCTCGGGCGGGCGAGGTCGCCGGCGACCGCGCGGTCGTGGTCGCCAGCGCCAGCATCGCCCAGCAGTGCCTCGATCTCGGCCTGCTCGACGTGATCCAGGTCAGCCTCGCTCCGGTGCTCCTCGGCGAGGGCATCCCCTGGTTCGGCAACCTCCGCCACCACCCGGTCATGCTCGAGAACCCCGAGGTGATCCAGGGTGACCGCGTCACCCACCTGTACTACCGGGTGATCAAGTCGAGGTAGCCGTCGGCGATCTCGTCCGCGCTGAGTCGCCCACGCGGCCGGTACCACTGCGCGGTGTAGTTGACCATTCCGAGCAGCGCGGACAGGCTCAGCCGGGGATCCGCCAGGCGCGCCCCGCCGGACTCGTGCACCCGGGTGAGCACGCCGACGACGAGCCGCTCGAATCGCTTGCGGCTCTCCCGCACCTGCCGCCACTGCTCACCATGCTCGATCGCCGGACGCTGCTGCTCGAACACGAGCATGTGGTCGCGATGGGTGACCACGTGGGTGACCCACATCCGCACGAGCGCGTCGAGCTGCTCGCGCGGCGGGTCGTCCTCGGCGAGAAGCTGTTCGGCCGCGGCAAGCAGCGGTTCCATCAGCTGGTCGCAGATCGCGATCAGCAGCTGCTCCTTACCCGCGAAGTAGTGATACAGGCCACCCGACGCAATGCCCAGCGCCTCGGCCAGCTCAGGCACGGACGTCTGGTCGTAGCCGCGCTGCGCGAACACACGGGCGGCGTCCAGCACCACCTGAGCCTGACGGCGGTCGTAGCGCTCGCGGAGCGCCGTGCGGTCGGAACGGGGCGGCATCTGCGCAGCTGATCATAAACCGCGATCCGAACGAACTTTCAAACTTTGAACGGTCGTTCGGTATGATCGGCGGTGACGATGCTGTTCGATCTCGACGACGACACCCAGCTGCTCCAGCGCACCGTGCGCGAGTTCGCCGCCGCCGAGGTGGCGCCGGCGGCTCCGGAGCTCGACCGGACCAAGGCGTTTCCGTATGAGCTCGTGGCGAAGATGGGCGAGCTCGGGTGGATGGGCATCCCCTTCCCTGAGGAGGTCGGAGGCAGCGGTGGTTCCACGCTCCAGTATGCGATCGCCGTCGAGGAGTTGACGCGCGCGGACTCATCGGTGGCGATCACGCTGTGCGCCCACACGTCGCTGGGCACGCAGCCGCTCTACCTGTTCGGAAACGACGAGCAGCGCGAGCGCTACCTTCCGGACCTGTGCGCGGGACGCAAGTTGGGCGCGTTCGGGCTGACCGAGCCGGAGGCGGGGAGCGACGCCGGGAACGTGCGCACCCGTGCCCGGCTCGAGGACGGCGAGTGGGTGATCGACGGCGCCAAGCAGTTCATCACCAATGCCGGCACGGAGATCTCGGGCCATGTGGCCATCACCGCTCGCACCGGGGACGAGGAGATCTCGAACCTGATCGTCGAGAACGGCACCCCGGGCTATGAACAGGGCGAGCCGTACCGCAAGATGGGGTGGAACGCGTCCGATACGCGCCCGTTGTCCTTCGAGGAGTGCCGCGTCCCGGAGGAGAACCTGCTCGGCCCCCGTGGCCGAGGCTTCACGCAGTTCCTCCAGGTCCTCGACATCGGCCGGATCGGAGTCGCCGCGATGGGCGTCGGGCTGGCGCAGGGCGCTCTCGACGAAGCCATCGCCTACGCGCGCGAACGGCGTGCGTTCGGCAAGCCGATCTCGCGCTTTCAGACGATCCAGGCGAAGCTGGCCGACCTCGCGACCGAGATCGAGGCGGCGCGGCTACTCACCTACAAGGCCGCGGTGCTCAAGGATCAGGGCCGCAACTTCAGCCTCACCGCAGCGCAGGCCAAGCTCAAGACCGGCCGGCTGGCGGTTCGCGCCACCGAGGAGGCCGTCCAGATCCACGGGGGCTACGGCTACATCGAGGAGTACCCGGTGTGCCGCTTCTACCGCGACGCGAAGATCCTCACGATCGGGGAGGGGACCGATGAGGTCCAGCAGATGGTGATCGCGCGCGCGCTCGTCGCCTGACGCCGCGCTCGTCGCCTGACGCGCACGCGCTCGCGGCGTGGCCGGGCGCGCTCGTGGCCTGACGCGCGACACCTCCGACCGATAGCGTCACGGGCTGGATGGCGGTCGCTCCGACCCAACCGATGACCGTGCTCCTCATCGAGGACGACGAGGACGACGCCCTAATCGTCGACGACCTGCTCTCGGCGAGCGCCACGGACGTGCGGCTCCTGCACGGGCTGACGCTCGCGAAGGGCATCGAGCTGCTGTCGACCACCACGGTCGACTGCGTGCTGCTCGATCTGCGGTTGCCCGACGCCGAGGGCCTCGAAGCCGTGACCCGCCTGCGCGAGATCACGCCCGAGATTGCGGTCGTGGTCCTGACCGGGTTCGACGAGGCCACGGCCGGCGAGGCCGCGGTGCAGGCCGGCGCCCAGGACTACCTCTCGAAGGCGAACGTCGATTCGGACCTGCTCTCGCGGGCGATCCGCTACGCCGTGGGCCGCCGGCATGCCGAGGAGACGCAACAGCAGCTCCGCGTCGCCGAAATCCGGGCCGAGGAGAACCGCCGACTCGAGCGCGGCCTGGTCCCCCACCCGATCGTCATCGACCCGTCGTTGTGGATCGCGTCGCGATATCTCCCCGGCCGCCGGCGAGCCCTTCTGGGGGGCGATTTCTATGACGTCGTGGAGACGTCGGACGGGGTCCTGCACGTGATGATCGGCGACGTCGCCGGCCGCGGGCCGGACGAGGCGGCTCTTGGCGCCAGCCTCCGCATCGCCTGGCGAGCGCTCACCTTGTCGGGCGCGCCCGGCGACTCGGTGCTGCCGACGCTCGAGCGCATGATCGAGCACGAACGTCAGGTCGAGGGGCTGTTCGCGACGATGTGCACAGTCGAGATCCCACCGGAACGGCGCACGTTCGCTGTTCGACGCGCCGGCCATCCGCCGCCCGTCCTGATCGTCGGCACCTCGGTGGAGAGCCTCCCGATCGACCACGGTGGTCCCCCGATCGGGATGCTCGACGACGCGGAATGGCCGCAGACCGAGTTCCCGCTCTCCGCAGGCTGGTCGATCCTGCTGTTCACGGATGGCGCGATCGAGGGGGGTGACGGCGCCGACGGGCATCTCGGCGAGGAGGGACTCCGCGCCCTGATCGCCGAGCACGTCGAGCGCGACGGCGACTGGCAGCACAACCCGTTGGGCATGCTCCAGCCGCTGATCGCGAGGATCACCGAGCTCAACGGCGAGGAGCTCGGGGACGACCTGGCGATGCTCCTCATCGGCTCACGCCCCGCGGCGTAGCAGTGTTCGACCACGTCACGATCCGTTCGAGCGACCGGGCGGCGTCGGAGCAGTTCTACGACACCGTGCTCGAAGCGCTCGGCATCGACGAGACGTACCGCACGACGCACTTCTCGGAGTGGAGCGACTTTGCGCTCACGGGCGCGACGGCCGACCATCCCACGACGCGCCGGCTGCACGTCGGGTTCGTCGCCCCCTCCCGGGAGCAGGTCGACCAGTTCTGGCGGCGGGGGACCGAGGCCGGCTACACCTCCGACGGCGAGCCCGGACTGCGCCCGCAATACGGCATCGACTACTACGGCGCGTTCCTGCTCGATCCCGATGGCAACAGCGCTGAGGCGGTCCACTTCCACGGGCTTCGCCGCGGTGGCGTCGTCGACCACCTCTGGATCCGCGTCGCCGACCTGGCCGCCTCGCGTCGCTTCTACGAGACGATCGCTCCGTACGCCGGCTTCCGCCTGCATCGCGAACTGCCGGAACGCGTGCACTTCGCCGGGCGCACCGGCTCGTTCTCGATCGTCAGCGGCCCGGCCACCGCGAATCTCCACGCCGCCTTCCCGGTCTCGGACGACGCGCTGATTCGGCGGTTTCATGAGGCGGCGGTGGCCGCCGGGTACCGCAGCCATGGCGAGCCCGGCGAGCGGCCCCGCTACCACCCGGGCTACTACGCGGCGTATGTGCTCGATCCCGACGGAAACAACATCGAGCTCGTCAACCACCACCGCGATTGACGGCCTCATCGCGGCGCGCCTCGAGCAGCCGGCGCGCATCGGCTGCGACGTCTCCGGCGAGCCAGGCCGGGAACTCGGGGCGGCCGGAGTAGGTGCGCACAGCGCTGTAGGGCAGATCGACGACGGCTCTGCTGACCGCCGCCACCGCCCGTGCGTCGGCGCGGCCATAGAGCGCGCGGGCGATCTCCTGGAGCTCGCCGACAAGCGGCGCGTTGAGTTCGTTCAGGCGGCGTCGAAAGGCACCGTCGGGGGCCCGGTCGAGCAGATCCTCGCGCCGGACCGCCAGGAGCAGCCGCGCGTCGTCCCGGTGCCGGCCGGCGAACTCGATCGCGGCGGCGGCCAGCGCCTCCGCGCGGTCGAGTGGATCATCGTGCGGCGCGGCTGCTGCAAGGGCGCCCTCCTGAAACCGCCCGAGCGCTCGGAGCCAGACCGCCGCCAGCACTCCGTCGCGGCTCCCGAACCGGTGGTACAGAGTTCCCACCGGAGCGCCGCTGTCGCGTGCGATTGCCGCGACCGATGCGGCGCGCGGGCCGTGCCGAAGCACGATCGCGCGGGCCGCATCGAGAATCTGGTCGGTCTGGTGCTTGCGCGGAGGAGCCATGATTTAGTACGCTCACTCTATATGGAGCAGTTGCCCTATATCGATGATCATGCCAGAGCGATCGGCGCCTCCCCCGACGAGGTGTGGACAGCGCTGGTCCGGTTCGCGGGCGGCTGGAGCTCCGTGCCCGCAGTTCTGGCGAAGGCCTGGGGGCTCGAGCACTCGCGCCGGAGCGGTGGCTGGCGTGGCCACGTCACCGTCGGTGACGAGGCGCCCGGGTTCGCGGTCGCCGAGGCCGACGCTCCACGCCGGCTCGTGCTCCGGGGCGGCCACCGGTTCGCGACCTACGAGCTCCGCTTCGACCTCGAGCCGCTCGAACGCCAGCGAACCCTGCTGCGCGCCACCACGTTCGCGGAGTTCCCGGGCGCCGGCGGGCGCCTGTACCGGCTGTTGGTGATTGGCACCGGCGGCCACGTGCTCGCCGTTCGGAGGCTGCTCAGCGGCGTGGCGGGCCGAGCCGAGTGGCGCGCCAGATCAGCCGAGCACCGTCGGGCCGACGTCTCCCAGAGCGCTCGTCGAGCCGTCTGAGGCATCCACCGGCGGCGCGAGCGCTGGCGGGTCGAGCGTGGGGCCGCCCGCACTCGCTTGGATCGAGGGTGCGACCGCGTGAAGCAGTCCCGCAGCCTGAGGCACGTCCCAGATCACCACGGTGCCGGCGATCCGGTCGTGCAATCCGCGACGCTCGTCATCGACGAGCACGAGCAGGAAGCCCGCGCCGAGCGGGATCGTCGAGATGATCAACCCGATGAACCGGCGCGCCGCCCGCATCGGCCTCAACGGCCCGCCGGCGGCTGGAACGACCCGGATCCCAAGCAGGCGGTCGCCCGGCGTCTGCTCCGTGAGGGTCCAGAACGTGACGAAGTACGCCGCGCTCCACAGGAACCAGGCGAAGCCGCCGATCGCGGCCTCGACCGCATTGACGCTGTTGCGCGCTCCGAGCACGGACGCGATCAGGGCCACGGCGGCGCCGACCACGACCGCGATCACGTTGATGAGCAGGGCGTCGACCGTGAGGGCGACGGCGCGAGTCACAAAGCCGACGTAGCCCGCTGGGGGCTGTGTTCTCACGGGGCCTCGCGCGGCCGGCGTGGTCGGCGCAGCAGCGCTCGGGCGAAGCGCTCGGCGGCGTCATCGGCGCGCACGGTGCGCGTGCGCACACCGGCAGCAACGTCGTCTGCCAGCCCGGCTGTCTGCTGTGTGAGTGCGGCGCGTAGCTCGGGTGACGCGACGACGTGATCGATCACCAGCTGCAGCTGTTCGCTGGCGAGGATCCGCGCGGTGAGATCGTCGGCCATGCGGCTCGCCAGAGCCCGTTCGAGCAGGCGATCGATGCCCGGGTCGTCGAGTGTGTGAACCACCAGCTGCTCGGTGGCGGGATGGTTGATGACGACGGTCAGGACGCGGTCAAACGCGCCGGTACCGAGCAGCCAGCCGACCAGCTCGTCCGCGACCCCCGACTGCGCCAGCTCGTCCCCGACTCGTCGCAGCACCTCAGCGCTGACTTCGCGGACACTGACGGTGGCGCGCCGGGCGAATGCCTCCCCCTCGATCGCCAGCTCCGCGCGCCGACGATCGGCATTCCGTCGCATGGGCTGGGCCAGCGGCGACCGCCACAGACGCGCTGCGGGCCACGTGGCGAGCGCTGCGGCGCGCGCCCCGGTGGCAAGGATCTCACGCGTGCGACGCTCGCCGACCGCTGCGGCCCCGAGCAGCACGTACGAGAGTTGTGCGCGTTCCACCTCACATCAATGTAAGCCCCCGGTGAAATCGCCGGGATTAAAAGAGTCAGCCGCGCCCACCGGGAGGGCGGGCGCGGCTGATCTCAGAACGGCAAATACGAGAGCTCAGCAGCTCCAGGCCGAGGGACCCTGGCTCGCGTAGATCTTGGCCGCGATCGCGTCCTGCTCGGCCTTGGGCGCGCTCTGCGGCGAGCCCTGGCCGCCGTATGCGGCCCAAGTCGACGGCAGGATCTGGTACGCGCCACCGGCGCCGCTCGACGAGTTCACCGCCGAGTAGTCGCCGCCCGACTCGCACTGCACGATCCCCGACGGAATGCTGTATCCGCTGGTGCTCGTCGACGCCGACTCGGTCGCCGTGCTCGAGCTCGTGGTCGTGCTGGTCGTGGTCGTCGCCGGCGGGGGCGTAATGTGGAACAGGGCATCCCACGTCTGCGGACCGACGATCCCGTCGACCATCAGGTGGTCCTTGCGCTGGTACGCCAGCACCGCGCGATGGGTGGTGCGGTCGAACCGGCCGCTGTCGCGAATGTGCAACGCGCGTTGCACGCGGGCGACGGCAGCGCCCTTGCTCCCCCGGTTGAGGAGTCCGTTCAGGGCGGGAGCCTCGGCGGCAGCCGGCCCCGCTGCGGCGAGGATGCCCGCTCCGGCGGCTGCAACGGTGATGCCGGCGCGCGCGCGGCGGCGGGGTTTTCGGGCACGCGGCGAACGCCGCGACATGTGCGAGGGCATGGAGCCTCCTTCTTTCTCATGCCTACGGGGTTAGCTGACGGGCTCGCGCGAGAAAGTGCGCTACGCCGCGTGCGCCGCGATCAGACCCGCATCTACGGGTCAGAACACGACTGCGGCGATTAGCCCCACGGCGGCATGTGCCACCGGGTGGGTCCCCCGTTCTCCGCCGCGAAAAGAACTAGCGGCCAGAGATTCGGCGGTTTTTGAAGCGGAGGCGACCGTAGCACGTCGACCCGGACGGATCCGGTCGAGCTGTGTGCGATCCATCACTTGCCGTCGCGCCTGACGGCCTCAGTGTGCTGGTTCGTCCCGCGACCACAGCGTCGCGGGACGAGGCGGCTGGACTCGGGGCAGCGGGTCGGCGGGCAGCGAGTCGACGGGCAGCGGGTCGACGGGCGCGGCGTGAGCCGGTTCGGCTCCGCCCGCTGATGGCGCGGTGCGAGGCGGTGGATCGACGAGCCCGAAGTCCTGCGGCGCCCGCGCCACGCGAACCACGAGCAGCACGAGCACCGGAGCCGTGGTCACGATCAGCAGCGCGACGTACCAGACGGTCCCGGCGTCGGTGCCCTCGACGATCGTGTGCACGAGGCCGGCGAGCCACGCCACCAGGGTGAACCGGTGGATCTGCTTCCACCGTGCACGCCCGATCTGATCGCGGAAGTAGAACGACAGCCCAAGGAAGATCAGCGCCCAACCGGCCACGATGCCGAGCGTGGCCGAGATGCTCGAGAGCACGAGCGCGGTCGTGCCCGCACCGCGGGACAGGATCCAGAACAGATGGGGCCCGAGGTGCGTGGACACGCTCACCGCGCCACCGCCTGTCGTGCCTCGTGCGCCCGTTCGGCGAGCGCCGCGGCAGCCGTGACAACCTGGGCCGTGCCGTCATCGAGGACGACGACGCCGCCGTGCGCGAGCCATCCGGGAGCGGCGTCCGGGCCGCTGAGCAGCGCCGCCTTCGACCGCGTCTCCGCCTCGACGCCGGTCGGGGCGAGGGCCGTCGCCTGGACCACGCCGGTGTACGCGGGCCGGCCAGGACGTCGCCGAACAATCCCTTGGCGACGCCGCCGCTGTCGAGCCTCGTCCCCACCCTCCGAGAGACGG
>DASXOS010000043.1:0-11335 GCA_036494115.1 Solirubrobacteraceae bacterium | reverse complement strand
GTGGCGGGAGGAGGTGGCCAGGGTCAAACGCGCGGCGTTCGCGGGCGAGGAGTACTGGGGCAGGCCGATGCCCGGCTTCGGCGACCCCTCGGCCCGGGTGGTGGTGCTCGGGCTGGCCCCCGCGGCGCATGGCGGCAACCGCACCGGGCGGATCTTCACGGGCGATCGCTCGGGCGACTGGCTGTTCGCGGCGCTGTACCGCGCGGGGTATGCCAACCAGCCGATCTCGGTCTCGCGCGATGATGGTCTCGAGCTGACCGACTGCTGGGTGACCGCATCGGTCCGCTGCGCGCCGCCGGCGAACCGGCCACTTCCCGCGGAGCGCAACAACTGCCTGCCGTGGCTCCAGGCAGAGCTCGGGTTACTCGAGCGCGTGCGCGTGATCGTGTGCCTCGGCGGCTTCGCCTGGGACGCGCTGCTGCGGCTGCTCGACGCTCCCCGGCCACGTCCGAAGTTCGCCCATGGCGCGCGGGCCGAGGTCGGGCCGTACATCGTGCTCGGCTGTTACCACGTCAGCCAGCAGAACACGTTTACCGGCCGGCTGACCGAGCCGATGCTCGACGCGATCTTCACACGCGCGCGTGAGGAGGCAGGCGCGTGACCCCGACGCTGAGGGCGATGGCGGTCCCTGACCCGGCCGAGCGGTGGGAGGCGCTCGCGTTCGAGGTCGTTTCCGGTGCGGTGCTGCTGCCGCACGTGCGCGTGGTCCTCGCCGCGCCCCGGCTGTCAGTGACGATCGAGGGCGTTGCCCAGCTTCCGGACGGCTTGGCCCTCGCTCCCGCGGAGCCCGCGTGGGCCGCGCACAGCGACCATCCCAACGGCGCGATGGGGATCGACCACGTTGTCGCCGTCACTCCGGAGTTCGACGCTACGGTCGCCGCGCTGGAAGGCGTGGGACTGCCTTTGAAGCGGATCCGGGACGCGGGCTCCTTCCGGCAGGGTTTCCGCCGGCTGGGCGAGCCGATCCTCGAGGTCGTGGAGGCCAGGCAGGCGCCGGCGCCTGCCTGGTGGGGCCTGACGGTCACGGTCGCGGACCTGAACGCCCTACCCGAGGACCTGATCAGCTCGCCCAAGCCGGCGGTGCAGCCGGGTCGTTTCATCGCCACGGCACGGTCGCCGGGAACGCCGCTCGCCTTCATCACGCCCGATCCCGAATCGCCTCTTGGCCCTGCTCACGCCCGACCCCTAAGCTGAGATGAAATGTTCTCCGATCGCACATGGCAATGGTTCCGCGGCGCGTTCGCCGAACCGACGCCCGCACAGGAGCTGGCCTGGCCGGCGATCGCCTCGGGCGAGCATGTTCTGATCTCGGCCCCGACCGGGTCGGGCAAGACGCTCGCGGCGTTCTTGTGGGGGATCGACCGGCTGGCGGCAGAGCGCGCGTCCGGCGAGGCCGCGGCCGAGCCGGGGATCCGGCTCGTGTACGTCTCGCCGCTCAAGGCGCTCTCCTACGACATCGATCGCAACCTGCGCGCGCCGCTGCGCGGGATCGGCGCGGACCTGACGGTGGCGGTCCGGACGGGCGACACGCCGCAGCGCGATCGCCAGGCGATGCTCCGCCACCCGCCGGACATCCTGATCACGACGCCTGAGTCGCTGTACCTGATGCTCACGGGCCGCGCGCGAGAGTTGTTCGCCGCGACCGAGTGGTGCATCGTCGACGAGATCCACGCCGTGGCCTCGACCAAGCGCGGCGCGCATCTGGCGCTGACGCTCGAGCGGCTCGCGCACGCGGCCGGGCGCGATGTGCAGCGGATCGGCCTGTCGGCTACCCAGAACCCGCTCGCGGAGGTTGGCCGGTTCATGGTCGGCCCCTCGCGCACCTGCCGGATAGTCGACACCGGGGTGCGCAAGGAGCTCGACCTGGAGATCCGGGTGCCGGTCGAGTCGATGGTCGAGCCGGACGCGACGCCGGGCGCCGAGCTCGATCCGCTCGTCGGCGGGACCGAGGCGACGCGGCGCTCGATCTGGCCCGCGATCTACCCCGAGCTGCTCGAGCTGATCGATGCCCACCGCTCGACGATCCTGTTCGTCAACAACCGGCGTGGCGCCGAGCGCCTCGCGCTGCGGCTGAACGAGCTCGCGGAGCGGGAGATCGCGCGCGCCCATCACGGCTCGCTGGCGCGTGAGGAGCGGACCGTCGTCGAGGAGATGCTCAAGGCCGGTGAGCTGCCGTGCCTGGTCGCGACCTCGTCGCTCGAGCTCGGCATCGACATGGGCGCCGTCGACCTTGTCATCCAGGTCGAGTCGCCGAAGTCGGTGGCCCGCGGCCTGCAGCGGATCGGTCGCGCCGGTCACTCCGTCGGCGATGTCAGCCGCGGCCGCATCTTTCCCAAGTTCCGTGCCGACCTGCTCGAGTGCGCGGTCGTCGCCCAGCGAATGCGCGAGGGCGCGATCGAGACCACCGTCGTGCCCCGCAACGCGCTCGACGTGCTCGCCCAACAGATCGTGGCCATCGCCGCGGCGGCCGGTGACGACGAGCCGGTGGCGGTGGACGACCTGTACGCGCTCGTCACGCGGACGTACTCATACGCCGAGCTCGGCCGCACCCAGCTCGAGAACGTGCTCGACATGCTCGACGGCCGCTACCCCTCGACCGCGTTCTCCGAGCTCCGGCCCAGGATCGTGTGGGACCGGGTGGCCGGCACGATCCGTGCGCGCAAGGGAGCGCGCCAGCTCGCAGTCACGAACGCGGGGACGATCCCCGACCGCGGCCTGTACGCGGTCACCCTTCCCGACGGACGGCGGGTCGGCGAGCTCGACGAGGAAATGGTCTACGAGGCCCGCCCCGGGCAGACGTTCCTGCTCGGCGCGACCACTTGGCGGATCGAGGAGATCGGCCGCGACCGAGTGATCGTCACGCCGGCGCCCGGTTTGCCGGGCGCGGTCCCGTTCTGGAAGGGCGACAGCATGGGTCGGCCCAAGGAGCTCGGCGCCGCGATCGGCGCGTTCGCGCGGTGGGCCGTCGACCAGACGCCCGAGCGGCTCGAGGCCGACTACGACCTCGATCCGCGCGCTGCGTCGAATCTCGTCGAGTTCCTGCGCGAGCAGGAGGCGGCCACGCGGGTTGTGCCCTCAGACCGGGCGATCGTGATCGAGCGCTTCCGCGACGAGATCGGCGATTGGCGGCTGTGCATCCTGTCGCCGTTCGGTGGCCGCGTCCACGCCGCCTGGGGCCTGGCGCTGAGCGCGCGGATCCGGGACGAGCTCGGGCTCGAGTCCGACGCGATCTGGTCGGACGACGGGATCATCGTCCACCTGCCGGATGCGGATGAGCCGCCCGGGGCCGAGCTCGTGATGATCGATCCCGACGAGGTCGAGGACCGCGTCGTGGCGGAGCTCGCCTCGAGCGCGTTGTTCGGCGCCCGCTTCCGCGAGAACGCCGGCCGCGCGCTGCTGATCCCGCGCGCACGGCCGGGCAAGCGGACCCCGCTGTGGCAGCAGCGGTTGAAGTCGCAGTCACTGCTCGAGGTGGCCAAAGAGTACGGCGAATTCCCAATCGTGCTCGAGACCTACCGCGAGTGCCTGCGCGACGTGCTCGATCTCGGCGGACTCACCGAATTGCTTCGTCAACTGAGCCGGCGCGAGATCAGCCTGGTCGAGGTGGAGACGCCGACGGCCTCGCCGTTCGCCTCCTCGCTGCTGTTCGACTACGTCGCCACCTACATGTACGAGGGCGACACGCCCAACGCCGAGCGCCGGGCGGCGGCGCTGTCGCTCGACCGCGATCTGCTGCGCGAGCTGCTCGGCCAGGAGGAGCTGCGCGACTTGATCGACCCCGGCGCGCTCGCCGACGTCGAGGACGACCTGCAGTTCCGCTCCGAACGCCGGCGCGTGGCCACGCGCGACGAGCTCCACGACGTGCTGCGCACCGTCGGGGATCTGACCCGTTCCGAAGTGGCGATGCGAGTGGTGGAGGGCGTCGATGCCCCCGCGATGCTCGATGAGCTCGCTCGCGAGCGTCGCGCCCTGGCGGTGCGGGTGGGTGGCGAGGAGCGTTGGATCGATGCCGCCGATGCTGGTCTCTACCGCGACGCTCTGGGAGTGGCGCCTCCCGGCGGGCTGCCCGCGGCATTCGTCGACGACGTGCCCGACGCCCTCGCGCGGGTGCTGAGTCGCTACGCCGCCACGCACGGCCCGTTCACCACCGGCGAGCTCCGAGCCCGCTACGGCCTCGACTGCTCCGCCGTGCTCGGCGAGCTCGAGCGCGCCGGCGAGCTCGTCCGCGGCGAGCTGCGCCCCGGCGGCAGCGAGCGCGAGTGGTGCCATCCCGAGGTGCTCCGCCGGCTGCGCCGGGCCTCGCTGGCGGTGCTTCGCAGGGAGATCGAGCCCGCCGATCAGCACGCGCTGGCCCGCTTCCTGCCCGGCTGGCAGAACGTCGATCGCCATCCTGCATCCGGCGCAGGGATCGACCGGCTGCGCGAGGCGCTCGTGCCACTGCAGGGCCTCGCACTCCCGATCGAGGTGTGGGAGCGCGACGTGCTCCCACGCCGGATCGGCGCCTATTCGCCCGCGTGGATGGATCAGCTCTGCTCGAGCGGTGAGCTCGTGTGGGTCGGCGCGGGTGCGATCGGCCGCAGCTCGGGTCGCGTCGCGCTGTACTTCCGCGATGACCTGGCCTTGTTGGGGCCACCGCCGTTCAAGGGCTCGCCGCCCGATGGCGCGCAGCATCAGCTCATTCGCGACCGTCTGACGGCCGGGGCGTGCTTCTTCACCGACCTGCTCGTCGACGTCGAGCTGGCACCCGAGGAGCTTCAGGAGGCACTGTGGGATCTGGCCTGGGCCGGCGAGGTCACCAACGACGCGTTCGCGCCGCTGCGCGCGCCGCGGCTGACCCTGGCTCGTGCCCAGCGGTCGCGGGGCGCGGATGGACGCACGAGCCTGGGCGGCCGTGCCGGGCGGTTCGCCGGGCGGCGCGCCCAGCGGGGCGCCGAGGCGCAGGTTCAGGGCCGGTGGTCGCTGACCGGCCCGTTGTTCGCGGCCGCGGTCGATCCGAGCGCGCGGCGGCGGGCAATTGGCGAGCTCCTGCTCGAGCGCTATGGGATCCTGACCCGCGAGCAGGTGCTCGCCGAGGGCGTCCCCGGCGGCTTCTCGGCGATCTACTCGGAGCTCTCGCAACTGGAGACGCTCGGGATCGCTCGTCGGGGCTATTTCGTCGAGGGGCTGGGCGGCGCGCAGTTCGCGCTGCCGGGCGCGGTCGAGCGGCTCCGGGCCGTGTCGGATCGCGACGCCCACCCGGTGGTCCTGGCCGCAGTCGATCCCGCGCAGCCGTACGGCGCCACGCTGCCGTGGCCAGACGCTGCCCGTCAATCCGGTGGGTCCACCAGGCGTCCGGCCCGGGTCGGTGGCGCGTACGTGGTGCTGCAGGACGGCGAGCCCATCCTGTACCTGGAGCGTGGCGGGCGCGCTCTGCAGACTCTCGTCGGGGGTGATGATCCGCGTCTGGAGCGGGCGCTCGAGGCGCTCGTGGAGCGGGTGCAGAACGGGACGATCAGGCGGCTCGCGCTCGAGAAGGTCGACGGCGAGTCGGCCCTCACCTCGCCGCTCGGACCGGCGCTGATCGCCCTCGGCTTCCAGGAAGGTCCGCGGCGGCTGACCCTGAGCGCATAGTGTCGTGGGCGGAAACTCGTGACACGAGATGCCTGAGGGGGACACGATCGCGTACGCCGCGCACCGGATGCGGCCCGTGCTCGAAGGACGGGTGCCCGACGAGATCCGCGCGCCGCATCCCCGGCACACGTTCGACCGGTGGCCATCACGACTGGAGGGTCGGGCGGTGAGGCGCGTCGACACCCACGGCAAGCACCTGTTCCTGCGTTTCGAGGGCGGGATGGTCGTCCACTCCCATCTCGGCATGACCGGGAAATGGGGCATCTACCGCGGCGGACGCCGGTGGACGCGGTCGGCCTCGCGCGCGTGGCTCGTGTTCCAGCGCGGCGACGACGCGGTCGTCCAGTTCGACGGCCCCCTGCTGGAGCTGATCACCGAGGGCCGCAGTCGCTTCGACCAGCGACTCGCCGCGCTCGGCCCCGACGTCCTCGCCGAGCGGTTCGACCACGACAGGTTCCTGCGACGACTGCGCGGCGATGACCCCACGCGGCCGATCGGCGACGCACTGCTCGACCAGCGCAACGTGGCCGGGATCGGGAACATCTGGAAGGCCGAGGGCTGCTGGGAGGCGGAGATCGACCCGTGGCGGCGCGTCCGCGACGTTTCGGATCCCGAGGTGTTGAGGGTCATCGACCTGGTTCGTCCCCGAATGCAGCTATCCGCCGTGGAGGGCCCCCGGACGATCGCACCGCGCGTCTACCGCCGGAGCGGTCAGCCCTGCCCTCGCTGTGGCACGGCCGTGATCGCCCGCGCGGGGGGCCTGGGCCGCTCGCCATCCGGGCTCGCCAATGCCGGCCCCGCCCCCCGTCCTCCGGCTGGCGATGCCAACCGGCGGACCTACTGGTGTCCGGGATGCCAGCGGTAGACGGCCGGCCCCTGCGGCGAGTCGGACACAAGGGCGCTGACCTGATCGCGCCGGGCAACACGGTGGCCAGCTTCGACGCGGCCCGCGACGCGGGCGTCGACATGATCGAGTTCGATGTGCTGCCGTCGCGGGACGGTCAGCGACTGCTGATCGCCCACGACTACCATGACGCGGCACGGCGCGACCCGCTGGTGCTCGCCGAAGCCCTCAGCCACCTGGCCTCAGAGCGGTTCGCCGGCATCGAGATCGACGTCGACATGAAGCTGCCGGGCTATGAGCTGCAGGTGCTGGACGAGCTGCGCGATCGCGAATTGCTCGGGCGAGCGCTCATCTCGAGCCAGTACCGCGAGAGCCTGGCGGTCGTCCGAGCCGCTGAGCCTGAGGTGCGGCTCGGCTGGTCGGTGCCCAAGGTCAAACGCGACCCGTTCCGCTCACGCTGGTCGACGGTCCCGGCGCTGGTCGCGCTTCAGGTGATGCGCGCCGCGCTCCCGCGTTTGGCGGCCCGGGCCATCCGCGCCGGGGCGTGCGACGCGCTGATGGCCCACTGGCGGCTCGTCACTCCGCGTCTGGTAGGCAGCGTCGAGGCCGCCGGCGGGGAGCTCTACGTGTGGACGGTCGACGAGCTCCCGCGCCTGCGCTGGCTCGAAGCGCTTGGGGTGACCGGTGCGATCACCAACGACCCCCGGCTGTTCGCGGCGCTCGCCGAGCCGGTCAGTTGATCGTGCACTGCTTGGCGCTGTAGTGCGTCGGGTCGCCGAAGTCGGCTCCCGGGTGCCCGTGCGTCGTGATCTCCTCAGCCTGGCCGAGCACGCGCTGGCTACTGGCCCACTGGAACCTCACCGTCCCCCGCAGCTCGCCGGTGTGGCGCGGGAACGAGAACATCACGCCCTCCTGGTGCAAACCGGTCTTCTGGACGCCGATACCGACCTGTCTGATGGCGCCGGGAACGGGTTTGTAGCTCTTGTTCTGAGCTGAGAAGTAGTCGACCGCGAAGCGCATCCGGAGCGTGGACGCGAATCCCAGCGCCGGCATCTGCGCGCGGATCCCGATGACGCCCGGGTGCTGCTTCGTGTTGCAGACGTTGACAGTGGCCCACAGGCCGGGTGAGGTCTTGGCGTGACGGAGCGCGGTCTGAATCTGTGTCTGCGAGGGCGGCGTCGTCGCGCTGCTTGCGGACGCCACGCCTGGCGCCGCGAGTGCCGTGCCCGCGACGAGCACGGCCGCCAGCACGCTGCGCGTCGGCGATTTGCCTACTTGCCCCATATACGAGAGATTATTCGCCACCGTGACGGATCCTCCGTTACGACGTAGTGAAGACATGATGGAGATGCCCGCGCCGGCGGTCGCTGAAGGCACGAGCTCGTGGGAGCGCTTCGAGGCGCTGTACCGCGCCAGCCGTGACGACGTGTTCGCGTACGTGACAACGCTGCTGCGCGACCGGGCCGCCGCCGAGGACGTGACCGCCCTCGCCTTCGAGCGCGCCTATCGCCGCCGGCGCACCTTCGACCGCCGCCGCGGCGAGGAGCGGGCGTGGTTGTTCGGGATCGCGCGCAATGCCGCCCTCGACGAGCTGCGCCGCCGGCGGCGCCTGGCCACGCTCGTGACCGATCCATCCGATCCCGGCGCCGAGGAAGGGCTCGTATCCGACCCCGAGGACGTGAGCCTGCGGCGGACCGCCGTCCGCGACGCGGTCGCCTCGCTCTCAGCGCGCGAGCGCGAGCTGGTGGCGCTCAAGTTCCACGCCGGCCTGGCGAATTCCGAGCTCGCTCGCGTGCTCGGGGTGAGCGAATCCAACGCCGGCACGATGCTGCATCGCACGATGCAGAAGCTGAGGAAGGCCTGCGATGCGACGGACTGACGACATGCCACTGGACCCTGAGATCGCTGCCCAGCTCGACGCGATCGACGCCACACTCGCCGGCGAGCCTGTCGATCCGCAATACGCCGAGCTCGCGGAGCTGGCGCTGCTGTTGCGCGACGAGCGTCCGGCGGTCGATCCGGACTTCGCGTCATCGATGGATCGGCGGGTGGCGCAGCGGTTCGCCGGCGCGCCGGCCTCGGACTCCGCAGCGACCCCGCGCTTCTCACTGCCGTGGCGCGAATGGATGCGTCCGGTGGCGGGGATCGCCGCTGGCCTTGCGGTCGTCGCCGCGGTCGTGGTTGCCGTCGGTCCGGGCGGCGGGGGCAGTTCCGCCAGCAGCTCATCTGCTGCATCCGCGCCGGCAACGACCTCGGCCTCTTCCGCGGCCCCACCGCAGCGCCGGGCGCTCTCCGGCAGCTCGGGCAGCGCCACCCCGGGCAGTGCCGCCTCGGGCAGCGCCGGGTCGGGCAGCGGCTCGGGCAGCGCCGGCTCGAGCAGCGCCCCCAGCTCGGCCGGGGCGCTCGCGTTCCCTTCACCACCGAACGCCACGCCCACGCCCAATGGGCGCAAGATCGTGCAGTCCGCGCAGCTCGCTCTGGGCGCGCCCGCCAACCGGATCGAGACCGTGGCCCAGGAGGTGTTCGACGTCGCCGGGCGCGAGCACGCGGTCGTCAACAACTCGAACGTGACCGCGGGAGGCGGCGGCTCGGCCCAGTTCCAGCTGAGCGTCCCGAGCTCGGCGCTGGCCGCGACGATGAGCGCGCTCTCGCAGCTGCACTACGCGAACGTGGTCTCGCGCACCGACGGGACCCAGGACGTCAATGGCCAGTACCTCTCGGACGTCCGCAAGCTGAACGACGCCCGTGCGCTGCGGACCTCGCTGCTCAAGCAGCTCGCCAAGGCGACCACGCAGGAGCAGATCGACAGCCTGAACGCCCGGATCCGCGACGCGGAGGCCTCCATCCGCAGCGACGAGTCGACGCTGAACGGACTCAACCACAAGGTCGACTTCAGCCAGGTTGAGGTGAACATCGACAGCGCCGCCGCGCCCGTGCCGAGTCACGGGAGTGGGCACTCGGGCTTCACCCTGGGGAGGGCCGCTCACGATGCCGGCCGAGTCCTCACCGTGGGCGCCGGCGTGGCCCTGATCACGCTCGCCGTACTGGTGCCGCTCGCGCTGATCGCCGCGCTCGCCTGGTGGATCTGGAGCGCGGTGCGCCGCCGCCGGCGCGAGCAGGCGCTCGATCTCGCCTGAGCCGGTGGCGGTGGCGTTTTTGGGCGCCGCTCGGGTTGACGGATGCGATCGGGTTTACACGGCGCGTTGAGGGGGTGGTGGCGGCGGCTCTGGAGGCCGATCCACGACCACAGTTCGACAAACTCAGCGGGTTCCGGGGCGATTGTCGAACACGTGCTCATGAAGCAACAGCTCGTCAATCGCCCAATGGGCTGGCGGCTTTGTCGAGTTACGGTCGTCTGGACCAACCCCCATCCCCTCCCAGCAAGCCGTTCCGACGCCCCCGTCAGCCGGCCTACTGCTCGGCGCCGTCGCGGGTTTGTGCTATTCGTCCGGAAGTGACTGCGACCGGTGCGGAGACGATCACGCTGCTTCATCGCGTGCCGGTGTTCTCGACGCTCGCCGTCGAGGAGCTCGAGCGCGTGGCCGAGGTAGCGGTGCCGCGTCGGTTCGACGGCGGCGAGGTGGTGTTCCGCGAAGGGGATCAGAGCGACACCTGCTACATCGTCCGGACCGGGCGGTGCCGAGCGATCCGCGAGCACCCGGACGGCCGCTCGATCACGCTGGCCCAATTCGGGCCGGGTGACATCTTCGGCGAGCTCGCGATGTTCGACGACGAGAGCCGCTCGGCCACCGTCGAGGCGATCGACCCGACCGAGGCCACCGCGATCCTCGGCGCTGACATGCGCCGGCTGCTGCACCAGCATCCGGACATCGCGGTCAAGCTGATCTCCTCCCTGGGGCGGCGCCTGCGGGAGACCAACGAGCGCCTCGCCCGACAATCGTTCCAGACGGTGCAGAGCCGCGTCGCCGCGGTGCTGGTGCAGCTGGCCGAGGCCGAAGCTGGCGACGGGGACGTCCTCATCACCTCGACGCAGGCCGACCTGGCGCAGCTCGCCGGCTCCTCCCGCGAGTCGGCCAGCCGCTTCCTGGCCGTGCTCGAGCGGGCCGGGATCATCACCCAGGGACGCGGCAAGCTCGTGATCCACGATCGCGAGGCGCTCGGCCGCTACGTGTATTAGCGATCGCCGAGCCCCTCAGTTGGCGCGCCGCCCGCTACCGTTCTCGCGCGTGAAATCGGAGTTCTCTGCAGGGGGTGTGGTGGTCCGTGGCGAGGAGGTCGCCGTGATCGTGCCGGTGAAGCGCGATGCCGACGGCAACAAGGTCCTCGGCCTGCCCAAGGGACACCCCGACGGAGACGAGACGCCCGAGGCGGCCGCCACCCGCGAGGTGCGGGAGGAGACGGGGCTCGAGGCCGAGCTCGTCGATGATCTCGGGGAGGTCCGCTACGAGTACCAGCGCACCGGCAAGCAGGTCGACAAGGTGGTGCGGTTCTTCCTGTTCGAGTACCTCTCTGGCGACCTTGCCGACCACGATCACGAGATCGAGGATGCGCGCTGGATGCCGCTCGCCGAAGCGGCCGAATCCCTCAGCTACAAAGGCGAGCGAGAGATGGTGAAGCGGGCGATGTCGCGCCGGGCAGCGGATCTGTAGGCTGGCACGGTGCGCGTCCTGAACTTCTACTCCTCGGTGTTTGGCGACCAGCTTCGCCGCGGTCGTAAGACCGCCACCATCCGGCTCGGCGACAAGTCGCACAAGTACCGCAAGAACGACTGCGTGCTGGTCACGATCGGCTACCAGCACTCGCCGCGGGAGAAGATCTTCTACGCCGTGATCGACCAGGTCGAGGTCAAGCGCGTCCGTGAGCTCTCACCCCGGGACATCGAGCACGACAACCCCGAGTTCCGCCGCCACGACGAGATGA
>DASXOS010000042.1:0-23773 GCA_036494115.1 Solirubrobacteraceae bacterium | reverse complement strand
ACCTGCGGAGTCGGGTGGCCCCGCTCGATCCGCAGGCGCTCCTCGCGCGCCACGCCGTCGAAGGAGCGCGTGTTGCGCCCGCGGGCGATCGACTTCGGGGTCACGCGGCGGCTCGCCCGCACGGTCTGCACGGCGGCGGTGAACGCCAGCCGCTGCCGTGGTGTGTACGGGAGCCCGTAGAGCTCGCGGACGCGCTCGGGGAGGCTGCCGAGCATGATCGCGTCGTGGACGCGCTTGCCGAGCTGTTGGCTGCGGGGCATCGGGATCTCGAATGCGGTGGCGTAGCCGATGTAGCGCGCCTCCTCGGTCAGGAACAGCTCGGAGCTCGCCAGCTTCGCCCGCCAGTAGGCGCGGAACGCCTCGTACGAAGGCGGGGCGGCCTCGCGCGGCATCCCGAACAGCTCGGCGAAGCGGATGTAGTCCTGCCACAGCGCCTCGCGCTCGGAAGCGTCGAGCCGCTTGACCAGCAGCTCGTAGAAGCGCTGGGCCGAGTCGGCGATCACCGCCACCGTCCACAGCATCAGCTCGGGGTCCATCGCCGAGTAGGGCGTGCCTTTCGGGGTCGGCCCGGCGTCCTCGGGGAGCTCGCCGACGACCCGATCGTGGAGCTTGCCCACGTAGGCGAGCACGTGGTCGGCCTCCGCCCGCGTCCCGAAGTAGATCGTCTCGAACGCGTGCCCGGTGTGGGCGAGGCGCTTGAACGGGGTCAGCTTGGCGTAGGAGTGCTCGCTCGTTCCGACGTAGTTGAGCGGCGCCAGCGCCCCGATGCAGAGGGCCCGCTGCCCGTAGAGCAGCCCGACCCAACGCTCGCCGTGGACGCGGCGGAGCATCGATTTGCCACGAGGGAAGTAGCCGTCGTCGTGCACTCGGAGCCTCCCGAAGCCGGATCTGCAAACGCTCGTTATCAGAATCGTATGAGCATTTGCGAGACTGTGCAAGTGACCAGAGAGGTAACTGGGCGCTACGGCGGCGTCGACGCCGCCGACCGGCAGGCAGAGCGGCGTGCGCGGCTGCTCGATGCGGCGCTCGAGCTGCTCGGCACCGAGGGCTGGCAGGCGGCCACGGTCCGCGCGATCTGCTCCGGCGCCAAGCTCACCCCACGCTATTTCTACGAGGGCTTCACCGACCGCGACGAGCTGCTGCTGGCGCTGTTCGATCAGATCGCCCAGGAGGCCGCGGCGGCGGTGCTCGAGGCGGTGAGTCGTGCGCCCGTCGATGCTCGGGCCAAGGCGCATGCGGCGATCGGCGCATTCGTGGAGCTCGTTACCGACGATCCCCGCAAGGCCCGCGTGCTGTTCGCCGAGGCGATGGGTTCCGAGCCGCTGACCCGGAGGCGATTCGAGACCCTGCGGATGTTCGCCCAGCTCGTGGCCGGACAGGCGCGCGACTTCTACGGCATGGACGACGTGGCCGATCCGCTCGTCGAGGAGTCCGCCCTGATGCTGGTCGGCGGTCTCGCCGAGATCCTGCTGGGGTGGCTCGACGGCATCGTCCACGTCACCCGCGAGCAGCTCATCGACGACTGCACCGCGCTGTTCGTGACCACGGGCGAGGGCGCGGTCCGGCTGGTGCAGGGTCGCGCGCGACGCTGAGCGCGCCCGGCCCGGGGACCACCGCCGCCCGGCCCGGGGGTCACCGCCGCCCGGCCCGGGGGATCACCGGGGAGCCGCGGATGACATCCTGCCGCAGATGCCAGGCCTGATCGAGCGCTACCGCGAGCGACTGCCGTTCGTCCAGGGGGACCCGGTGGTCTCGCTCCAGGAGGGGTCGACGCCGCTGGTGCACGCGCCGCGCCTGTCCGAGCGCGTCGGCGCCGACGTGTGGTGCAAGCTCGAGGGCGCCAACCCCACCGGGTCGTTCAAGGACCGCGGGATGACCTGCGCGGTGTCGGCGGCGGTACGGGAGGGAGCGGAGGCGGTGATCTGCGCATCGACCGGCAACACGGCCGCGTCGGCCGCTGCCTACGCCGCCCGGGGCGGGCTCCGGGGTGCGGTGATCGTCCCCGAGGGCAAGATCGCCACCGGCAAGCTCGCCCAGGCGCTAATGCACGGGGCGCGCGTGGTGGCCCTGCAGGGCAACTTCGACCAGGCGCTGAAGCTGGTCCGCGAGCTCGCCAATCGCCATCCCGTGTCGCTCGTGAACTCAGTCAACGACTTCCGGATCGAAGGCCAGAAGACGATCGCGTTCGAGCTCGACGAGGAGCTCGAGGGCGCGATCGATGCCGTCTGCATCCCGGTCGGCAACGCAGGCAACGTGACCGCGCTGTGGCGGGGGTTCCGCGAGCTCGGTCGGAGCCCCCGGATGCTCGGCTTTCAGGCCGCGGGAGCCGCGCCGCTCGTGCACGGTGCGCCCGTCGAGAACCCTGAGACCGTGGCCAGTGCGATCCGGATCGGCAATCCCGCGCGGTGGGAGGACGCGATGGACGCGATGACCTCCTCGGGCGGCGCCGTGGCCGCGGTCACCGATGAGCAGATCCTCGACGCCTACCGGTTCCTGGCCGCCCGGGAGGGGATCTTCTGTGAGCCGGCTTCGGCCGCGAGCGTCGCGGGACTGATCGCCAACGGGGCGGGGGACGCCGAGCGCGTGGCGTGCGTGCTGACCGGCCACGGGCTCAAGGACCCGCAGACCGCGCTCAGCCAGGCCGGTGCCGTGATCCCGTGCGACCCGCAGCTGGCCGCCCTCGAAGAGGCAGTGCTCGGATGACGCTGGGACGCCGGCGGCTGGTCCGGGTGCCGGCCTCGACGGCCAATCTCGGGCCCGGCCTCGACGTGCTGGCCGCGGCGCTGTCGCTGCATCTGGAGGTCGAGGTGGTCGAGACCGGCAGCTTCGCCGTGGTCACCGAGCTCGACGTGCCGCGCGACCGCGACAACCTCCTGGTGCGGGCGTTCGAGCGCCTGCACCCGGCCGACGACTTCGAGTTCCGGATCGACTCGAAGATCCCCATGTCCGGCGGGCTGGGATCGAGCGCGGCGGCGATCGTGGCCGGGCTGCTGGCCGCCGACCACCTGTTCGAGCTCGACGCGGACGTGCGCGCGCTCGCCACCGAGCTCGAGGGCCATCCCGACAACGTGGGCGCGGCGCTCGAGGGCGGGTTCGTCATCTGCGACGGCAGCCAGGTGCACCGATTCGAGCCGCCGATGGGGCTCGAGGCCGTGCTCGTCATCCCGCACGAGGCCGTGCGCACGGCGCAGGCGCGTGCCGCGCTGCCCCAAGAGGTGCCGATCGCGGATGCCGTGTTCAACGTGGCCCGAGCCTCGCTGCTCGTGCGCGGGCTCTCGGTCGGCGACTGGGACCTGATCACCGCCGGGCTCGAGGACCGGCTGCACCAGCCCCGCCGCGCCCACCTCTATCCGCGCTCAGCCGAGCTGCTCGGCCGCGTACGGCGGCTCGGAGCGCTCGGCGCCACGATCTCCGGGGCAGGGCCGACGGTGCTGGTGTGGTCGCACTACGAGCACACCGGGGGCCTCGTCGACGCGCTTGGGCGCGAGACGCGCGATTGGGCCCGGGTGACGAGGGCCCCGTTCGAGACCCAGGGCGGCGACGTGAGGGAGCTCTAAGAGACCGCGGCTTCGCGCAGCATCGGCGCCAGCCGGCGCCGCGCGTCGCCCAGGTCGAGCCGGCGCAGGAACTCGTCGGCGACCGACAGGTAGTCGCCGGCCAGGTCGGGGCGGTAGTCGACGATCGAGACCGCCCGCTCGGCGGATTCGGCGTACGCGATTGAGGCCCGGATCGTCGTCTCGAACAGCTTCTCCCCGAAGTGCTCGCGCAGCGAGTCGAATGCTTCGCGGGAGTGCCGGGTGCGCATGTCGGCGATGTTCAGCACGACCCCGAGCCACTCGAGGTCGGGATTGAGGCTGTCGCGCGCGAGCTCGATCACCTCGAGCGCCTGCTCGACGCCCTGCAGCGCGAAGTACTGCGCCTCGGCTGACAGCAGCGCATAGTCGGCGGCGACGAGCGCGTTCACGGTCAGCAGGCCCAGCGCCGGCGGGCAGTCGATGAGGATCACGTCGTAATCCGAGCGGACCTCGCGCAGGGCCCGCTTGAGCGTCAGCTCGCGGCCCATCTTGCCCCCAAGCATCAGCTCGGACTCCGCCAGTCCCAGGTTCGCCGGGATGATCCCGTCGTGGACCGCCTCCCGGGCCTTGGCCTGGCCTGCCAGCACATCGCCGATCGTGGGGGTCGCGTCGGGGTCGACGTCGAGATAGTCGGAGAGGTTGCCCTGAGGATCGAGATCCACGGCCAGGACGCGCAGGCCGATGCGCCGCAGCACGTCGGTCAGGGTCCGCACCGCGGTCGTCTTGCCGGTGCCACCCTTCTGAGAGAGAACCGCGATCGTCGCCATCCGCGGCGCCACTATAGACAGCTTGCGCCGCGCGGCTGACGCCGAGTGCTGCTCAGGTCGCGGGGGTCGTCGACGTGCGGTCCACGGCGTGGCTGTAGCGCATGCCGGAGATCGCTGGAACGTCCACGAAGTACAGGTGATGGCGCCCGATCACGATCTCGTCGCCGTCGGCCAGCGTGCTCCATTCGACCCGCTCGCCGTTGACGAACACGCCGTTGAGGCTGCGGTCGTCGAGGACGCGAAGGCCGTCGGGCTGACGCACGATCAGTGCGTGCCGGCGGGACACCGTCGGGTCGTCGAAGCGGATGTCGGCCGCGAGGCTGCGCCCGATCCGGGTCCATTCGCGCTGGAGCGCGAAAGCGAGCACGTCGCCCTCGCCGCCGGCACGGTACGCGATGTACTGGCCCGGCTCCTCGAGGCCGTCGCGCAGCTCATCGAGCCAAGCTTGGTCGTCCTCCTCCAGGGTCAGGTCGACGACGGTCGCCTGTGCGGTCGTGAACAGCGACGCGCGGACGAATTCCTTGCCACCGCAGTTCGGACAGGTCGGCAGCTCGTCGACGGCATCTAGCGACACGGGATAGTCGCAATCAGTGCAACGGAAAGTACCGGTCCCCGCAACGCTCCCCGACATCCAAGCTTTCATGGGCGGCTAACTCCTTCTACGGCGCAGACAGGCCGAGGCGTCTAAACGGATGACGCCATCATAGCCTGCGCGTCAAAGTGCAGATAAAGGCCCATGGACCGAGAACCAGAGCAATACGACCCTCGAAAACGACCCTGGAATACCAATTTCGAGGGGTAGTGCGCCGGGTTTTACCCTCGCTTCATAAATGTGAAACGGGCTGGTTGCGCCGGGCGATCGCCACCGGCGGGAGGAACGCTCGGTGACGCGCCGAAGCACGGGCCATGGATGTGCCGACACGCGACCAAGAGGATCTGGAGCTGGCGTTGCTCAGGCACGGCGTCGATGTGCTCTCGGCCGAATCTGAGCGGTGTGCGAAGTGCCACCGCACCCCGCTGATCGGCGAGCGCGTGTACACGTACGGCTCGGGTGTTGTCATGTGCGAGCTGTGCCGCGTCGAGATGCCCGAGGCGCCAACCGAATCCCGACTGATCCACGGGCCGGAATTCGGCCACACGATGCGGATCGTCGATCAGCGCGCCGTGGCCTGAGCGCGCCCCCGGGCAGGCTGCCCACATACGCAGTGGCCTGAACGCGGCCCGCCGCGGGCTGCCCACATAGAATCCTCAACCGTGGAACCGGTCACGGTCGAGACGACGATCTCGAAACCCCGCGAGGAGGTGTTCGAGTACCTGGCGGACATCGCCAACCACGCGGAATTCTGCGATCACTACCTGACGCACTGGCACCTCACCCGCGAGGACTCCTACGGCCGCGGCGCCGGTGCGCGGTTCCGGATCGAGGCCCCGCTGGCCCGCTTCTCATGGGCGGACATGAGCTTCGCCGAGGTCGAGCCGCCGTGGAAGATCATCGAGCGCGGCCGCAGCGGTAAGTACAACCGCATTCGGATGATCGGCACCTACACGCTGTCGCCGGGAGCGGGCGGGACGACGCGCGTCGAGTACACGCTCGAGACCGAGCCCGTGATGCTCTCCGACAAGCTGATGGAGGCGCTCGGCGGGCGAGCGTGGACCAAGCGCCAGCTGAACAAGGCGATGCGGCGTCTGCGCACGATCCTCGAGGAGAACCGCTCGCGAGGACGTCGCGCCACCGTGGCCGCGCGCTGAATAAAATCCTCCGCGCCGTGAGCATGCGCTCCCTCATCCATCTCGGTCGCCGGCCGGCTCTGGCCGGGTGCGTGGCCGCACTGGCGATCGGCGTCGGGGCCTGCGGGCAGCTCTCGCACCCCACCAACGCCGACAGCGAGGGGGTCTACGTCGACGCCGGGCCGATCACCTACCAGGTTCAGCTCTCGCGCCAGCTCAACCCCTTCAACGTGGAGGACAAGACGTACCTGTCCGGGCAGTCCGCCTCCGCGCCCAGTCCCAGCGAGCTGTGGTTCGGGGTGTTCCTGTGGGCCGAGAACCAGAGCGAGTCGAACGCCGCCACCACCGACTCGTTCGACATCGTCGACACCCAGGGGCACAAGTACTACCCGATCCCGCTCAATCCTCAGGTCAATCCATTCGCTTGGACATCGGAGACGCTCAGGCCGAACGCCCAACAGCCAACGCCGGGAAGCATCGCCTTCTACGGGCCGGCCCAGGGGGACGAGCTGCTGTTCAAGCTCAACAACTCGATCTACTCGAACCGTCCGCTGACGCTCGAGATCCACGCGCCGGGGCAGGCCAAGCCGTCCTCGGTGTCGCTTGACCTTTGAACGACGACGACCGGTGGCGGCGAGTCGAGCCCCCATCGCGCGGGCCGTCCGCCCCGCCCGACTTGCAGTTCAGCGCGCTGGCGACGGGGATCGGTGTGTTCGCCGCCGTGGCGATTCCGGGCGTCGTGTTCGGCTACACCCGGCCTTCCGGCGTGAACGTCACGATCATCCTGATCGGGATCGCGGTGGGACTCGTGGCGGGACTGGTGGTCGGGCTCTGGGTCGACCATCGCCGCGGCCGCGTCTGGCGCGGGCCGCGACTCTAGCCCTGCTGGTCCTGGCCCTGGCCGCCGTCGCGGCCGGCCCGGCGAGCGCCCGATGGGGCCATCCGGTGCGACTGGCGGGGCCGGTGTCGCTCGACATCCGTAATCCGACCGCGGGCCTGTCCGGCTCCGGTGCGGCCGGGATCGCCTACACCGTGCAGGACTCCGATGCGCCGGCGACGCAGTCCGCATACGCCGTCTGGCGCCGCGCCGGCGGTGGGCTCTCGAGCGCCTCCGCCGTGCCCGGCTCCAAGCAGGTCCTGGCCTCGTCGTTTCAGGGCGGCACCCTGCAGCTGCTGACCGGGTCCGCAGCCTCGACCGATAGCTGCTGCAGCAGCGCCGGCGTGATCGGGATGGCCGCCGGGGGGCGGTTCGGGAAGCTGCACACGCTCGTCACCGGTCTCGGCGGCACCACCGTCGGCGACATGGTGACGCTGGGGCGCCGCACGCTCGCCGCGGTTGGCACCGAGCGGGGCCTATGGGTCTCGCAGTCGAACACCTCCGGGTCGTTCGCCAAGGCCCACCAGATCGCAGGTGGACGGTCCGCGCCGGCCTCGCTCGCCGCCACCGCGATCTCCGGTGGCACTGCGGTCGCCTGGGGTGGCGGCAAGCAGAGCGCCGTCGGGCCGCGCTCGGTCTACCTCGCCACCGGCAAGACGAAGGAGGCGCCGCGCCGCGCGAGCGCCGCCCTCACCGTTCCGGGAACCGACGGGATCGACCAGGTCGGGGTCGCGGGCGGCAAGGGTGGGGCGACGCTGGCCTGGATCGACAGCTATTACGACCACAGGGGGAACTACCGCTCGGGCGTGCGGGCCGCCGACGCGGCGCACATGAAGAAGGTGACCAACCTTCAGCTCCCGGGCGTGATGGCCTCGGGACTTGCCTTCGCCGGCGACGCGCGCGGCGACGAGGTGCTGGCCTGGAAGACGTGCTCGTGGAGCGGGTCGTGCTCGGTCCAGGCCTCGGTCAGAGCCGCCGGCAAGGCATTCGGGCGGCCGGGCCGGCTGGGCTCGATCGATGCCGGTGAGGTGCCGGCGCTCGCCGTCGCCCCGGGCGGCCAGACCCTGGTCAGCTGGATCAGCGGTGGGCACGTGCTCGGCTCGTACCTGTCGCCGCACTCGACGCGGTTCGGCAAGGCCGTCACGGTGTCCTCGACCGTGTACGCCGCCGACGTGACGGTCGCGTTTCGCTCGAACGGCCAGGCGATCGCCGTCTGGTCCCAGAACACGCTCGCGCCGGAGATCGTGGGCGCTCTGTTCTCGCCGCGGTAGCCCGGAAGGATCCTCGGAAGGCCGGCGTCCTCCGAAGGACAGCCACCTAAGAGGAGGAGCCATGTTTGCATTCCGTGCGGCGCTGCTCGCGCCGCTCGCGATCACTGCTGCCCTGGTCGCCGGCTGCGGCGGGAGCAGTTCGAGCAGTTCGAGCAATGCCAGGAGCAGCTCGAGCGCGGCGGCGTCGAGCCCAACCACGACCGCTGCGGCGACGGGCGGTTCGCCGGCCGTCCTGATCACGACCAAGAAGACGAAGTTCGGCACGATCCTCGCCGCCGGTCCGAAGCACACCACGGTGTACCTGTTCGAGGCCGATCACGGGAGCAGCTCCGCCTGCGCCGGGGCGTGTGCGACGGCCTGGCCACCGGTCACCGGGAGCGCGAAGACCGCCGGGGCCGCGGACAGCTCCGACCTGGGAACGATCAAGCGCGCCGGGGGCGCCACCCAGGTCACCTACAGGGGGCACCCGCTGTACTGGTTCATCAAGGACAAGGACGATGAGGACGTGTACGGCGAAGGCTCGAAGGCGTTCGGGGCCGGCTGGTACGTGCTGACCCCGAGCGGCAAGAAGGTCGACGAGGACAAGGGCAGCTCGGGTTCGGCGAAGTCGTAGGCCTCCGCCCGAGGTACCTGGCGCTCGAGATGCTGGCCTCAGTGGGCGCTGAGGCCGGCCTCGAGCACGCCCTTGACCGCCGGCGCGGCCGTCTGCCCGCCTGCGCCCTGCGCCGGGAACAGCGCCCCGACCACGATCTTCGGCTTGCCCACCGGCGCGTAGCCCACGAACCAGGCATCGGTGTTGCTCGCCGCGTCTGGTGGGGCTGCGTTCGGATCCGTGGACGGCTGCACCGTGTTGCGCAGCTCCGCCGTCCCGGTCTTGCCGGCGACGGTGACGCCGGGGATCTGGGCCGAGACCCCGGTCCCGGACTGGACCACGGCGATCATCATCTGCTCCACCTGGTGGGCGATGTGGCGGCTCGTCACGTGCACGAAGCGCGGTTTCTGATGCGCCTGCACGGTCGGGATCGGCCGCCGGCCGCCCATCGCGATCGTCGCCGCAACGTCGGTCATCAGGAGTGCCGAGGCCTGCACCTTGCCCTGGCCGATGGCGGACGAGCCGACCGCGAGCGCGTCGCCGATCTGGCTCGCCGACGGGATCGTGCTCTCGGATGCACCGGGGATCGGAAACGTGTGGTTGAACCCGAACCGCTCGGCCATCGCCACCAGCTTGGCGCCGCCGATCTTCGCGCCGAGCGGCGCGAACACCGAGTTGCACGACACCGCGAATGCATTCAGGAAGGTGCCGCCGCACGCCTCTCCGTTGGCGTTCTGGAGGTTGAAGCCGTCGATCGTGGCGCTCGTCTGGACCGGGAAGGTCGTGCTCAGCTTGACCGCATGCGCCTGCAGCGCGGCGGTGGCGGTGATGATCTTCATCGTCGAGCCGGGTGGCTGCAGCGCGGAGAAGGCAACGCCCGCGAGTGCCAGCACAGCGCCCGTGCGGGGGTTCATCGCGGCGATGCCGGCGTAGTGGTTGCCCATCGCGGCGACGGATGCCTTTTCGATCGCGGGCACGATCGTGGTCTTGACGGTGTGACCGGCCGCGGCCCTGCGTGACGCCAGGACGCGTGAGCCGGCGCGAAGCGTTCCGCCCGGGGTCCCCGCGATCTGCTGCTGGAAGATCCGTTCGAGCCCGTTGAGCCCAACCTTGGCGTCGGCCGGATAGCCGAGCGACTCGTAGTGGGCGACCTCGTCGGTGGGGATCGCTCCGAGGCGCCCGGTGATCTGGGAGGCGACGTCAGGGATCGGGGAGGTCCGATCCGGCCCCTCGGCGAGCGGCGTGCCGTCGCTGGCCAGCAGCGACGCGCGCGGGGGCAGTGACGTCTGGCGGCTCAGCTGCTCGCCGCGGCGCAGCCCGGGGAACACGAGCGTGCCCGCGTAGCGCACCTTCGCGCTCGACCCGCTGCCCTGCAGGGGGACGAGCAGCGTCTCGCGCAGCGTCCCGAACAGCCTCGTCCGCGCGCGCACGATGACCGGGTACGTGTCGCCCTGCTTGCTCCCGACCCGTCCCAGGATGATCGCCTCGAGCGTCGCGGTCGACCCCGCGGCCTTATACGCGGATGCGAAGCGCGCCTCGGAGATCCGGTGCTGGGAGCCCGAATCGAGCATCCCGTACATGCGGGCGTAGTCGCCGCGGGCCCAGGCGTTCACGTAGTCCGTGACCAGGCGATGCTCCGCGCGTCCCGGCCCGGTCGAGACGATGATTCCGGCCACAAGCGCAGCGATCGCGATGACCGCCAGCGGCAACCCGCGCCTGATCAGTCGCCGCCGTCGAGCCGCGCGACCCCGACGCGGTGCCTTACCCACCCCCAAACTTGCTGCGTTTGCCACTTAAGGCAAACGGTAGAAGATCACCCGGCTCGTCCCGAGACGGCCGTGGATCAACGATCTAGCGGCAGGAACGGGAGTCGACCGTCACTAATCTCCAGCCGGTGACCGGGATCGACTGGTTGATCGTGGCCTTCACGGTGCTGCTCGCGTTCTATGGCTACGTGCAGGGGTTCATCGTGGGTGCCCTGTCACTGGCCGGTTTCGCAATCGGCGCCTTCGTCGGCACGCGGGTCGGGCCGCTGCTGCTGCCAGAGGGATCGCACTCCCAGTACGCACCGCTGTTCGGCCTGCTCGGCGCGCTCCTCGCCGGCGGAATGCTGGCGTCGGGATTCGAGGGCCTCGCCGTGCACGCGCGGGCGGCGCTCCGGCTCCCGGGACTGCGGGCGGTCGACGGCCTGCTCGGCGCGGCGCTCACCGCATGCGTGGGCCTCGGGGTGGCCTGGATCATCGGCGCGGTCGCGCTCGACGCGTCGAACTCGACCCCGCTGCGCAAGGACATCCAGCAGTCGACGATCCTGCGCGAGCTCAACCAGATCCTTCCGCCGTCCGGCCCGATTCTCCACGCCCTGGCGCGGTTCGATCCGCTGCCCTCGGTCACCGGGCCGGCGGCCGACGTCCCCAAGCCGAATCCCGCTGTGCTGCACTCGCACGGCGTCCGGCTCGCTCACGGCAGCGTGGTCCGCGTGATCGGCACCGCGTGCGGGCTGGGGATCGAAGGCAGCGGCTGGGTGGCGGCACCCGGCATCGTTGTTACCAACGCCCACGTGATCGCTGGGGAGAACGACACCACCGTCCAGCCCGACGGGACGCCACCGGGCCTCGCCGCCCGGGCGCTCGCGTTCGACGCCCACGACGACGTGGCGATCCTGCGCGTCCCCGGCCTGAGCGCGAAGCCGCTGACGATGGAGCCGGCCCCGAAGTCCGGCATGTCGGCGGCGATCCTCGGTTATCCGCTCGACGGCCCGTTCGACGCCGAGCCGGGGCGCCTCGGCGCCACCCAGGTGGTGAACACCCAGGACGCCTACGGCAACGGTCCGGTACAGCGCGAGATCACCTCGCTGCGCGGCAAGGTCCGGCCCGGCAACTCGGGCGGCCCGATGGTCGACTCCGCGGGCCAGGTCGTCGCCACCGTGTTCGCAGCGATCACGGGCGGCGGCGGCAAGGGCCCGGGCGGGTTCGCCGTCCCCAACTCGCTGGTCAAGGCGCAGCTGGGCGTGGCGGCGGCGCGGCGCGGGCACTCCGTGAGCACCGGCCACTGCGCCGGCTGAGCCTCTCCGTCGGTTCGGCGGCGAGCGCCCCAAAACCTCCCGCGCGATGGAACTTTCGAGGGGCGCAAGGTGCCAGGCCCGCACGCACGCGACCCGGCCTCTTAAAAGCCGAAGGGCGGACGGTGGTCTGCACACCGTCCGCCCCGCAGGCGTTAGCGCCCCCGGGTGCCCGTAGGCGTCACCCCCCGACGTCCTCAGCCATTTGGTGCACCACATCCAACTCCAGCGCCCCCAGGAGCTGCGGATGATGGTGCGCGAGGTGACGCTGGGCCGAATCGAACAACTCTTCCTGAGAATCGCCTGCAAGTTGCGCCCCGCACTCGCAGTAGGCAATCCTCCGGTGACCATTTCTGGCCAGGCCCCGGTTCGACCGGCTCGGCATCACCGCGGGTTGCGCCCCGCCGAGAACGTCTGCATTAGTGACCCCGGTTTCCACGCTCGGCAGGATCATCGGCGGGCGTTGTCGATACGTTTCCAGATCGTTGCCGGTCGCTGCGTCGCCTACTGAGAGAACCCGCATCCAGCTGTGCGGTCGGCTGTCTGTGGAGATCGACGGCATCCAGCTGGCCGACGGTCTGCGCGGAAAGCAGGTGCCGCTGCTGCTCGCGTACCTGTTGCTCAACCGCAGCCGGCACGTCGGCCGCGAGGAACTGATCGGCGCACTGTGGCCGGAGCAGGCGCCGGTTTCGCAGGACGCCGCGCTGCGCACGCTGCTCTCGCGGCTGCGCTCCGCGCTCGGCGCCGGCGCACTGCAGGGACGCGACGAGCTCATCCTCGACCTGCCGGTGCCGGTGTGGATCGACCTCGAGGCGGCGGCGATCGAGGTCGAGCGCGCCCAGCAGGCGCTCGCCCACGGGGACATTCGCAGCGCCTGGGCGCTCGGACAGGTCCCGCTCAACATCGCCAGCCGCGGTCTGCTGCCCGGCTCGCAGACGCGCTGGCTCGAGCCCCGCCGCCGCGAGCTCGAGGACATTCGCCTGCAGGCGCTCGAGGTGATCGGCCGAGCCGCGCTCTTGATGGGCGGGACCCAGCTCGCATCGGCCGAGCGCGCCGCCCGCACGCTGATCGACTCGGAGCCCTACCGCGAGTCCGGGCACGTGCTGCTGATGGAGACGCTCGAGGCCGGCGGGAACATCGCCGAGGCGCTCCGGGTGTTCGACGCGCTCCGGACCCGGCTGCGCCACGAGCTCGGTACGAACCCCTCCCCCGACACGATGGCGGTCCACGAGCGCCTGCTCCGGCCCGGCCAGCGCCGCCGCACGGACGAGACCGAGATCGAGCGAAGCACGGTGCCGATCGAGTTGCCGGCCGAGCTCGTCGTCCGGGCCGCGGCGCCGTTGGTGGGCCGGCGCCGCGAGCTCGAGGGCCTCGAGGAGCTGTGGGGGCAGGCCAAGGAGCGCCGCGGCGTCGTCCGCGACACGAGCGGGCGAATCGTGCTCCTGGCAGGCGACGCGGGGGTGGGGAAGACCCGCCTCGTCGCCGAGACGGCGCGGGTGGCGTACGAGGCCGGCGCGTTCGTCCTCGCGGGCCGCTCGCCCGAGGAGGCGCTCGTGCCCTACCAGCCGCTGGTGGAGGCCCTGCGCCACTACGTGCTGAGCGCGCCGTTCGCCGACCTGCGAGCGGCGGCCCGGGAATACGGGGCCGAGCTCTCGCGGCTGATCCCGGAACTGCGGCGCCGCGCGCCTGATCTCCCGACGCCGGTTGCGGCCGAGCCCGAGACCGAGCGCTACCGGCTGTTCGAGGCCGTCGTCGGGATGCTGCACGAGATGTCGAACACGGCGCCCGTGCTGCTCGTGCTCGACGACCTCCATTGGGCCGACCGCCCGACGCTGCTCCTGCTGCGCCACCTGGCCCGGGCGCCGCAGCCGGCCCGGCTCCTGATCCTCGGCGCCTATCGCGCCACCGAGACCCGCCACGACGGCTTCGCCGAGGCGCTCGCCGAGCTCCGGCGCGAGCGGCTCGTGACCGAGCTCGAGATCGGCGGGCTACTCGAGAGCGAGACGGCGGAGCTCGTGCACGTGTTGACCGGGGCGACGCCTTCGCGGTCGTTCTCCCGCGCGTTGTACGCCGAGACCGAGGGCAACCCGTTCTTCGTCGAGGAGATCGTTCGCCACCTCGCCGAGGCCGGCGTCCGGATCGACGTCGCCAGCGCTCACGAGCTTCAGCGCGTGGGCCTCCCCGAGGGCGTCAAGGACGTGATCGCGCGCCGGCTGTCCCGTCTCGATGCCCAGGCGATGGAGTGGCTGCGGGTGGCCGCGGTGGTCGGCCGCGACGTCGACACGCAACTGCTCGAGCAGGTGGCGACGCTCGATGAGGACGAGTTCCTGAACTCGCTCGACGAGGCACTGGCCGCGGGCCTGGTGATCGAGTCGCCGAACCGGCCCGGGCGCTACAGCTTCTCCCACGCGCTGATCCGGGAGACCCTGTATGACGGGATGTCGGCGCCCCGCCGCGGCCGGATCCATCGCCGGGTGGGGGAGGCGCTCGAGATCCGCGGCTCCGACCGCGATCTGACCGCGCTGGCGCTTCATTTCACCCGCGCCGCGGGCCACCAGGACGCCGAGAAGGCGATCGAGTACGCCCGCCGCGCAGGCGAGCAGGCGACCGTGATGCTCGCCCATGAGGAGGCCGCCGAGCACTACGCCCGTGCACTCGAGGTTCAGAGCCAGTTCGAGCCGGAAGCGCTCGCCCTGCGCTGCGAGCTGTTGCTGCTGCTCGGCGCGGCCCGGGTGCGCGCCGGCGAGCGGCAGCTTGCCTGGGAGACGTTCCGGGAGACCGCCGCGTTGGCGATCCGGATCAGTGATCCCGACAGCCTGGCCCGAGCCGCGATCGGCGCCTCCAGCCGGTACGTGCAGCCGGCCGGCGTGGTCGACGAGGAGCTGATCGGGATGCTCGAGCAGGCACTGACGATGGTCGGGTCCGAACCCACGCTCATCCGGGTGCGGTTGCTCAGCCGCCTGTGCGGTGCGCTCTATTACTCGCCGCGACGGGCCGAGATGCGGACGTCCGCCGGCGAGGCCACGAACATCGCCGAGTTGCTGGGGACGCCGGACGCGCGTGCGCT
The DNA here is from genome assembly GCA_036494115.1 of Solirubrobacteraceae bacterium. Taxonomy (GTDB): domain Bacteria; phylum Actinomycetota; class Thermoleophilia; order Solirubrobacterales; family Solirubrobacteraceae; genus Palsa-465. The sequence goes on along the minus strand of DASXOS010000042.1, from coordinate 8,838 downwards.
GGCCGCAGCCGCGCGGCGGCGCGCGTTCTGGGGCCCTGCGTACCTCGACCAGCGGCTGTCGGACTCCACCGAGCTGCTGACCGCCGCCCGTGAGGGGGGTGATCTGGAGCTCCAGCTCCAGGGGCATGCGTGGCTCGTGATCGACCTGCTCGAGCAGGGCTTCACTGGCGCGGTCGACGCACAGATCGAGGCGTTCTCGGCGTTGGCCGAACAGCTCCGCCAGCCGCTGTACTTGTGGAACGCCGCCGTGTGGAGAGCGATGCGCGCGCTGCTCGAGGGGCGCCTGGAGGACGCCGACCGGCTGGCCACCGAGGCGCTGACGACCGGCTCGCATGACGAGACGGTCACGGCGCCGCAGTACTACGCGGCTCACCTGCTGGCGATCCGGCGCGAGCAGGGCCGGATTGGCGAGCTCGAGGCGCCGGCGCGGACGATGGTCGAGACGAATCCGGGTCGGCCCACGTGGCGCTCCGCGCTGGCGGTGCTGCTGGTGGAGACCGATCGTGGGGACGAGGCGCTCCGCGAGCTCGAGGCGATCGCAGCCCGCGGTTTCAAGGACATTCCCCAGGACGGCGACTGGCTGACCGCGATGACGCTGCTCGCAGATTGCTGCGCCGATCTCGCCGACGGGGGACGGGCGGCGCAGCTCTATGAGCAGCTGTTGCCGTTCAGCGATGTGAACATCGTGGTCGGGCTTGGGGCGATCTGCTTCGGGTCGGCTGGCCGTTTTCTCGGGCGCCTGGCGGCGGCGATGGGACAGCCCGACGAGGCCACGGAGCACTTCGAGAAGGCGCTGCGGGCGAACACCTCGCTGAAGTCCCCACTGTGGCTGACCCACACCCAGATTGACTACGCGCAGGCCCTCGGCAGGGGCCGGCGGGCCACCCAGCTGCTCGATGCCGCCGCCCGGACGGCCGAGGACCTGAAGCTGCCACGGGCGATCCGCCGCATCGCCCAGGTTCGCGCAGGCTGACGGTCGGGAGGCCCTTGCGGCGGGCGCTACCCTCCCCGGACCCATGCCCAAGACTCTGGTCATCGCCGAGAAGCCGTCCGTGGGGCGAGATTTGACTCGCGTTCTCCCCGGCGCCTTCGACAAGCACGAGGGCTATCTCGAGGGGCCCGAGCACATCGTGACCTGGGCGGTCGGCCACCTCGTCCAGCTCGCCGACCCCGACGAGTACGACGACCGCTTCAAGAAGTGGCGGATGGCGGATCTGCCGATCGTTCCGGACCGCTTCAAGCTCGTGGTACGCGACGAGCGCTCGAAGAAGCAGATGAACGTGGTCAAGCGGATGCTCGGCCGCGATGACGTCGAGACGGTCGTGAATGCATGCGACGCCGGGCGTGAGGGCGAGCTGATCTTCGCCTACCTGTACGAGAAGTCGGGCTCGAAGAAGCACGTGGAGCGACTGTGGCTGAACTCGATGACCACCGCAGCGATCAAGGAGGCGTTCTCGCGCCTGCGCCCGGGAACCGAGCTGGCCCCGCTCGAGGAGGCCGCCCGGTCGCGCTCGGAGGCGGACTGGATCGTCGGCATGAACGCCACCCGCGCGGCCACGATCCGTCTGCGCTCGTCGTTTGACGGCGCCGTCTCGCTCGGGCGGGTGCAAACGCCGACGCTGGCGATTCTCGCTCGTCGCGAGCAGGAGATCCGCGACTTCAAGCCCGAGCCCTACTGGGTCGTCGACGCCACCTTCGACACCGTCGAGAATGGTCCGCGCGTCTATGAGGGTCGCTTTCACTCCGGCGCGAACCCGCGCATCAAGTCGGCTGACGAGGCGGCCGCGATCGTCGCCGCCGCCGAGGGCCAGACCGGCGCGATCACGAAGCTGGAGAAGTCCGAGCGAAAGGAGCGCGTTCCGCTGCTCTACGACCTGACCTCGCTCCAGCGCGATGCAAACGCCCGCTTCGGGTTCTCCGCGCGTCGGACGCTGGCCGCCGCCCAGCGGCTCTACGAGGAGCACAAGGCGCTCACGTACCCCCGCACGAATTCCCGCTTCCTGACCGGGGACATGATCGGCGAGATCAAGCCGATCGCCCAGCTCGTGGGCGGCCAGAAGGAGTACGCGGCGGCGTCGAAGTACGTGCTGGGCCTCGACGTGCTGCCGCTGGGGCGCGTGGTCAACGACGCCAAGGTCACCGACCACCACGCGATCATCCCGACCCGCGCCGAGCGTCATCCGGTCGACAAGATGAACCCGGACGACAAGCGAATCTACGATCTGGCGGTCCGCCGGTTCCTCGCCGTGTTCCACCCAGACGCGGTGTTCGAGAACACGCGCGTGGAGACCACGGTCGCCAGCCACGTGTTCCGCACCCGCGGCAAGCTGATGCTCGTTCCCGGGTGGCGCGGCGTGTACGGCGAGTCGGCTGACTCCGACAGCGCTCGCAGCGACGACGACGAGGGCCGCGAGCAGCAGCTGCCGAAGCTCGAGAAGGACGAGTCGGTCGAGACCAAGGAGGTCGGCTCCGAGCGGAAGGAGACCAAGCCGCCGCGGCGCTACACCGAGGGCTCGCTGCTGGCCGCGATGGAGACCGCCGGCAAGCTCGTCGACGAGGAGGAGCTGCGCGAGGCGATGAAGGACTCCGGGATCGGCACCCCGGCTACCCGGGCGGCGATCATCGAGCGGCTGCTCCAGGTTGGCTACATCGAGCGCGAGGCCCGCGCCCTGATCGTGACCGAGAAGGGACTGAACGTGATCCGGCTGCTCGGCGAGCACCCGCTGACCTCACCGGGCCTCACCGGCGACTGGGAGCACCGCCTGGCCAAGATCGAGACCGGCACCGATTCCCGCAAGGCGTTCATGGGCGACATCGTCAAATTCACCGAGAGCACCGTGTCCGAGCTCGACACCAAGCTCAAGGACGTCCGGATCCCGCGCGCCAACCTCGGGCCCGGCCCGGTGTGCGGGCGGGACATCAACGAGAACCGAAAGGGCTACTCGTGCTGGTCACGCGATGATCCGGGCTGCGGGTTCGTGATCTGGAAATCGAAGGCCGGCAAGACGCTGCCCGTGGCGGTGGCGCGCGAGCTGATCAAGACCGGGCGCACCGAGAAGCCCGTGACCGGCTTCAAGGGGCGCTCGGGCAAGAGCTTCCGCGCGCGCCTGGCGCTCCAGCAATCCGAGGAGGGCAAGTGGCGCGTCGAGTTCGACGAGCCCTGGGCCAAGGAGGGCGCCAAGCCGCCCGAGTCCGAGGAGGCTGCGGAGACTCGCGAGGCCGCCGGCGAGGAGACACCCGCCGCCGCCTGATCCGTCCGTCGGGGCCGGGCGCCACCATGGGAGGGTGCCCCTGACGCTCGTTCTCGGCCCGGCCAATTCCGCCAAGGCGGGGGAGGTGCTCGGTGCCTACGGCGAGGCCGCTCATCGCGGAGCGCTGCTGGTGGTTCCCACGGCCGCGGACGCCGCGTACTACGGGCGGGAGGTTGCCGGTCGGGGCGCCGTACTCGGATCGGTCCTCACATTCGCCGGGCTGGCAGGCGAGATCGCGGGGCGTGCCGGCTATGGCGAGCGCCGCCTGTCGGCGTTCCAGCGCCGGCGGGTGATGAGCCGCCTGCTCGGCGACACACGGTTCCAGGTGATGGGGGAGTCCGCAGAATCCGCCGGCTTCGCGAACGCCGCCATCGGTCTGATCACCGAGCTCGAACGAGCCCTCGTGCGGCCCCCCCGGTTCGCACAGGCACTCCAGCGCTGGGCGGCGGGAGATCCGCGGCGGGAGGGATACGCCGCCGACCTGGGCGTGCTCTACCGCTCCTACGTCGACGAGCTGGCTCGGCTCGGTGCCGCCGACCGCGATCTGCACGCCTGGCGGGCGCTCGACGCCTTGCGTGCCGATCCCGGCCGCTGGGGGGCCGATGCGGTGTTCTTCTACGGCTTCGACGAGCTCACCGCGCTCGAGCGCGACGCCGTCGAGACCCTGTCGCGCGTGGTCGGCGCCCAGGTGACGGTATCGCTCCCCTATGAGCCGGGCCGCCACGCGTTCGCGGCCCGCGCCGAGGCCGTGGAGGAGCTGCGCCCACTGGCCGGCCGCGTGCTCGAGCTGCCGGCGCTCGACGACTACTACGCCCCTGCGGCGCGGGCGGCCCTGCACCACCTGGAGCGCTCGCTGTTCGAGGAGTCGCCCGAACGCCTCGATCCCGGCGTCGCCGTGGCCCTGCTCGAGGCCGGCGGAGAGCGAGCCGAGGCGGAGCTGATCGCCGCCGAGATCCTCGGGCTGCTCGGCGGCGGGGTCGCGGCCGAGGAGATCGTCGTCGTGGCCCGTTCACCGGGGCGGGCGGGGCCGGTTCTGGAGCGTGTCTTCGATCAATACGGGCTCGCGGTGGCGATCGACCGGCAGGTGCGCTTCGCCCACACGGCGCTCGGGCACGGAGTGCTGGCGCTGGCGCGGTGCGCGTGGTCGCCGAACGCCTCCGCCGCCGACCTGCTCGCCTACCTGCGCACTCCGGGACGGCTCGAGCGGCCCGAGGTCGCCGACCGGCTCGAGTTCGACGCGCGGCGTGAGGGCCTGCAGGGCCTGGCCGAGACGCGGGAGCGGCTCGGGTGGGCGCTGGAGGAGATCGAGGCGCTGGCCGACGCGGCGGATCCCGGCGAGGCGCTGGCCCGCGAGGCGCGCAAGCTGTTCGCTTCCCCGCACCGCCGGACCGCTCGCGTCCTTGAGCCCGAGGAGGAGCTCGACGCCCGGGCGCTCGCGGCCCTGCTGCGCGCGGTGGCCGAGCTGTCCGACCTCGGCGAGTTGCCGACCGGCACGGATCTGATCGAGGTCCTCGACGAGCTGGTCGTCGACGCGGGACGTCCGGTGCGCCCCGGCGCCGTGCTAATCGCCGACCCGCTCGCGATCCGGGCGCGCCGCTTCCGGGCCGTGTTCGTGTGCGGCCTTCAGGAGGGCCAGTTCCCACTCCCCGGCGTCCCGGAGCCGTTCCTCTCCGACGAGCGCCGGCGCGAGCTCGCCGCCGCCTCTGGCCTCGTGCTGCGCCCGGCCGAGAACTCGGTGCAGCGCGAGCGGTACCTGTTCTATGCGTGCGTCTCGCGCGCGACCGACCGCGTGATCCTGAGCTACCGCAGCTCCGACGAGGAGGGCAACATCGAGTTGCCCTCGCCGTTCCTGGCCGATGTCTCCGAGCTGCTCGCCGAGGGTTGGAGCGAGCGCCGGCGCCGGCGGCTGCTCGCTGATGTCGTATGGGAGCCGGTCGAGGCACCGACCGACCGGGAGCTGGCGCGGAGCCGGGCGGCCGCGGCCGCGCCGCTGCGCGGCGACGTCGCCTCGCCGATGCACGCTCTCGGCGAGGTCGCGCTCTCGCACGTCCGACACAGCGAGGTCGTCTCCGCGGGTGCGCTCGAGAACTACGCCGGCTGTCCCGTCCGCTGGCTCGTCGAGCGCGAGCTCTCGCCCGCGCGGTTCGAGCCTGAGCCCGAGCCGCTGGCCCGCGGCAACTACATGCACGCGCTGCTCGAAGCGCTCGTGCGCCGGCTCGGGGAACCGGTCACCGCCGAATCGCTGCCCCGCGCGCTGTCGCTACTCGACGAGCTCGTCTCAGAGCTCCCGGTGACGGTCGCTGTGGGTCGCTCCGCCGCCGTTCGGCAGGCGGCCATTCGCTCGATCGAGAGCGACCTGCGTCGCTACCTGGCACACGAGGCGCGCGACGAGGCCGCGTGGCGGCCGGAGCGGATCGAGCAGCGCTTCGGCTTCCTCGACGACCCGGTGGAGTCCGACCGCGCGGACTCGCTGCCACCGTTGGTGCTCGGCGCGGACGGCGAGCAGGTCGTGCTGCGTGGGTTGATCGACCGCATCGATGTCGACCCGGCGGGCAGCGGCCGCGCGATCGTCCGCGACTACAAGAGCGGCTCCGCGCGTGCCGAGCACCAGGGTGCGCGCTGGGAGTCCGAGCGCCAGCTCCAGGTGGCGCTGTACATGCTCGCCGTCCGGGAGTTGCTCGGGCTCGACCCGGTGGCCGGCCTCTACCAGCCGCTCGGCGGCAACGATCTGCGTGGCCGCGGCGTGTTCCTGAAGGACGCCCCCGTCGGCCGCTGCGTGGTCGGAACCGATGCGCGCTCGCCCGAGGAGCTCGACGAGGTGCTCACGAGCGCCGCCGACCGTGCCGTGGAGCTCGCCGGGCGGCTGCGCGCCGGCGACATCGAGCCGTGTCCCCGGACCTGCTCGCGCGACGGCTGCCGGTACCCCGGGATCTGCCGCAGTCCATGACGGCCGTGAGCATGGAGCCTCACACGGTCAGCTGGACCGAGGAGCAGCTCGTCGCGATCGAGCGGCGCCACGGCAACCTGCTGCTGGCCGCCGGCGCCGGCAGCGGCAAGACCTCGGTGCTCGTCGAGCGATTCGTCCGCGCCGTGCTAGAGGACGGCGCCGAGGTCTCAGCGATCCTCACGATCACGTTCACCGAGAAGGCCGCCGCGGAGCTGCGCGACCGGATTCGCCGCCGGCTGCGGGAGCTCGGCGCCGACGAGGCTGCCCGAGCCACCGAGAACGCGTTCATCTCGACGATCCACGGCTTCTGCGCGCGGCTGCTGCGCGCGCACGCCCTGGCCGCCGGCCTCGATCCCGCGTTCGCGGTACTCGACCAGCCGCAATCCGAGCGGATCGCCGACGACGCGTTCGACGACGCGCTGAACGAGCTGGCGCGCCAGGACCGCGGGGCGGTCGATCTCGTCGCGGCCTACGGTGCGGGCACGCTGCGCGGTGGGATCGCGAGCACCTACGGCGAGCTGCGCTCGCGCGGGGAGACCGAGCCGGCGCTCCCCCCGCTCGGACCGCCGCCGGACCTGGAGCAGGCCCGGGCCGCGCTGACGGGCGCCGCGGCGATCGTGGCCGCGGAGCTGCGCGCGGTGCCCGAGCCCGGCGCGCGGGTCATCCAAGCGCTCGAGCGGTTGGGACGGTGCGACAGCGTGCTCGCGGAATCCTCGCCGGGTCCCTGGCCGGGCGCGCTCGATGCGCTCAAGCTCCCCGGGGGCAACGGTGCGGCACTCAGCACCCCGGCGTGCGTCGCCTACGGCGAGGCGCTCGAGCGCTTCCGCAGGGCCTGCGAGCATCACCGGGCGGTCGACGTCCACCGCCTCCTCGGCCGGCTGCTCAGCCTGTTCGGCCGCCGGTACGCGGAGCTCAAGCGGGCGGCGTCGGCGGTCGACTTCGAGGACCTCGAGCTCATGGCCAGGGATCTGCTCGCGGCCGGGGGCGAGCTCCGCGAGCGCTACCGCGAGCGGTTCACCCACGTTATGGTCGACGAGCTCCAGGACACCAACCGGGTCCAGCTCGAGCTGATCGAGCACGTCTCGCGCGACAACCTTTTCACGGTCGGTGACGCCCAGCAGTCGATCTACGGCTTCCGGCACGCCGACGTCGAGCTGTTCGAGCGGCTGGGGATGGAGCGCGCGCGAGCCGGGGAGCGGGCCACGCTGCAGACCAACTTCCGCTCCCGCCCCGAGATCCTCAAGGTCGTCAACGCGGCGTTCGAGGGGGTGTTCGGCGACACGTTCATGCGGCTGTATCCCGGCCGTCCCGGCGACGAGGCTGAGGGCTCGCGCGTGGAGCTGCTGGTGGCTGACAAGGCCGGCGATTGGGATGAGGACGGACTGGGGTCGCCGTGGCGCATCGCCGAGGGCCGGGCGCTGGCGTCGCGGCTCTACGACCTGATTGCCTCTGGCACCACGCCGGGCGAGATCGTGGTGCTGACGCGGGCCACGACAGATCTGCGGGTCTACGAGCGGGCGCTCGAGGAACGCGGGCTGCCGACGTACGTGATCGGCGGCCGCGGCTACTGGGGCCACCCCCAGGTGATCGACGTCGTCGCCTACCTGCAGACACTCGCCAACCCCCGCCACGAGGAGGCGCTCTACGCCGTGCTGTCCTCGCCGCTGGTGGGTCTCTCGGTCGACGGGCTCGTGCTGCTCGCCGCGGCGGCTCGGGACGCCCGGCGCGATCCGTGGTGGGTCATTCGCGATCCCGGCGAGCTGCTGGGCGAGCTGAGCGAGGACGATGGCGTGCGGCTGTCGCAGTTCGCGGGGTGGTTCGCGGGCGAGCGGACCGCGGCGGCGCGCCGGGGCGTCGAGGAGCTGATCGACCGGATGCTCGACCGCACCGGGTACGACCTGGCCCTGTTGGCGATGCCGGGTGGCCGGCGTCGCATGGCCAACGTCCGCAAGCTGATGCGCCTCGGCCGGGAGTGGGAGGCAGCGTACGGACGCGATCTCCCGGCCTTCGTCGATTACGTGCGGGGGCGTGGACGGGGATGGGCGGGCTTCGGCGACGCGCGGGAGAGCGAAGCGCCGGTCGAGGGGGAGGCACTCGACGCGATCCGGCTGATGACGATCCACCGTGCCAAGGGGCTCGAGTTCGACGTGGTGTGTGTGGCCGACACGGGGCGTGGACCGCGGTATCGCGCGCCGCTGATGCGGATCGGCCGCGACGGCCGTTTCGGTCTGCGGCTGAGTGAGCCCGGCACCGGCCGAGGAGTGCTGGCGCTCGACTACCGCGAGATCGGGGACGAGCAGGCCGCCACCGGCGAGCGCGAGGAGCGCCGCCTGTTCTACGTGGCGATGACCCGCGCCCGTGAGCGGCTGATCGTGAGCGGTGCGGCCCGGATCGACGAGTGGGATAAGGAGCGCTCGCCGGCCGGCTGGATCGCCCCGGCGCTGATGCAGGCGGGCGTCGAGCCTTTCTACGTGCGAGACGCCTCCGAGCTCGACGGCCCGGAGCCGCCCAACGAGGTGGGCGTGGGTAGTCCTGACCGCGCCATAGCCGGACTCGACTACCCACGTCCCGAGACGAGGGCTGATTCGCCCGTTTCGCATCTCAGCTACTCGTCGCTCGGCGAGTACGCGCGGTGCGGGT
>DASXOS010000041.1:0-2117 GCA_036494115.1 Solirubrobacteraceae bacterium | reverse complement strand
GGTGAACCGCATCCCCTCGTCGGCGATCCGGTCGATGTTGGGCGTCCGGTAGCCCATCAACCCGTCGCTGTAACAGCTCAGGTTGGTGATCCCGATGTCATCGCCCCAGATCACCAGGATGTTGGGCTGCTCGCCGTCGGCCATGGGTTCCTCCGGTGCTCGATTTCGTCGCTCCGCGGCGCTCACGGTACGGACGGTCGGATGAGGTCACATCACGCTGGCAGGACGATTCGGCCATCGCTGCGACACGGAGGGCGTCCTTCGGTGTACTTAGACTGATCCAGTCGATGGACGCGCCGACGCTCCAGCCTGCGGCTCGCGGTGTGGTGGGGTCCGATACGTCGGTTCTCCGGCGGTCGCGCGTCCGGGTCGCGCTGATCGACGACGACAGCGGCCTGCTGCTCGTGCTCGAGCGCCGTTTCGCCGCGATGCGCTGGGATCACGAGGTGCTCGCGTACGCACCGACCCACGACGAGCTTGCCGCCAAGCGGCTCCACTGCCTGATCGTCGATCCGGTGCTGACCGGGCTCGAGTACATCGAGCGGGTGAGCGCCGCGCTGCCCGGTCTGGCGCTGCTCGTGTGCACCAGCCCGACGGCCGTGGCCAACCGGGTGCGCGGTTTGCGCGGGGGCGCCGACGACTGGGTTACCAAGCCCTGCCATCCCGAGGAGCTCGTGGCGCGGGTCGAGTCGGTGCTGCGGCGCCGGCGCTCGGCGGAGATCCCGCTCGACGAGGCGGCGGTCGAAGCCGGCGAGCTCGCCATCCGGCCTGATCGCTTCGACGCATACGTGGGTGACCAGCCGGCCTCGCTCTCGCGCAAGGAGTACGAGCTGCTCCACCTGCTCGCCGGGGCGGAGGGTCGGGTGCTCGAACGGGAGGAGATCTACACCCGGGTGTGGGGCTACACGATGGCCCGCGGCGACCGCTCGGTCGACGTGTTCGTGCGCAAGCTGCGTCAGAAGCTCGAGCAGGTCTCGCCGGGCTGGCGCTACGTCCACACCCATTTCGGCGTCGGCTACCGGTTCGCGGCCGAAAAGGCCTCCGAGGCGGCGTAGGATTCAGGGAGAGATGCTCTCGATCAACAAGAACGTCCGCAACGTCGCGATCGTGCTCATCCTCGCGGCGCTCGTGGTGGCGATCCCGGGTGGCGGCTCGGGCGCGTCGATCGCGATCCAGGCGATCTCGCTCGCGTTCCTGGGGGCGGCCGCGTGGGTGGCGGCCCAGCTCTACCGCCAGCACCGGCTCGAGATCTACGCGCTCGGCGACACCAAGCGGGCGATCGTGTACATCGCCGTGGGCGTGGCTGCGGTCACGCTGACCGCGACCCATCGTCTGTGGGCCACCGGTCCGGGTGAGATCGCGTGGCTGGCGCTGATGGGCGGCGCGATCTACGCGGTCGTCGCGGTCGTGTGGTCGGCGCGCAAGTATTGACCGCTTCGGTGTCGTCCGACGGCGAGTCGGGGTCGGCGACGGGGCCGGGTCCGGCGACCGGGCCGGCGACGGGGACGCGGTCGGCGGTTGACGCGAGCCGCGGGCCGCGCGGCTTCTGGCGCACGCTCGTGAGGCGCGAGCACCGTGAGATGGCCGCGGACTGGATGATCGTGCTCGGCGGTCTGACCCTGTTCGCGTCGCTGTTTTTGACCTGGAGCCATCAGTTCTCGAAGGCGTTCCTGGACGCGTTCGGCACCGCGGACCAGCTGCAGGGTGTGGCCCGTGACGCGACCGCCTGGCAGGTGTTCTCGTCGATGGACGTCGTGCTGGCGCTGCTGGCGCTGGGGCTCCTCGGCGCGGCGCTCGCCGGCAGCCGGACGGTGCGGCTGGTCGCGCTGGCGGCGGCGGTGGTGGGACTCGTGTTCGTGCTCCACGCGCTCGGGACGCCGCCGACCAACGGGGCCAACATCTTCAACCCGGCGCTGAGCGTGCCCTCGTTCGCGCCGACGGGGGCGACGGCCGGGGCGGGGGAGACGGTGGCGCTGGTGGGGCTCGGGGTGGCGATCGCGGGCCTGGGGCTCGGCTTCACGCCGGACTGAGTGGGCCGGGCGCGCCGGACTGAGCGGGCCGGGCGCGCCGGACTGAGCGGGCCGGGCACCCCGGACTGAGCGGGCCGGGCGCGCCGG
>DASXOS010000040.1:0-24587 GCA_036494115.1 Solirubrobacteraceae bacterium | reverse complement strand
ACGACCATCAGCCCGGGCGGCGCCCGAAGAACGCGCCGCGACCGCCGCAAGCCGCCAGGCCCTTAGCGCAGCGGCCCGCGGACGACGTTCACGAGCTCCTTGCCCGCGCACCAGCGCGCGAGCTGCTCGCCCGCCAGCTCGGCCGCCCGAGCGTGCCCGCGCGGCGAGTCACCCGCGACGTGCGGCGTAATCGACAGGACGCCGGGAGCGCGCCACAGGGGATGCTCGTCGGGCAGCGGCTCGGGATCGGTGACGTCGAGCACGGCTCGCAGCCGGCCGGTCTGCACCTCGGCCACCAGCGCGTCCGTGTCCACCACCGGCCCCCGCCCCGCGTTGACCACGACCGCCCCGTCCTTCATCGCCGCAAGCGCCTTCGCGCCGACGAGGCCGCGGGTGTCGTCGGTCAGCGGGGTGAGGACGACGACGGCGTCGGCGACCGGAAGCAGATCAGGCAGTTCCTCGACGCCATGCAGACCGTCGCCCGCGTGTGAGACGACGCCGATCACCTCGGTTCCGAGCGCCTTGAGGCGTGATGCCACCATCCGCCCGATCGATCCCATCCCCAGCACGATCACCTTCCATGCTGCCAGATCGTCGAGATGCCGGGAGTGCCAGCGGCGCTCGCGCGCGCACTCCAGCAGGCCACTCGAGGCGCCGAGCAGAGCGCCGAGCACCCACTCGCTCACCGGTGCGTCGCGGGCTCCGCGCGCGCTGCACAGGGTCGCCTGCGCGGGCACGGCGGGCGCGATCCAATCCGTTCCCGCCGACAGGACCTGGACGACGGCCACCCGCGACAGTCCGGGCAGCACCTCGAGGATGCTCCGATCGCCCGCCGCCGGAACCAGGAAGTCGACCCCGCTCAGGTCGGCCTCCGGCGTGACTTCGATCAGCTCGACGTCAGCCGGCGCGTGGGCACGAATGATCGCGATCGCGCGGGGGGCGATCGCGGCGCGGGCACTGGCCAACGGTCTAGAAGCCCCTCGTGGGAACGATCCGGTAGACCGCGTCGGCGCTGTCGTCGGTGACGTAGAGCGCTCCGTCCGGCCCCGCCACGACGTCGACGGTCCGGCCCCAGCGGGAGCTGCCCTGCTGGAAGCCACTGACGATCGTGACCGCCGTGCCGAGCGTCCGCTTGGAGCGGCTCCACGGCATCCACAGCACGCCCGGCGCGCGCGGCGGTTTGCGGTCCCAGGAACCGTGTGTCCCGACAACCGCGCCCTGCGACCAGGGCTGCGGCAGCGAGCTGCCCGTCAGGAAGTGAAAGCCGAGTGGCGCGCTGTGCGCGGGCAGCCCCCGCTCGATCGGCCGCAGCCGCGAGCAGCGCAGGCGCGCGTTCCCCGGATTCGTGAGCGCGTCGGCGTCGAACTTCATGTCCCCGTACTGGAGCGGGCTTCCCGCGCGGCCCGGGTGCACGTCCGGGTCCGGATTGCAGAACGGCCAGCCCAGGTTGCGGCCCGCGGTGAGGCGCGCCACCTCGTCGGGAGGATGGTTGTTGACGTAGCCCTGGATGTCCTGGCCGAACGCGTCGGAGACGCCGCCGTAGGAGCCGTGGAACGGATACCTGATGTCGTCGCGCTCGTTGACCGCGGTCCAGAGCGTGCCGTCGGGGGCGAACGAAAGCCCGTCGCCATTGCGGATCCCCGTCGCGAACAAGCGCAAGTGAGAACCGTCGGGCCGGAACGCCAGCACCGAAGCCCGCGGCGGACGGTCCGCCGGGCTCTGTGGCGACGCGTTCGAGGCGCTGCCGATGTCGACGTACACCGTGTGGTCTGCTCCCACGACGACGTTCTTGAGGCGATGCACGTCGTCTCCCGCGGGCTGGGTGTCGGGCAGGTTCGGCGCCACCACCGTCCGCGCCCCCAGGCTGTTCGCGTTCCAGTCGTAGCGGTCGACCTGGTCGGCCTCTGCCACGTAGAGGACCTCGCGGCCGCCGAGCCGGTCGAACGCCAGTCCCTGGGGGTTGTCGAGGTTGGTGACGAGCGTGCGCAGCGACGGCGGATCGGTCCGCTTGGCGGCGGGGATGAGTTCGTAGACAGCTCCCTCGCCGGGCGAGCTGACGATCAGGTCGCCTTCGGGCGACCACGCCTCGAGCCGCGGTGCCGGGACCGAGCCCCACACCTCGGCGCTCCAACCGCGGGGCAGGATCAGCGAGCGCGGACTGGTGAAGGGGCCCTTGCGGTTCGCCGCGGGCACGGCCAGCGCGACGTGGGCGTAGCGGATCCGCGCCGCGTGCCGGTGGCGCTTGTGGCGCTGCCGCGAGCGCGCAGTTCTCGCCGTCGAGCTCGTCGCCGGCGCGGCGGTCGCCGTCGAGCTGTGGCCGGAGCTGTGTGCCCCGCAGGCGGCGAGCGCGCCCGTCGCCGCCACAGCGATCGCCGCGATCCTTGCGTGCTTCATGCCGCTGAGTTCAGCACACGCGGTGGATCACAGTGCCGGACCGTAGCTATGGTCTCGCAATGGTCCGCCCGAGCGATCCCGATCCACCCGAGGCGAGCGCCCGCGCGGACCCGATGATCGGCGACGACCTCGCGCGTTGGCTGGCCGGCGACGGCGAGAAGACCGTCGGAAGCCTGATCTCGCTGTTCGAGGAGAAGAGCTTCGCGATCCTGTTCGTGCTCCTGCTCGGCGTCCCGGCGCTCCCGCTGCCGACGGGCGGGGCCACGCATGTGTTCGAGATCATCGCCATGCTGCTCGCGCTGCAGCTGATCGCCAACCGCGCGGAGATCTGGCTCCCCGCCCGGTGGCGCCGGCTGGAGCTGGCCGGCGAGCGTCAGCAGAAGTTCCTCACCGGCCTGATGAAGCTGATCCGGTGGCTCGAGCGTCTCTCGCGTCCACGGCTGCGGTTCGTGTTCAACCATCGCGTGAGCAACGTCGGCTTCGGCGTGCTCGTGCTCGGCGGCACGCTGGGCGCCTTCCTAGCGCCGCCGTTCACCGGCCTCGACACGCTCCCCGCGCTCGGGGTGGTGCTGCTCTCGCTCGGCGTGTTGCTCGAGGATGCTCTGGTGGCGATCGCCGGCATCGTGATCGGCGCCGGCGGTGTGGTGCTCGAGGTCGTGCTCGGACGGGCCGTCGTCCATGGCATCAGCTCGTTGTTCTGAGCTGGCTAGCTGCCCGCGGGGCTGACGGCGACGGTCTCAGGACCCTGCAGTGCGACCAGGCAGGTGGTGCTCCCGGCCGGCGGGAGCGCGGTCGCCGAGGGCCGTACCGTGCCGGTGGTCGTCTGTGCCGTCGAGGTGGATGACGACTGGGCGCTGGATGACGACGATTGCGACGGCGGCGGCGCACAGCCGGGTGCCGACCAGAAGGCACGTCCGCTCGTCGAGACGAGCTCCACGTGCTCGCCGGGCCGAAACGGTGCCGAGCACTGCGTCGCGGGGCAGTCGATCCCGGACGGCTTGCTGGTCACGGTCTCCCCGCCGCTCGGCGCAACCGTGAGCGTGGGCGGGGGCTGGAACGTCGCGCTCGCCGATCGGTCAGCGGTCATCGTCAGCGAGCAGGGAGCCGAGGCGTCGGTCTGGCCACAATCTCCTCCCCAGCCCGTGAACGTGCTCTGGCTCGCTGTGGCGGGGGTCAGCGTCATCGTGCCCGTCGTCCTGAAGGTGCAGCTGGCCGTGCACGTGTGCGCGCCCGGGTCGACCGTCACGCTGCCGGGGCCGCTGACCGCGACCGAGAGGTCGTGTCCGGGGGGCGGTGTAGCGGTCACGCCCGGCTTGGCCTGGTGCCTGGTCGCGGACCCACCGGCTCCCGGTCCCGAGCCGGCGGATGCGGCGGCGCCGGAGCCGTGGGTGTGCACCGCGTTCGCGCCGTGGGCGTGGGCTGCGCTCGAGCCGGTACCCGTCCTCACCGAGCGCGCCGGGGCGCTCACCAGCGAGCTCGAGGACGGCGTGCTGGAGCCGCCGGCGAGCAGCGTCGCCGCGGCCACGGCTCCGCCTGCGAAAAGCGCGACCACGATGCCAATCGTCAGCATCGCGTGGCCGATGATCCACCGTGTGAACCAGCGCGGCCGTCGGGCGATCATCAGGTTGCGCGCCGTGTGGCTCGCGCCGAGCTCGTCGCCCCGATCGCGCCGCAGCTTAAGCGCGCGCTGAAGCAGGGCTGTGCCCCGCGCGGAGTCGCCGAGGCACAGCGCCCGTGTGCCCTGCTGGTGCAGCGCCCACGCCTCCGCCTCGCGATCGCCAGCGCCGATCGCCGCATCGTGAACCAGCTCCAGCACCTGCCCCCAGCCGCCGAACCGGCGCCCGAGCGCGAACGCGGAATCGATCGTGCGCCCCAACTCGATCGTCTCGGCGGCTCGCCCCGACGCGAGCCCCCAGCGGAGCAGCGCAATGAGCGCCGCCCCTTCGCTCATCACGACCTCGGGCCGGCCGCGATTTTCGGTCGCCCACCGGGTGAAGTGGGCCAGTGCGCGCTTGCCCGCCTCAGCATCCGGGCCGACCACCGGGGCGAGCGTCGCTCCGAGGTTGTACCGAGGGCTGTGGGCGCGGATGTCCCGCCGCCGGAGCGCCTCCATCACCAGCGCCTCGAAGCGCTCGCCGCCCACGATCGCCTCGAGATGCTCGCGGCCGACGGTGGCATCGCCGAACAGGCCCAGCGCCGCGAGCAGCGCCCTCCCCTCGGGACCCGATGCCTCGAGCTTTGCCTCGGCCACCGCCAGCTCCGGGTCGGCTGCACTGAGCTCCTCGGCTAGGTCGTGGAGCGGGCGTTCGGCGTCGCGCGCCGACGCCACCGCCTCACGGATCCTGAGCGGGTGCCCGTCCAGTGCGGTGCATATGCGCTCGCCGGCGTGGCGTTCGGCGCCGGTCACCGGACGACCCAGCTCCTGCTCGAGCACGATCAGGGCGTGTGGCAGCCGGAGTCCTTGGAGCGCGATCGCCGTGCCGTCGGAGAGGAGCCGATGGCGCGAGGCGAACACGACGCGGCAGCCCGTCGCGTCGAGCAGCACCTGCTGCACATCCGGAGGCTCGAGCTCGACGGAGTCGAGTGCCACCACCCCGCGGACCGCGGCGAGGTCACGGCGGAGCTCCACCGTGGAGGGCTTGAACGGCGGCTCGCATTCGTACCACGCCTCGAACAGCGTCTGCATGACGTCGTCGAGCGGGCCCGGGGCGTACAGGTACACGGCACCGCCGGCGAGCCCCGAATCGTCGGTGCTGAGCGCGCGCAGCACGGCATGCGTCTTGCCGACCCCGCGCGGACCGTGCACGTTGACCGGATCGCCCGCGGCGAGCGAATCGAGGATCGCGCGAGCCTCGTCCGCGCGGTCGACGCTCCCCCGGGGCGGCGCCGGCACGGACCGCAGCGGCCCCGGACGCAACCGTTTGGTGGGCCGCTCAGAGCGCGAGAGCTGCTCGAGCAGCGCGCCGTGCTCGGATCCGAGCACCAGCCTCACGTTGTTGTTGTCGCCGGTGACGATCAGGCTGCCGACGACATCGCCGCCGACGCTGACGCTGCGCTCACCGGCCGCGGCTGGAGGGCCCGCCGCCACGGCGGCTCAGGTCTGGTCCCGGATTACGGCACTGTCGCCGGTCACGATCACCGATCCGGTGACGTTGCCGCCGACCGCGACCGCGCGCTCGCCCGCCGCGACCGCCCCCGCGGCGACCGCGTCCCTGAGGACCGGCGCCAGCGCGTCGACCAGCGCCGGGTCGCCGGCGAGCAGCTTCTCCAGCTGCAGCTCGAGGGCCGCCCGTGTCCGTTCGTCGTCTGGTCGCTGTGCCACGTCCTCGGCCGCCTCGAGCGCGGCCGGCTTGGCCTCGACGTGCGGACGCAGCTTCGCCCAGAGTCGCTTGGCATGCTTAAGCAGCACCGGAGCGACCGACTTGCCGACCTCGTCCGCGACGGCGTTGGCGCCGGTGATGAGGAGCCCTAGACAGGGCGCCAGGATCGAGACCAGGGCTGACACATCCATCGGAGACCTCCACCCGAGGGGACCTACTCAGCCGATTCTCCGCGCGCGGGGGCGGGCGCGCACGTGACATATGCCTCAGGCGGCCGTGGGGCGTCAGCCGCCGGGGCGGTGCACGATCTCGAGCTTTACCGGCGCTCAGCGGACCGTGACGGCGGTGGGGTTCGTATTCCCGTACCGATCGCGCGCGGCGCCCGCCGGGATCGTCACCGAGGCGCCCGCAGGAATGGGGAAGGCGCTCGCCGAGCGCTCGCGCACGGTCCGGCGCCGGCCATCGACGACGAACGTCAGACGGCCGCCCGCGGCGTCAAGCGGCCGGTAGGTCCAGTCGTTCAGCAGGAACGGCTGCGGATAGCCGAGCGTGACCGCCCCGCCGCTGACCTCGGGGGCGAGGATCGCCCCGGCGGAGACGCGGAAGGGAGCTGAGGTGAGCGTGTAGCGCTTGGCGGTGGCCCGGAACCGGTACGTACCCGGCGTGGCGGTCAGCGGCACCTCCCACTGAGCCTGGTAATGGCCGCTTGCGTCCGAGGACCACTCGATCTGCAGCCCCAGATCGTTGGTCACCGTGACCCACCGTGTCCGCGCGCGGTGAGGCTTTCGCCGACCGCGCTGCCCCCGCTTCGCCAGCCGCTGGATCGTCACGAACGCGGTGTCGACCGGCCGGTCGATCCCGTTGGCACCGCCGTTCCAGGCGAACGAGCTGTGGCCGAGCCGTGTCGTCGAGGCGGGCCGGGCGGTGGCGGTGCCGGTGGCCGAGCCGGTCCCGTAGCCGGGGCTGGTGACGTGGACCCCGGCGTTCGGGTCGTAGTCCGTGTACGGCGCCGGCGCGGCCTTGCCCGTCACCAAGTCGCGCGCCAGCTCGACGAGCGTCGCCTCCAGCACCAGCGAGGAGTAGTGGCCGTACATCGTGAAGCCGCCCTCGTAGGCCTGCTGCTCGTACTCCTGCGGCGTGGTGAAGTAGTTGAGGTAGTCGCCGGAGTAGCCCTCGATCACCACGTGGTCGATGCCCGACGCCGCGACGGTCGATTGGATGGCCTGCCGGATCATCTTGCCCACCCCGACCGTGGGCTCGCCGGGGACCGTCGCGATCAGGCCGTCCCCGATGCGCAGCACGGTGAACGGAACCGCCTTGGGGACGCTCCCGCTCGCGTTCAGGATCGTGATCTTGTCGCCCTGGGGACCGATGTCGACCGGCAGCTTGTCGCCCTCGTTGGCCAGGCCGTCGTCGTAGAAGATCGTCCGTCCCTCCTCGGACCCGGCACCGGCCGCCTTGCCGACCCAGGGCGTCGAGTCGATCGGGCCGCCGGCGGTGTCCTGGCCGCAGAAGCACTCGCGGGTCCAGCGCAGGCCGATCGCGGGGTCGGTGCTCATTGCGCGGCCGGCGCTTCGCCAGGCCCCGAGCATCGCCGCCGCCTCGCGCCGACCGACGTACTCGGCGTCGGCCGGGCCGGAGAACTGGATGCCCGAGGTCATGTCGCCGGCGTCGCTGTTCGCGAACGCGTTTACGACGTCCTGGGAGGTGGGTACCCGGCCCTCGGCCCGGATCGCCGTCTCCACCACCCGCTCGGCGGCGCCCTGGTGATCCCCGCTCAGGTACCAGAAGTTCTCGTGGTCCACAGTCCCGTGGTTGGCAAACGTCGAGAAGATCCCCACCGGCATGCGCGTCCTCACACGGCGGCGCCGCTTCACCACCCGGCCGCCCTGCCGCAGGTGGACCGTCCTGCGTACGCGCCGGTACTGGTCGACGCGAAGGACGTTGACGGCGGGATCGATCGTGTCGGCGTAGCCGCCCGGATCCTGGCTCACGCTGCCGCCGTTCGCACCCTCGCTGCGGCCGAAGTCGGCCAGGTGGGCGCCGAGGCTGCGGTTCTGGGTGACGCCGAGCAGGTCGGTCTCGCCCCAGCCGACCGCTCCCGGCCGCAGATCCGCATTGGCGCGCCGGATCGCCAGCGCCAGCTGCCGGGTCATGAAGCTGTACATCACCGGGTCGGCCTTCATGTCGGTGATCCCGGACAGGTCCGGGTTGCTGTTGCTGGGGAGGATCAGGTTGTCTCCCGAGAGGTTCATGTAGTCAGACGGCGAGCTGTGATCGTGGGTCGCGCCGTCGATGATGTTCTGCTCGGAGAACCCCAAGCCGGGCAGGAGCGCGGCGGCGTCGCGGACCATTCCGGCGCTCAGTGCGAACAGGTCCTCTGTGACGAGCGCCACCTTCCGTCCGCCCTCGTCGAGTACGATCACTCGTGCGTAGAGGCGCTCCTGCTGGCCGATGACCTTCGCACAGGTGCACGACCAGCCGCCCTTGTAGCCGCCCACGATCGGTGTGATGTCGGCCCGTCCGACGCCGACGAGCAGCTTCGGGGAAGCGGCGTGCGCGGGAGCCCCGGCAACGACAAGCAGCAACGACGCGGCGAGCAGCGCCAGCACGAGCCTCCGCCCCCGCCTGGGCGCGCGCGTGCAGGTGTAACCGGCGCGGAGTGGCATCGTATGGGAGCGCGAAACGCGAATTCACTTTCAGGTTAGATCACAGGTGAATCGAGTGCGCCGGTCTTCAACCACGGACATAGCTTTGAACGGGAGCGCCCGATGAGCGCCACGGCAGCCTCCGGCCGCCGGCCGGCGCATGGCCATTTCCCGGGCCTCGACGGCCTGCGCGGCCTCGCCGTGCTCGCGGTCGTGCTCTACCACGGGGGCCTGTCCTGGGCTCAGGGCGGGTTTCTCGGGGTCGAGGCGTTCTTCGTGCTGTCCGGCTTTCTCATCACCTCCCTGTTGATCACCGAGTGGGGACGGTCGAACGCGATCGAGCTCAGGGCGTTCTGGGCGCGCCGCGCCCGGCGCCTGCTGCCGGCCCTGCTCGTGCTCGTGTCGGTGATCGGGATCTACTACGCCTTCGCCGGCCCGACCCAGGCGGTCCCCGACCTCAAGGGCGACGGGCTCTCGACGCTGCTCTACGCCGGCAACTGGCACGAGATCTCGACCGGGTCGAACTACTTCGCGGCGAGCGGGCCGGTGTCGCCGCTCAAGCACACCTGGTCGCTGGCGATCGAGGAGCAGTTCTACGTGTTCTGGCCGCTGCTGCTGTTCGGCGTGCTGTGGCTCGTGCGCCGGCGGATCGGACGCGAGCGCCTGGCCAGCCGCAAGGGCCTGCGGGTGATGCTCGCGTTGAGCCTCGGCGGCGTCGTCGCCTCGGCGATCGACACGGCGTTCCTGTGGGGCGGTGGCCGCGGTCTCGATCGGGTCTACTACGGCACGGATACCAGGGCCGGGAGCCTGCTCGCCGGGGCGGCGCTGGCGGTGGCGCTCGCGCTGTTCCGGGATGCCAAAGAGCGGCGGGAGCGGGTCGAGGACGAGGCGCTCGCCGAAGTCGTGCCCGTGGCGCGGCTGGGCCGGCGGCTGCTCGGCCCCCTCGCCGCCGGAGGCCTGCTCGGCGTGCTGGTGATCATGCTGCTCGCCCGCGGCAGCTCCGCCTGGCTCTACCCGTACGGCCTCGTGGGCGTCGACTTCGCGATCGCGCTCGTGATCGCCGCCGTCGTGCTCCTTCCGGGCAGTGTCATCGAGCGCACGCTGACCTGGATGCCGCTGCGCGCGCTCGGGGTCATCTCCTACGGGGTCTATCTCTGGCATTTCCCGCTGTTTCTGTGGCTCAACTCCCAATCCACGGGACTGCAGGGAACGCCGCTGCTCATCCTGCGGCTGTTCGCGACGCTCGTGGTGAGCCTGCTCTCGTTCGTGCTGATCGAGCAGCCGGTGCGCCGGCACACCGTGCCCACGTGGCTCGTGCGCTGGCTTGCGCCGGCCGCGGCAGTCGGCGCCGCGGCCTCGATCCTGTTCGGGTCGACGTTCGCGGCCGTCCCGATCGGCGAGGCCTCCGCCGCGGTGGCGCCCAAGGCCCCGGCGGGACTCGAGGGCAGCGGCGCGAGTTGCCAGGTGGCGCTAACCGACACCTCCCACTACGGGCTCGCGCCGTACTCCGCCGCCACTGCCGCCCGCCAGATGTACGACTCGCTCGGCAAACACGCGCTCACCTGGAGCGGGTCGAGCACGCGGACATTCCACACCTGCCCGCCGAAGAAGGTGCTGCTCGTCGGCGACTCGCTCGCCTACACGCTCGGCGTGGGCATGATGCAGGACGAGGAGCGCTACGGGGTGGAGATCGCCAATGCGGCGAAGCTCGGCTGCGCGTTCACGACGAGTGGCGAGCTCAGCGTCAACGGCGACTGGCAGAGCCAGGATCCGGGCTGTCCCACCGCACTGCAGCAGTGGTCGCAGGACGCGCAGACGCTGCACGCCGACGCCGTCGTCGTCGAGCTCGGCTACCGCGACACGTTCGACTGGCGCATGAGCGGGAACGACACCCACCTCGGCGACGCCTGGTTCGACTCCTACCTGCAGGGCCAGATCAACCAGTACGTGAACGTGCTCGCCCGCAACGGCACGAAGGTCCTGTTCCTCTCGGTGCCGTGGACGGACCCGCCGGCGGACCCCGACGGCTCACCCGCGGCCGCCGCCTCGTCCGCCCGCCACGCGGAGATCAACCGCCTGCTCCAGGCGGCCGCGGCCAGGGACCCCGGCCAGGTCGGGCTGCTCGACATCGACAAGGTCGTCTCGCCCTCGGGGCGCTACCAGGAGAGCGTGGGCGGCCAGGTGTGCCGGTTCGACGGCATCCACTTCACGCTCTACTGCAGCAAACTGCTCGAGCCCTCCGTGCTCGGCACCGTGCGCCGGATGATCGGCGGTTGAGCCGCCGGCGGTACGATTGGTCGCGCTCCTGGGGCGGAGCAGGATTCGCGAGCCACCAATGAGTAGGGGAGCATCTTGAGGAAGGGCGTTGTCCGGGTGGGGTCCTCGTGGCTCGTAGCGGGAGCGGTGCTCGTCGCGGTGATCGTGGCCGTATCGGTCGGCTTCGCCGCCGCGGCTCCAGCGCGTCACCGGGGTCATCTGCGCTTCGTGGCCGCCGTTGGGCCGGTGCGGCGGGCGGCGCTACCGACAGGACCCCCGCACTGGGTGGCGAGCTGGAGCGCGGCCCCGACGGCGCCGACGCCGAACACGCTGGGAGCGGCCGGCTTCAGCAACCAGACGGTCCGCAACATCGTCTACACGAGCGCCGGGGGCACCAAGGTGCGCGTGCTCGTCACCAACGCGTTCGGCACGCGCTCACTCGACGTCGGCCACGCCGCGATCGCCGTCCGCGGGACCGGCGCCGCCACCGACCCCGAGATCCCGCTCACCTTCCGCCACCGGCGCTCGGTCGTGATCAAGCCCGGTGCCGCCGTGCTGACCGACCCGGTCGCGCTCAGGGTGCAGCCGTTCCAGCAGCTCGCCGTCAGCGTGTTCCTGCCCCGCGCCACTGGCCCCGCCACCGAGCACGCCGTGGCCCAGCAGGTCAACTACATGGCGCGTGGCGATCACGTGCTCGACCCCGGTGGCGCGTCGTTCACGACCAAGACGTTCTCGTGGTATTACGTGGCCAGCGTCGACGTCCTCGCGCCGGCGCGCGACCTCGGGACACTGGTCGGCTTCGGCGACTCGATCACCGACGGCGTGAACTCGGGCACGAACACCAATGCCCGCTGGCCGAACGACCTCGCCCGGCGCCTGCACCCCCGCACGGGGGACACGCTGAGCGTCGTCGACGAGGGGATCGGCGGCAATCGCCTCCTCAACACCGCGCCATGCTGCGGCGTGAGCGCGCTCGCGCGCTTCAAGCGCGACGTGCTGCACCGCGCGGGGATCCGGGAGGTGATCCTGCTCGAGGGGGTCAACGACATCGATCAGAGCCAGCACACCGGGGCCTCGAGCGCCCCCCACGACGACATCTCGGCGGCTCAGATCATCGCCGGCTACCGGCGTCTGATCAGCGAGGCCCACGCCGCCCACCTGCGCATTTTCGGCGCCACCGTCCTGCCCTTCCGCGGCGCCCGGTACTGGACGCCCGCGGGCGAGGCCAAGCGCGAGGCGATCAACGACTGGATCCTCCACGGCGGCGCCTTCGACGGAGTGATCGACTTCTCGCACGCGGTGGCGGACGCCGGCGTTCCGACGATGCTCGACCCGGCCTACGACAGCGGCGACCACCTGCACCCGAATCGCCGCGGCTATCAGGCGATGGCGAACGCGATCGACCTGTCGATGCTGAGGTCTGGCGCGCTCAGCGCCGAGACAGCCAGGTCTCGAACTCGGTAGCCACGATCCGCTCGTCGTGGACGCCCGCCGCCTCCCGTGAGGCAAGCCACACGATCGGCGGCCCCATGACCGAGGGATCGAGCAGGTCCGCCCGGCGCTCGGGCGGTGCCTCATCGGGGATCATCCCCGTCGCGGTGGCGCCGCCCGGCAACAGGATGTTCGCGGTCACGCTCGTGCCTTGCAGATCGGCGGCGATGACCCGGGCCAGCGCCTCGACGGCGGCGCCCGCCGGGCCATAGGGGACGAACCCGCGGCGCGTCATCGTCTGCTGGTTCATAGAGATCGTGACCACGCGGCCGCCGTCCGCCGCGAGCATCCGCGGGACGACCGCGCGAGCGACGAGGAAGCAGCCGGTCGCCTTCGTCTCCAGCACGTTGCGGTAGCCCTCGGGCGGGACCTCCCAGAACGACTGCGGCTCGGTCAGGAAGCGCGGATTCACCGTGCGCATCCCGATTCCGGCGTTGTTGACGAGGAGGTCCAGGCCGCCGAGCAGGGCGTAGGCGACGTCGACCGTGGCGCCGACTGAGTTCTCGTCGCGCACGTCGAGCTCGAGCGGGACGACGTTACCCGCGATCTCGCGGGCGACCTCGTGGGCCCGCACCTGGTCGCGGCTCGTGAGCGCCACGTGCGCACCGGCGTCGGCCAGAGCCTTGGCCATCGCCCGCCCGAGGCCGTTGCTGCCGCCGGTGACCAGCGCCCGGGTGCCGTCGAGTCGGGTCATGAGCCCGCGGGGGCCAGGACGATGTCGTTCTCGACCGACACCCAGTTGCCGTCGATGCCCTGCGGCTTCTCCGGATCGTCGGCGGCTCGCTCAACAAACTCGCGCACCAGTGAGGGCTTGACCGCGAACACGGCGTCGGAGTCCAGGTACTCGCTGGCCTGGTCGAAGATGTGGGTGGTCAGCGGCAGGTAGCCCGCGGCGCGGATGATCATGTGGATGTGGGCGGGGCGCCAGGGATGGCGGCCGGTCGCCTCGAGCATCTGCCCCACCGGGCCGTCAAACGGGATCGGGTACGGCACCGGGCGCACGGCGAGGAACGCGTAGCTGCCGTCGCCGCGGGTCTCGAGGCGGCCCCGGAGATGATCCTCGGGCGCCTCAGGGCGCTGCACGGCGTAGAGCCGATCGTCGCCGTTCTGCCACACGTCGAGTTCCGCGCCCGCGATCGGCTGGCCGTCGGTGTCGAGCACCCGGCCGTGGACCCATGCCGGCACGCCCGCCTGCTCGGCGGCGATGTTGGCGCCGTACTCGCGCACGGGAGAGCCCGGCACGTAGAACGGACCGAGTACCGTCGACTCGGTGGCGCCCGGCGGCAGCTGATGGGTGAGGGCGTCGACCAGCATGGAGAGGCCGAGGGTGTCCGACCACAGGATGAACTCCTGGCGGTGCTCGTCGGTGATCTCGCCGGTCGCGGTCAGCACCGCGATCGCCCGCTCCCACTCCTGCGGGGTCAGCCTGACCTCCGAGGCGAAGGCGTGGAGATGGCGGACGAGGGCCTGCATCACCTCGCGCAGCCGGGCGTCATCCGCGCGGTCGTAGCTCGCGACCACGGCCGCGGTGATCTCGTCCGGGGTGGTGCGGGTCTCAGACATTGGCATGGCGCCCATCATGGCACCCCAGCGAACGCGCTAGAATAATGCTTGCCAGCAAGCAACTATCCCGACTCTCAGGAGACTTTGCCCAGCGTCGCCAGCCCCACCGAATCTGAGCTCGATTTCGCCTCGCAGCTGCGAGTCGCGATCGGCAAGCTTTCCCGCCACCTGCGGCAGACCGCGGCGGCGACGAGCGCCGGACTGACCCCGACCGGCGTGTCGGTGCTTCTGAAGGTCGACCGGCTCGGGCCGATCCGGCTCTCCGAGGTGGCGGCTGATGAGGGGCTCAACCCGACGATGCTCTCCCGCGTGGTCGCGGACCTTGCGGACGCTGACCTGGTCATCCGGCGCAGCGACCCGGGTGACCGCCGGTCGGCATGGCTCGAGGCCACTGCCCGCGGCCGCCGGCTCGCCAAGGCCATGCGCCGGGAGCGCACGGCGGCGGTCAACGCCGCCCTGGAGGGCCTGGCCACCGACGATCGCCGACGGATCGAGAAGGCACTGCCGGCGCTCGAGGCGCTCGCCGCTGAATTGCGGGAGCTCCGCCGGTGACCCGCGTCCGCCGGGCAGGCCGGCTCACCTTCGCCGCGTTCAGCGTGGCCAACTACCGCCGTTACGTCAGCGGCCAGGCCGTCTCGCTGATCGGCACCTGGATGCAGATGACGGCGCAGTCCTGGCTGGTGCTGACGCTGACCCATTCGAGCACGATGCTCGGGCTCGTCGTCGCGCTCCAGACCGTTCCGGTCCTCCTGCTGGCCCCGTACGGCGGCGTGATCGCCGACCGCGTCGACAAGCGGCGGCTGATGGTGATGCTGCAGTCCGCGATGGGGATCCAGGCCCTGATCCTCGGAGTGCTCACGATCACCGGTGAGGTGCGCGTCTGGCAGATCGGGATCCTGGCCGCGCTGCTCGGCCTCAACAACGCGTTCGAGAACCCGTCCCGGCAGTCGTTCATGCTCGAGATGGTCGGCCCTGAGCATCTCCGCAATGCGGTCAGCCTCAACTCGGTGCTCGTCAATGTGGCGCGGATCATCGGCCCCGCGGTGGCGGGCATCCTGATCGCGACGGTTGGCGAGGGCCCGTGCTTTCTCCTGAATGCGGCCAGCTTCGTGGCCGTCGTGTTCTCGCTGGTGACGATGGACGTCTCGGCCCTGAGCCCGACCAATCCCACGCCGCGGGCCAAGGGCCAGCTGCGCGAGGGCCTCCGCTACGTGCGCTCGACGCCCGGCCTGGCGATCCCGCTGCTGATGATGGGCGCGGTGGGCTGTCTCACCTACGAGTTCCAGGTGTCGCTGCCGGTGATGGCCAGCCGCGGGCTCCACGTCGGTGCCAGTGGCTATGGCTTCATGACCGCAGCCATGGGCGTCGGCGCCGTCGTCGGCGGCTTGCTCGTGGCGGCGCGCGGCCGGACCGGGCTCATGCCGCTGGTCGTGGCCGCGTTCGGCTTCGGCATCGCGATGCTGCTGGCCACGATCGCCCCCGATCTGCCGTTTGCGCTGCTCGCGCTGGCCCTGGCCGGCGGCGCGAGCATCTCGTTCATGTCGACCGGCAACTCGACCCTGCAGCTGACGGCCGATCCGGCGATGCGCGGGCGCGTGATGTCGCTGTGGTTCGTCGCCTTCCAGGGCTCCACCCCGATCGGCGGCCCGGTCGTCGGCGTCACGATGGCGCTGCTCGGCGCGCGGGCCGGACTCGGCCTCGGTGCCCTGACCTGCTTCGTGGTGGCGCTGGCCGGCGCCGTGGCGGCGAACCGCATCCGCGGCGAGCGGGCCCTGTCGCGCGGCGACGTGGTCACCGCGAATTAGTGCCCTGCGTCGCCTGATTACAGGCGGGCGGCCGCCGGAGCGGCGCCGCGCAGGTCCTCCTCGATCGCCGCCGCCGCCTCCTGCGCAGGGGGCAGGAACTCGCGGCGTAGCGCCGCCATCGAGGCGCGGCTGGCGTGCACCGAGACATTCAGCGCGGCAGTGGTGGCGCCGCTGACGTCGCGGATCGGCACCGCCAATGAGCGCAGACCCTCCTCGAGCTCCTGATCGGTGGCGGCGTAGCCGTGGCGCCGGACCGTGCTCAGGGTCGTGCGCAGAGCCTCCACGTCGGTCACCGTGCGCGCGGTGAGCGGTTCGAAGGCGATCCGCTCCAAGCGCGCGTCGAGCTCGTCGTCGGGCAGCCCCGCGAGCAGCACCCGTCCCATCGAGGTGGCGTATGCCGGGAGCCGCGTCCCCACGGCGAGCGTGATGCTCATGATCCGTCGCGTGGGCACGCGGACCACGTACACGATGTCGGTGTCGTCGAGCACCGAGATCGACGAAGACTCGTTGACCTTGGCCACGAGGGCCTCCAGGTGGGGCTGGGCCACCTCGGGCAGGCTGAGGCTCGACAGGTACGCGTACCCCAGCTCGAGCACGCGCGGGCTCAGTGAGAACCTGCCGTCATGGAAGTTGACGTAACCGAGCCGCACCAGGGTCAGCAGGAACCGCCTCGCCGCGGCCCGGGTCAGGCCGGTGGCGCGGGCCACCTCGCTCAGCCCGAGCTCGCGGTGCTCGGCGTCGAAGGCGCGGATCACCAACAGGCCGCGTTCCAGCGACTGCACGAAGTCTGAGCTCTGGCGAGGCGTATCGGTCATCGTGGAGGGGCTCATCGCCGCGCGTCCGTTCGGCATCCGAACACTAGCCGCGCTCCCGGACGTTCGCAATGTGACCGGTTGTGCGGGAGGCGAACCTGTTAGCGTGCCCGCTCCGATGGCTGGAACCGTCCGGGACGCCGCATTCGACGTGATGCGCCGCCACGGGTTGACCCGGATCTTCGGCAACCCGGGTTCCACCGAGATCCACTTCCTCACCGATCTTCCGCAGGACATCGAGTTCGTGCTCGGCCTGCACGAGGGCGCGGTCGTCGGAATGGCCACCGGCTACGCGATCGCCCGCGGCCGGCCGGCGTTCGTGAACCTCCATACGGCCCCTGGCCTCGGCAACGCCATCAACGCGATCGCCAACGCGCGCGACTGCCGGGCGCCGCTGGTGATCGTGGTCGGACAGCAGGACCGCCGCCAGGTGGCGTTCGAGCCGTTCCTCACGGGTCGCGCGCTCGAGCGCCTGGCCGGCGAGTATCCCGTGTGGTCGAACCTGCCGGCGCGGGCACAGGATGTCCCCGGCGCGATCGCCCGCGCCCACCACGAGGCGATGGCCGGACGCGGGCCAGCGCTCGTGGTGGTGCCGATGGGCGACTGGAGCGAACCGGCCGATGAGCTCGCCGCGGCCTCGCCGGCCCGCGTGTTGCAGCCTCGCTCGGTGGCGCCGGAGGCGCTCGCCGACCTCGCCGCGCTGCTCGACGACGCCCGCTCGCCGGCGCTCGTGGTCGGCCCTGGGACCGACAGCGAGGCCGGATGGGCCGCCGTCGTGGCTCTGGCCGAACGGCTCTGTGCACCGGTGTGGCAGGAGTCGTTCGCCCGCCGCGCCGGGTTCCCGCAGGACCATCCCCAATTCGCGGGCATCCTCCCCTGGCGTCGGCGGCTGATGTGCGAGACGCTCGCCCCCCACGACGTGGTGGTCGCGATCGGCACCAACGCGTTCCGGCTCTACCTGCTCGATGAGCCGGGGCCGATGGTCGATCCGGAGACCCGCGTGGCGGTGATCAGCGACGATCCCGCCGACGTGCACAAGAGCCCGGCCGAGCTTGGGGTGATCGCGCCCGTGGCCGAGGCCTGCGCGGCGCTCGCCGCACAGATCTCCGACAGGGACTCGACCGTCGCCGAGCCGATGCGGCGTCCGGTCGCCCCCGCGCCACCATCCCCCGGGGAGCGGCTCACCGCCGGGCATGTGCTCGCGGCGCTCGCCGAGCGCCTCCCGCCCGAGGCGGTGGTGGTGGAGGAGACACCGTCGAGCCAGCCGGAGCTCTACCGGCGAATCCCGATCCGGACGCCCCTCGGCTTCGTCGCCGGGGGCAACGGCGGGCTCGGTTTCGGTCTGTCCGGCGCGATCGGCCTGCGGATGGGTCTGCCCGAGCGGCCGGTGGTGGCCGTGCTCGGCGACGGCTCGGCGATGTACGCGATCCAGGGGCTGTGGAGCGCCGCGCGG
Organism: Solirubrobacteraceae bacterium; assembly: GCA_036494115.1. Lineage (GTDB taxonomy): Bacteria > Actinomycetota > Thermoleophilia > Solirubrobacterales > Solirubrobacteraceae > Palsa-465. The sequence continues at coordinate 6,845 of DASXOS010000040.1, read as the reverse complement.
TACGGCGCCGGGGCGCTGTTCGTGGTCATGGGCAACGGCCGTTACGCGATCATGGATACGCTCGCCCAGAGCCGCGGCGGCACCGGTCCGTGGCCGTCGTTCGACACCGTCGACGTCGCCGGCATGGCCCGCTGCCTGGGCTGTGATGCCGTCCGGATCGAGACCCATGAGGAGCTCGTGGGCACGCTTGACGACGTCATCCCGAGCCTGGGGGATCGTGACGCGCCGCTGCTCGTCGAGGTGGCGGTGGCGTGACTCGCCTCGCCGCCGATGTTGACAAGCAACATAAATCACTACCATTGGCGGCGTGACGGCGCAGACGGCACTGCCCCGCACCTCACGGGCCGAGCAGGTCGCGAGGATCCTGGAGCGTGAGATCGCGGACGAGCGCGAGCCTCAGGAGCACCTCGGCACCAAGGAGGATCTGCGCTCGCGGTTCGGGGTCGCGGTGGGCACGATCAACGAGGCGGTTCGCCTGCTCGAGACGCGCGGCCTGATCGAGGTCCGGCCGGGACCCGGGGGCGGGGTGTTCGCCTCGCGCCAGACCGTGCAGGTTGCGTTCACGAACGTCGTGCTCGGGTTTCAGGCCGGCGCGCTGACCTACGAGGAATGTGCCGAGGTCCGCGACGCGCTCGAGCCGCTGATAGCCCGCCACGCCGCGCGCTACCACCGCCCCGACGACATCCGGACGATGCGCAAGCTCCTCGATCAGATGGACGCCTCGCCCGGCGACCCGGAGGCGTGGTTCGCGATCAACTGGGAGCTGCATCGGCGGATCGCCAAGCTGTGTCGAAACCTGCCCCTGCGAACCATGTACCTGGCACTGACCGACTTCCTCGAGGAATCGATGCAGAGCGTCCGCATCGAGGCCTTCGACGGTCCGGCGATAGTCGAGGTCCACCGCAAGCTGATCGACGCAATCGAGCACGGCGAGGGGCCGGAGCTCGACGCTGCTCTGTTCGCGCACGCGCCCACGGGCCTGCGCGCACGGCACATCTGAACGCGCAGCGCCTCCGGCCTCGCGGCCGTCGCGGTCAACGAGCTGTTTGCGCCCCGGGCCCTGTGAGCTGCGCGGCGGCCGCGCGCACGAACTCCGCGCCGGCTGCCACAGCCGACCGTTGCTCGGCGGTCAGCGGCCACTCGTCGATCTGCTCGCCCCCACCTGGACCGAGCAAGACCGGCACGCTCAGGCTGACGCCGTCGATGCCGTACTCGCCGTTCAGGAGCATCGACGCCGGCCAGGGGCGGCGCTCTCCGCCGCCGAGCGCCCGCACCATCCGGGCCACGCCCCGGCCCGACGTCCATGTCGACGACCGGCCCGAGTCGAGCGCCACGTGGCGCACGTACCAGCCGCTCACGAACTCCTGCGCCTCGCGGCGCTGAGCCTCGGTCAGCGTCACCGGCGCGCCATCGACCTGGATCCGGTCCCACAGCATCACCGCGTGCTCGCCGTGCTCGCCGATCGTCCAGGCCTCGACGCTGCCCGGCGCGCGGCCGAGGGCCTTGGCGACCCCGGTGCGGAGCCGCAGCGAATCGTTCAGGGTGTAGCCGAGCACGCGCCGGCGGTCGAGCCCGGTGCGCTGCTGAATCCAGGTGCACAGCGGGTCGACGGGGTTGGTGACGATCAGAAGCACCCCCGGCCACCCATCCGGCAGCGCGTCGGCTACCCCGGCCACGATCTCCGCGTTGTCCCGGAGGTACACCATCCGCGACTGGTTGACGGTGAGCGGCGCCGCGGCGGTGACGACGACCACGTCGGCGCCGGCCAGGTCCTCGGCGCCGCCCTCGCGAATCGTGCCGCTCGCGTCCTGCTCGAGCACCTGCTCGAGGTCCCAGAGGTGGGAGAGCACCATCTCGCGGCGGCTGTCCAGGAGGGCGACGTCGGCGTGGTCGGGCGCGGTCAGCAGGTTGAATGCGACCGACGCTCCAACTCCTCCGCCGCCTCCTGCGATCGCCACGTTCATCGCCGGAAGCGTACGGTAAGGTTCGCTATGTGACCACTTGTTCTCATTGCGAACCGCGGCGGGTTCGTGGCTGAGGTCACGTCGCTCTCCGAAGCCGTCGCGGCGCTCGTCGACGACGGCGATTCTGTCGCGCTCGAGGGCTTCACGCATCTGATCCCGTTCGCCGCGGGACACGAGCTGCTGCGTCAGGGCCGCCGCGAGCTCGAGCTGATCCGAATGACCCCAGATCTGCTCTATGACCAGATGATCGGCGTGGGCTCGGCGCGCAAGCTCGTGTTCTCCTACGGCGGCAATCCCGGCGTGGGCTCGCTGCACCGGTTCCGCGACGTGATCGAGAACCACTGGCCGCACGAAATCGAGATCGAGGAACACAGTCACGCCGGGATGGCCAACCGGTACGCGGCCGGCGCCTCGAACATGCCGTGCGCGGTCATGCGCGGCTATGTCGGAACGGATCTCGTGGCGCATACGCGCGTGGCCGGCATCACCTGCCCGTTCACCGGCGAGCAGCTGGTGGCGGTGCCGGCGCTCAACCCGGACGTGTCGATCATCCATGCCCAGGAGGCGGACCGCGACGGCAACGTGCAGCTCTGGGGAATCCCCGGCGTGCAGAAGGAGGCGGTGCTCGCCGCGAGCCGCTCCCTGGTCACCGTCGAGCGGATCGTCGACGAGCTCGAACCCAAGCCCGGCGGGGTCATCATCCCCGGCTGGGTGATCTCATACGTCGCCGAGGCGCCGGGCGGATCGCGCCCGTCCTACAGTCTCGGCATCACCGAGCGCGATAACGACTTCTACCGCTTCTGGGACAAGCTGAGCCGCGACCGCGACGAGTTCACCGCCTGGATGCGGGAACACGTGCTGGATCGGGAGGCCGTGGGCTCGTGAGTGTCGAGGCGCAGTCCCGCGAGGTCACCGCAGCCGAGACACAGACGGTTGCCGCGGCTCGCCGTCTGCGCGATGCGCAGACCGTGTTCATCGGCGTGGGTCGGCCCAGCACCGCGGCCATCCTGGCCCGCATGGTTCACAACCCGGACCTCGTGCTCGTGTACGAGTCGGGCACGATCGGGGCCAAGCCGTTTCACATCCCGCTGTCGATCGGCGACGGCGAGCTCGCCGAAACCGCCGACGCGATCGTGTCCGTGACCGAGATGTTCAACTACTGGATCGGCGCCGGCCGGATCGACGTGGCCTTTCTCGGCGCGGCCCAGATCGACCGCTACGCGAACCTCAACACGACCGTGATCGGCGACTACGCCCAGCCCAAGACGCGCCTGCCCGGCGCCGGCGGCGCACCCGAGATCGCCTCCAGCTGCGGGGAGGTGATCGTGATCGCGCCGCACAGCCCGCGCACGTTCGTGGAGCACCTCGACTTCCGGACCACCGTCGGTCACGGCGAGGGCAATGGCACACGCGGGCGCTGCGGGTTCACCGGCAAGGGACCGACCGCGGTGATCACCGACCTCGGCACCCTCGAACCTGATCCCGACACCAAGGAGCTGACGCTCGTCCAGCTCCACCTCGGCGTCGACGTCGACGAGGTGCAGGAGAAGACCGGCTGGCGGCTCAAGGTCGCCGATCAGATCCGTCACACCGAGCCGCCGAACGAACGCGAGCTCGAGGCGCTGCGGGAGCTGCAGAGCCGGTGAGCGCCGCATACGTCGTCGATGCCGTTCGCACCCCGTTCGGCCGGTACGGTGGCGGGCTCGCCCAGGTGCGGCCCGACGACCTCGGCGCCCACGTCGTGCGCTCGCTGCTCGAGCGCTCCCCGGGCCTCGACCCGGCGCGGATCGACGACGTGCTGTTCGGCGACGCCAACCAGGCCGGTGAGGACAACCGGAACGTGGCCAGGATGGCGACGCTGCTCGCAGGCCTGCCCACCAGCATCCCGGGCTCGACCATCAACCGGCTGTGCGGCTCGAGCCTCGACGCGGCGATGCAGGGCAGCCGGGCGATCGAGACCGGCGACGCATCGATCGTGCTCGTGGGCGGAGTCGAGTCGATGAGCCGGGCGCCGTGGGTCCTCTTGAAGCCTGAGAAGGCGTTCCCCCGCGGGCACGAGACGCTCAACTCGAGCACGCTCGGCTGGCGTATGGTCAACCCGGAGATGCCCGACCAGTGGACGATCTCGCTCGGCGAGAGCGCCGAGAAGCTTGCCGGCATCTACGAGATCTCCCGGCCGGCACAGGATCAGTTCGCGCTGCGCAGCCACCAGCGGACCGCGGCGGCGTGGGACAACGGCTTCTACGGCGAGTGGGTGATCCCCGTCCCGGATACGGACCTGGAGCGCGACGAGAGCGTCCGCCCCGACACCTCTTTGGAGAAGCTGGCGAAGCTGAGGCCCGCGTTCGCTTCAGATGGCACGGTGACCGCGGGCAACTCCTCGCCGTTGAACGACGGGGCCGGTGCCTTGCTGCTGGCGGACGAGGATGCGGTGTCGTCGATCGGGCGCGACCCGCTGGCGCGCATCGTGTCGCGCGGAGCCGCGGCGGTCGATCCCGACGTGTTCGGGATCGCGCCGGTTGAGGCCGCCAACATCGCGCTGGAGCGCGCGGGGATCGGATGGGACGACATCGAGGTCGTCGAGCTCAACGAGGCGTTCGCGTCGCAGTGCCTGGCGGACATGTCGCAGTGGAACGAGCTCGACCCGGATAAGGTCAACCCGAACGGCGGTGCGATCGCGATCGGCCATCCGCTTGGCGCCTCCGGGGTCCGGATCCTCGGGTCACTGGCGCACGAGTTGAAACGGCGGGGTGGTGGCTACGGCGTCGCGGCGCTGTGCATCGGGGTTGGTCAGGGCCTGGCTGTGGTAGTCCAGGCCTAGCATTTTTCGATAGGAGGGTCGCGGATGACGGATTTGCAGCGCAGCGAGAGCGGCTTGGTGCTACCGCGCTACGGGCGCGAGAACGCCGAGATCGATCCGCCGCTCGACTTTGCGGGCTACCGCAGCACCGCCCTGCGCCATCCCAAGAACCCGCTCGTGATGCTCCCCCAGATGCTGACCGAGGTGACCGCCCCGGTGCTCGGCGAGAGCCGCCTGGGCCCGCTCGACCATGACCTCACCCGCCAGCACGAGGAGGAGCCGATCGGGCAGCGGATCCAGGTCACCGGCCGGGTCCTCGACAGCGACGGCCGCCCGGTCCCGAACACGCTCGTCGAGGTGTGGCAGGCCAACGCCTGCGGCCGCTACCGCCACGCCGTCGACGACTGGCCGGCTCCGCTCGATCCGAACTTCACCGGCGTCGGCCGCTGCTTCACCGACTCCGAGGGGCGCTACCGCTTCGTCACGATCAGGCCCGGCGCGTACCCGTGGAAGAACCACCACAACGCGTGGCGGCCGGCGCACATCCACTTCTCGCTGTTCGGCCGCGCGTTCACCCAGCGTCTGGTCACCCAGATGTACTTCCCGGACGACCCGCTGTTCTCCGAGGACCCGATCTTCAATTCTGTGCCGGACCCGCAGGTGCGCGAGCGGATGGTCTCGCACTTCGACTGGGACACCACCGAGGACCACTGGCAGCTCGGCTACACGTGGGACATCGTGCTCCGCGGTCCCGAGGCGACGGTGTTCGAGGAGCCGCACGCGTGAGCGCCGCCGGCTCGGACGGCGGGGGTGCCGGCGGCACCGCGGGCATCACCCCCTCCCAGACCGTCGGGCCGTACTTTGCCATCGGCCTGACCTGGGAGGACGGGGCGGAGGTCGTGCCCGAGGGCAGCGAGGGCGCGTTCTGGATCCGCGGCCGGGTGTTCGACGGCAACGGTGATCCGATTCCCGACGCCGTGATCGAGACCTGGCAGGCCGATCCGGACGGTCGCTTCGACCATCCCGACGACCCGCGCGGCGCGGTCGACTGGGGCTCGTTCCGTGGCCTCGGCCGCTCGGGCACCGACGACGAGGGCCGCTACGCGATCTACACGGTGAAGCCGGGTCCGCTCCCGGCGCCCGACGGCGCCACCGAGGCTCCCCACATCGACGTCAGCGTCATGTGCCGCGGCCTGCTGGCGCGGCTGCCCACCCGCATCTACTTTCCCGAGGAGGAAGCGGCGAACGCCTCAGATCCGGTGCTGTCGTCGCTTCCGGCGTCGGCCGACGCCTCGACCCTGATGGCGGTCGAGGACGGCGAGGGCGGGTACCGGTTCGACATCCGGTTGCAGGGCGAGGGCGAGACGGTCTTCTTCTCGGTCTAGGTCGAGGTGCCCGTGGCGTCGACCCGCGCGACGTTGCCCTCGGAGTTGCGGTAGAGCAGCCACCGGCCGTGCCAGCTGACGTCCGCGCCACGCTCGCACGGCTTGAACGTCACGTGCACGGTGTGGATCGCGACGGCCTTGCGCGCTCCTGCCGCGAGCAAGTAGATGATCTCGGTGCCGTGGGCGCGCCGCGTGGTGTTCGGGTCGTCTGAGAGCCCGTATGCGATGGTGAAGGCGACGGCGGTACGGCCGGACGCCACCGTGAGTCCGCTGGAGACCGTGCCCGCGTTCGGGAGCGGGGTGGAGGCGTATCGCGAGCCGTCGGGCCGGAGGATCACGATGCGGTCGGCCGACATGAGCTCGATCAGCCCGCCGAGCGGGATGAGCTCCGTGGCGCGGGGCCGGAGCCCCCTCGCTCGCAGCGAGGTGACGCGATGCACGCGCGCACCGTCCGCGACGATCAACTCGCCGTCCGCGACGAGGTCGAGGGCGCCCGTGGCCGGGTCGTAGGTGTGCTGCTGCGGCCTCCGCGCCACCGTTCTGATCGGCCTCCCGTCGGCGGTCCGCAGCCGCACCAGGTTGCCGCGGCCGCCGTACGTGTACACGCCGTGCGTCGTCCATCCAACTGCTCCCTCGTCGCGCGCCACACGCCGCTCCGCGCCGTCGCGCCGCGCGATATAGAGCCAGCCGTGATAC